>NZ_QUGU01000013.1:0-105469 GCF_003479185.1 Blautia sp. AF17-9LB
AAGATCTAAGAAACAGGCGTATCCGCCGATATTTTGTCTGCCGCCTAAAGCGGCCGGAAGCACGTGACTTTAGTCATGTGAGGTTCACTAGCGGTAGAGAATTTCTATAAGGGATGTTGTTGCTTTTTCTTTGATTTAAATCGAATGCATAAGAAAAATGTAAGAAAATTTTCACCAAACGTCATAGATTTTCAGAAGAATATATGGTAGTATAGGGCTAACAAAAAAAGTATGTGAAAAAAATAACAAAGCGGAAAGGAGATGCAGGTGTATGAATAAAAAATTAGCAGGTATTTTTGCAATGTGTGCTCTGTTGCTGACTGGATGTCAGGGAGCGAAAGAGAGCAGCAAGGAAATTACGCCGCCGGATACCGGATGGGGGAAAACGGTGGATGAAGTGCTTGCCGACTGGAATCTGGATCGGGACCAGGTGGAAATTTTCTCCGAAACTAACAGTGCAGCCGCGATCGCAGTAGATACAGAAGCCACTGTTTTCGGCGAGCAAACTTCCAGAGTCATGTTTCAGTTTATCAACCTCGATCAGACCGGAGCGACGGGAAAACCAGTATTGTGCGAAGTAGACATCACCTACCCGGATGATGCCGATATGGATACCGTGAAAAAAGAGATGGAAAAATCCTACGGAAGTTCCAAAGACTCCATTACCCGCTATGAGCTGTACCAGTCGCTGGGCGACGATCAGCTCCCGGAATATACTTACAAAAAAGCAGATCAGCTTGCCGTCTGGTCCGGCGAGAGCCTGAAAGATGCGATTCCTTCCGATAAGAGCACCGAATACGAAACTGCCTGGGAAGCATACCAGCCTGGCCTTACTGCCGACAACTGGGAGAGCTACACTGAACAGACAAGCATGGCAACCGCCGTATGCGCATCCGGCGCAGAAGCATTTCCAATGTTTGAAAAAAACGGTGTCAGCCTCGAAGCTTATCCGGGACTGGTATATGAGCAGGTGAAAAAGTAATATGAAATGTAACTATTCAGAGCCATGCGAAATGAAAGAAAATCGTGAATCATGCTTGCATGAATGAACGGTTTTCTGGAATTTCATATGGCGAGAAGCAACATCGAGATGCAGCGCAAGCGGAATCGAGATGGGGTTCTGAATAGTTACTATGAAATAAGAAAGTCATAAACTCCCGGCAGTGCCGGGAGTTTTTCCGTGCATAGGGAGAGGGAAAAGAGTGTGTCCCGGAAAAATTCATGATATACTGAAAAGAGAAAATTCAACTTTTGGAAGGTTCCCGGAATGTCTGTTTTGGAAGAGAGGTGATTCGCCCGTGTATTTTAAACCTGAAAGAGGAGAATCAGGAAAAACTGAAAAGCGGAGAGGCAACACAAAGAAGGGTTGCGATTCCATAGAAAAATAGAGAAAAGCGTGCCTGGAGAACAGACACGCTTTTTAACGTCATGCAGAATGAAAAAGTCTGATGAATATTTGGAAGTACGATTTTAATTTGCACAATTCCGCTCACACAGGAACGCCAGCCCTTTCAGCAGAAGGTTCGGGTCATAGATATGAGGATGTAAAACGAGCGGTTCGACGAAGCGTGCCGCGCCGCCGGTGAGGATGAGGGTGGCGGGGGAGCCGAGTTCGGCTTCGATGCGCTGGACCATTCCGTCGAGCATCGCGGCCATGCCGACGATGGTGCCGGAGAGAATGCATTCTTCGGTGTTTCTGCCAATGATGCGTTTCGGGATCTGGAGGTCGAGCCGCGGGAGCTGGGCGGTCCGCTCGGAGAGGGCGCCAAGTCCCATATCGAGTCCCGGTGCGATGGCGCCGCCGCAGAAGACGCTGTTTTCCCGGATGACATTGAAGGTCGTCGCTGTTCCAAGATCCACGGTGATGACCGGCAGCGGATAATGTGCGGCGGCCCAGGCTGCATCAACGAGGCGGTCGCGGCCTACTTTTTCCGGTTCCGGGATGGAAAATGTCATGCCGAGATCACTTTCGGATGTGACGAGCAGCGGTTCTGTGCCGAACAGATTACGGACACATTCCTGCAGAAGCGTCAGAACCGATGGAACAACGCTGGAAATGATGACGCCCCGAAAGTCGGACGGGGAAAGATTCTTGTCTTCAAAAAGCTGCTCGATCGCAGATTCATACTGGCTGGCAGACCAGGTGTGGTTGATGTCAATCCGGGCTGTGAATTCGAGGGAATACGCTTGCTGCGGTGCGATCCGGACGCCGCCGAGCGTAACGGTTGTGTTCCCGATATCAATGGCTAAAATCATAAAAATACCTCGCGATTATTTTAAAAGTAGAGCTCTTTTGTCCTTTTATTATAAAGCCTTTTTGCGTCAATGGCAAACAGGATTGGTTGTAATCTGTTTTTCTGTCTGCTATACTTAAAACTATCATAGGAAAAAAGTTGCTTCGAGGCAGCAGAACGGAGTTACAATGGAAAATCTTGACGGAAAATGTGTTGTACTTGGTGTGACGGGCGGAATTGCCGCCTATAAAATGGCAAATGTGGCGAGCGGTCTTCGGAAAGCCGGAGCAGACGTGCATGTCATCATGACCGAAAACGCGACGCAGTTCATCACCCCGCTGACGTTCGAGACGCTGACCAACAACCGCTGCGTGGTCGATACGTTTGCGCGTGATTTTAAATATGAGGTGACGCATATTTCGCTGGCAAAAGCGGCGGATCTGATTATGATTGCCCCGGCTACCGCCAATGTGATTGCAAAAATGGCACACGGCATTGCAGATGATATGCTGACAACGGTGGTGCTCGCAGCGAAGTGCAAAAAGCTGGTCTCTCCGGCGATGAATACGGCGATGCTGGAAAATCCGATTACGCAGGATAATCTGGCGACGCTGAAAAAATACGGTTTCGGCATCATCGAGCCGACCGTGGGAATGCTGGCGTGCAAGGACGTCGGAAAAGGAAAACTGCCGGACCCGGAGGTGCTGCTCGATTATATCGCGATGGAGCTTGCCCGCGAAAAGACGCTCGCTGGTGTGCGTGTCACCGTGACTGCAGGCCCGACGCAGGAATCCCTCGATCCGGTGCGGTATCTGACGAACCATAGCAGCGGCCGCATGGGATACGCGATTGCGCGGGAGGCGATGCTCCGCGGCGCGCAGGTAACGCTGATTTCCGGCCCGGTTTCATTAGCCCCGGTTCCAGGCGTTGCGATGCGACCGGTGACGACGGCGAAGGACATGCTGGAGGCGGTGCGGGAGACATTGCCGGAGACGGATATTCTGATTAAGGCGGCCGCGGTTGCTGATTACCGGCCTGTGACGGTGGCGGATCAGAAAATCAAAAAGAAGGACGGTGACATGAGCATTCCGCTGGAGCGCACCGACGATATTCTGGGATGGGTGGAAAAGAACCGTCATCCGGGGTTGTTTGTGTGCGGCTTCTCGATGGAAACCGAGAACATGGTGGAAAACTCGCGTGCAAAGCTGGAGAAGAAGCATCTGGACATGATCGCGGCAAACAATTTGAAGACAGAGGGTGCCGGCTTCGGTGTGGCGACGAATGTGGTGACGCTGATCACGAAGGACGGCATCAAGGAGCTTCCGCTCATGGGAAAAGACGAAGTGGCGGGCTGCCTGCTGGATGAGATTGCGGCGCGGCGGTGATCATGTTGAAGTGTGACTTTTTTTCGTTTCCTGGTTGACGCGGGAAAAATGAATGCGTTATAATAAGCACAGGCGCAGCGGCGCACTTTACTTTTACGAAAACAACGAACGATAGGATGGATAAACGTGGAAACGGAAACAGGGGAAGGCTATGCAGAGCTTTCTTCCGTTTCTGTTTCGTTTTTTTAAGGAGAAATTCGGATATGATATTTGAAACACATGCACATTATGACGATGAGAAATTTGATGAAGACCGCGCAGAGCTGCTTTCCTCGATGCAGGAAAACGGGATCGGGCGTATCATCAATGTCTCGGCAAATCTGGAATCACTGGAAAATACAAGAAAACTGATGGAAGCGTATCCGTTCATCTACGGCGCGTTCGGCCTTCACCCGGATGAGGTGGGCGATCTGAACGAGGACGTGATGGCGCGGATGCGGGAACTCTGCCGCATGGAAAAGGCGGTCGCGGTCGGTGAGATTGGCCTTGACTATTACTGGGACAAGGAGAATCATGAGAAGCAGGAATACTGGTTCCGCCGTCAGATTGCGCTTGCTCGGGAAGAAAAACTTCCGATGATTATTCACAGCAGGGAGGCGGCGGCCGATACGCTCCGCGTCATGAAAGAAGAAAAATCGGAGGAGATCGGCGGCGTCATTCATTGTTTTTCCTACTCTGTGGAGATGGCAGAGGAATACCTGAAAATGGGATTTTATCTTGGCATTGGCGGCGTGGTGACGTTCAAAAATGCAAAGAAGATCAAAGAAGTGGTTCAGATGGCTCCGATGGAGCGCATTCTGCTGGAAACAGACAGTCCGTATCTGGCACCGGTTCCGTACCGGGGAAAACGAAATTCATCTCTGTATCTGCCGTACGTTGTGCAGGAGATCGCAGAACTCAAGGGAATTTCGGAAGAAGAAGTCATTGAGACGACAGAAAAAAATGCGGTCAGACTGTTTCGAGCAGAGGAATAGGAAGCGATACCAGAGGTGTTTCTTCTGTTTTATTTGTTCGGATCAATTCCGTCTGGCCGGGCAAATTGAATAGGAGAAAGCGAAAATGGTTGATAAAACAATGATGGGCGACAAATGCGCCGAGCTGGTGCGCGCCGCGATGATCGGTGCGCTCGCAGTGACACTGGGAAACCCGACAGCCGTTTATGCAGCAGAAGAGGAAACGGCCGATCCGGGACAGATTGGAATTGAGATTGCAGGGGAAGCAGCCGTTGGGGCTGCTTCTTTTTGCGTGGAGGAAGATGCGGCGGAGGAGGCACCTGCGGAAGCGGAAGAGGTGACAGAACCGGAAGGTACGCAGAATGATGAGATGGAAGAGGAAAGTGGATCCGAGGGAAAAGAAGATGAGACAGTCCCGGAGGAACCGGAACCGCAGGAGCCTGACGGCGGAGAGAATGCAGGAATGACGGAACCGGGAAAAACGGGCGAGACAGAACCAGAGGGGCCGGAAAATGCAGAACCGGGAGAGGCAGGCGAGACAGAGCCAGAGGAGCCGGAAAATCCAGAACCGGGAGATCAGGGAGACATGCCGGAAACACCGGGAAACAGTGAAATGGATGGATCGTGGCCGGGCGAAGGGGAAGATATTTCCAACGATCCATGGCCGGGGCAGGAAGAAATCGGCGGCGGAGATGGGGAGCAGATGGAACCGCCGGAGGAAGAAAACGGATCTGCAGGAAGTGATGATGCAACTGGTGGGGACAAGACGGCAGAAGTCTCTTCGGATTCTGATTTATCACAGTCTGCGGAACCGCCAGCCGCCGAGGCTGAACCCGTCTTTTCGGCAGAGCAGGAAGCTGAGCGCACGCGGGAAAGCTACAGTGAGTGGCAGGCGGCAGAAGCTGAAAAAGTCACGATTTCCCGTATGCCGTGGCTGTTTCATACGGTTGAAAAAACATATGCTATCGCCGATGTGAATTCCTGGCTTCACGTCCGCGAAGGAAAAGGCACAAATCAGAAAATCGTCGGAATCCTGCCGAAGGGAAGCCTCTGTTATATTTTAGCGGATGCGGATTCTGACTGGGTTTATGTGGAATCCGGCGATGTCCGTGGATTTGTCTGCGCGCGGTATCTCCTGCGCGGAGAAGAGGCTGAAAAAGAGGTAAACCGTTGGCAGGAGGAAAGTTTTCCCATGGCGGAAATGTGGGTGAAGCCATGGAATAATAAGGCGTACACCTATACATATGCAACGACGAGAACACTTCTTTCTTCTGACGAAGCGCGCGGCGAGGTCCTGCAGTACGCGAAAAAATTCCTGGGAAATCCGTACGTCTGGGGCGGGACGAGTCTTACAAACGGCTGCGACTGTTCCGGCTTTGCCCAGCAGATTTTTGCTAATTTCGGGTATACCCTTCCGAGAACCTCACGCCAGCAGGCGAAAGCTGGAACACGCATTCCGGTGCAGGAGGCAAAGCCTGGTGATCTGCTGTTTTACCAGCGGGAGAGCGGGTTTATTTACCATGTCATGATTTATCTCGGTGATGGAAAAGTAATCCACGCTGGAAGCGAGGCGACGGGGATTCTGATTTCAGATTTTAACTATGAGAAATCGACAGAATTTGCTGTGCGGGTGATTTCGAAGGAAATGCGTGAGAGCAAAATAGAAACGGGAGATGTGGATAATGGGAGAAAAGAAGGAAACTCTGTGGATAACCAGACAACAGAAAACGGGAATGGTGGAAAACAGAAGGCGGGAGCAGAAAATGTGCAGAATACAAGTGCAGAAAACAGTACCGCAGGTGATCGGTTGGAAAGCGCTTCGGGAAAATATCTCGGCAATTTTAAACTGACCGCTTACTGCAACTGCGCCGTCTGCTGTGGCCGCTGGGCGGGCGGCCCGACCGCATCCGGAAAAATGCCGGTGCAGGGCCGGACCATTGCAACCGGCGTTCTGCCGTTTGGAACGAAGCTGAATATCGGCGGAAAAATTTATACGGTCGAGGACCGCGGCACGCCGTACGGCCACATTGATATCTATATGGAACGCCATGCAGACGCAGAGGAGTTCGGCGTGCGCTACGCGGATGTATATCAGTCAGAAGAAATCTGATAAAATTTGCCGATCACGGCGGCATGTGCATCCGTGCCGTGGCCGATATACGGAGTCCTTGCAATCGGGAGATCCGGTCCGGCCGCCTGGCGGACAAGCTGCGGCATATCCGGCGTCAGCTGGTCGCGTTCCATCTGGGAAAATGTTCCGAGGAGAATACCATTGATCTGTTCAAAGGCATGCATCATTTTCAGCTGGGACAGAAACGTAACCATCTGCGGAACGCCGCCGCCCATGGCTTCGAGGAGCAGGATTTTTCCGCGGAAATCCGGCTGAAAATCCGTTCCGGCGAGCTTCAGAAAACAGCGGATATTTCCGCCGATCATCACCCCTTCCATGTGATCGCCCTGCAGAAATGTGCAAGGGAGGTCGAAGAGGCTGGGAGACTGCCCGGAAAAAGCGTTTTGGAACAGAGTGATCTGTTCGGCGCTGTGGTCGTACAGCAGATTTCGAACCTGATACAGCATCGACTCATTTCCAGTCGCAGTCGTGACAGCATTGACAATCGTCGTGAGATCACTGTATCCCCAGAAGCGCTTGCCGGAGGCGGCGATGACAGAAAAATCCAGATACGGCAGAACTTCATTCGCCATATCGCCGCCGGAAACATCAAAAATATCCGTGATTTCTGGGTCACAGTAAAGGTTCATCAACGCATCCGCCCGCTCCGCGCCCGTGCCGGAAAAGCCGGAACCGTTGTCGTAGAGGCAGGGGCTTAAAACAGGATCGAAGCCCAGCTCCCGCAGAATCTGACAGAGACGCGCCAGATCGGCGGAAAAGGAAGGATGCATGGGGTTGGAGCAGGCGGTAATACCAATTTTATGAGACATAAAGATTCCTTTCTCGGAGTAAAACAAGGCAAAATCTGCATTTTCGTGGCACACCAGTACAGCTTTTTCTTTGAATTTGCAAAGCAGATTTAGAGATCGCCGGTGTTTGCAGAATGCCGTTTTGGACAAAAATTATAAAGCTTTGAGGTCATCAATCAGTGTCTGTACTTCCTCTTCCGTTGTTGCCCAGCTGGTGCAGAACCGCGCAATATTTCCGCCGTCCGCGGATTTCCCCATTGGCTCGAAAATATAGCGTTTTTCCAGAGTTTCCTTCTGCGCATCGGTGAGAATCACAAACTGCTGATTCGTAAAACTCTCCACCCAGAATGGAATCCCCTGCGCCGCAAATGCTTTGCGGAGTTTCATGGCAAGTTCATCGGCGCGGCGTGTCGCAGTGAAATAAAGATCATGCCCCAGCAGGCAGTAGAACTGCAGTCCGAGCAGCCATCCCTTTGCGAGGACAGCGCCGTTCTGTTTCATGTAGGCTTTGAACCGCTTTTTCAGCGAGTCAGCTGTAAGCACAACGGCCTCACCAAACAGCGCACCGCATTTCGTTCCGCCGAAATAGAAAACATCTGTGAGAGCAGCGAGATCCTCGAGAGAAACATCATTCTTCTCTGATCCAAGCCCGTATCCAAGCCGTGCCCCGTCCACAAACAGATACATATCATACTTCCGGCAGACCTCGTGAATCTTCGTCAGCTCCTGCAGCGAATACAGCGTTCCCTGCTCAGTCGGAAATGAAAGATATACCATCTTCGGCTCCGTCAGATACTCCGGCTCACCGCCTTCATAATAAGCCGCCGCACACGCCGCAATCTGTTCCGCCGAAATTTTACCATCCGTATTCGGCAGCTCCAGAATCTTATGCCCGGTATTTTCAATCGAAGCCGCCTCATGGCAGTTAATATGTCCTGTATCCGCCGCAATCACACTCTGCACCGGCGAAAGCGCTGCCGCCGTCACAATAAAATTCGCCTGCGTCGCCCCCGGAAAAAAATGAACCGCCGCATCCGCACAATGAATCTTCTCCCGAATCAGCTCCGCAGCCTTCTCACACCATTCATCCTCCCCATATCCACCATAACTGTTCCCATTAATAGCCCCCAGCGCCTCCAGAATCTCCGGGTGCGCACCGTGATTGTAGTCATTATTAAATCGTATCATCAGTTTATGTTCTCCTTAATTTGAATTTGAAAAATGCTGTTTCCATTATACGGCATCTGAAGGAAAACAGCAATTGGAGAACAAAAAGAGAAAATGCAAAAAAATGCAGAAGGAGGATTATCTGCATCGTACAATATTGGAGCAAGGTATTTTATCCGTGAAATTTTAAAACCCTTACCGGCAACGGAAAGGTCTTTGCTGGAGGCAAAAGTTCCTGCAGTAAAGAGTAGAACCTCATGTGTTTATGCGGATTTGAGAGACTTAATTTCAGAAATGGAACTGCGAAAAGCAGCATAAACACAGGCAGATATCCCGTGGACTACCTGTTATGTGGAGCCCTGCCGTATCCGGCATGGAAGAAGCGCGTATCCGCGCAAGATCTAAGAAACAGGCGGATCCGCCGATATTTTGTCTGCCGCCTAAAGCGGTCTGAAGCACGTGACTTTAGTCATGTGAGGTTCAGTTCGTATAAAAACAGTATCAGAAAATAAGAAAAGAACCGACAGAGAAATCTGAGAACTAAACTAAAGATTTCCCCGCCGGTTCTTTTTCTATGCATCTATTTTCATCCATTATATATTTCGCATTGACTTTTTATATACCGATTGGTATAATGATAACAGAAACACACATAAGAAACCTGCAAAATCCAATAAAATTCGTCAAAATTGCCAAAAACTCACGCAATTCGACCATCACACACAAAAGCAGACTTCTTAAATACAAAATCAACAAAAGCATTTTAAACCAAAACAAATGCCAACTCACACGTAACAAACAACCACCCAAACACACCGCGGCCAGGCGAACTCCAGAGAGCGTCCCTTCCGCAACAAAGAGGATTCAAAATGGACAATCGTCAGCTAATCATGAACTCAGCTCTGACCCTCTTCTACGAAAGCGGGTACGACGCCGTCGGTGTTCAGCAGATCGTAGACTCCGCCGGAGTATCCAAACCAACCCTGTACTATTACTTCGGAAGCAAACAAGGCCTCCTCGAAGCCCTGCTAAACGAGCACTTTCAGCCCATGGAACAAAAACTCATCGAAGCCTCCGAAACCGGGAAAAACATCCCCGAAAAACTGTACCGCATCGCGCGTGCCTTCTTCAACGGAGCCTCTGAAGACCCGAAATTCCATATGCTGATGATGGCACTGTTCTATTCCGGAAGAAAAAGCGAAGGCTTCCGCACCGTATACCCCATGATTGACCGGTTCTATCACCTGTGCGTCGACGTCTTCGACAACGCCAGCGCCGAACTCGGCAACATGAACGGCCGTCAGGAACAATTCGCCGTAGGCTTCTCCGGAATCCTGATGCACTACCTGATGATGACAGCAGGAGATCAATCCGATCTTTCCAACCTCGTCGTCCGGGACGAAGAAGTCTACCGTCTGGTACACCAGTTCATGTATGGAATTTACTCATAACCCAAAAACAAGGAGGACAAACAAAATGGCACCATGGTATGAAGAGGCAGAATTTTATCACATCTATCCGATCGGACTGACCGGCGCGCCGAGAAAAAATGAATCGGAAGAAACCGTACACCGCTTTTCCACACTGGAACAGTGGCTTCCGCACATCGCAGATCTCGGTTGTACCGCAATCTATATCGGCCCCTTGTTTGAATCAACCACACATGGATACGACACAAAAGATTACAAACAGGTAGACCGCCGCTTAGGCGACAACGCGGACTTTGCCGCATACGTAAAAAAAGCCCACGAACTCGGCATCAAAGTCGTCGTAGACGGTGTCTTCAACCACACCGGCCGCGAATTCTTTGCCTTCCGCGACATTCAGGAAAAAAGAGAACAGTCCCCGTACTGCGGATGGTGCAAAGGAATCTGGTTCGGCGGAAACACCTGCTATAACGACGGATTCTCCTACGAAGCATGGAGAAACTGCTTCGAACTCGTCAACCTGAATCTCCAGAACCAGCAGGTCCGCGACTATCTCCTTGATGTCATCGACTTCTGGATCGACGAATTCGACATCGACGGCATCCGTCTCGACTGCGCCGACTGCCTGGATTTCGGCTTCATGGAGCAGATGCGCGCACGCACATCCGCCAAAAAACAGGACTTCTGGCTGATGGGCGAAGTCATCCACGGCGACTATGCGCGCTACATCGGAGACGGCCAGCATCTGCTGCACAGTGTCACAAACTACGAGCTTCACAAAGGACTTTATTCGGGACATAACGATCATAACTACTTCGAAATTGCACATACGATCCGCCGCGAATTTGACGAAAACGGCGGCATTTACAAAGGAAAGAAACTGTACAGCTTCGTTGACAACCACGACGTAGACCGTCTGGCCAGCAAGCTGAACGTAAAAGAAAACATGATTCCAATTTATGCGCTGCTGTACTTCCTGCCGGGCATCCCGTCCATCTATTACGGATCGGAATTCGGCATCGAGGGAAGAAAAGAAGGCGGAAACGACGATCCGCTGCGTCCGGCGCTGAATCTGGAAGAACTGGAGAAAAATCCGCCGGCAGAAAAACTTCCGGCATGGATCAAAACATTATCAGACGTCAGAAAAAAACATCCTGCAGCACGAACGGGAAGATACCGCGAACTCATGCTGACCAACCGCCAGTATGCCTTTGCACGCCTGGATGAGACAGACGCTCTGATCACAGCAGTAAATAATGATGAAAACCAGAGTGCGGGAGTCTGGATTCCTGCATCTTGCGACGGAACATGGAAAAACGCGGTAACCGGAGAAGCCATTTCTCCGGAAAATGGAAAACTTTTTGTTGAAGTACCTCCGTGCGGCTGTGTTCTGATTGAAAAAGAATCATAAAGGGGATTTTTTCTATGAAGGAAACTGCAAAAACAACAGCGAAAACCAGAAAAGCGCCAAAAAAACCGGCGGGCTATCAGCCAAGATTTTCTGAACTGGATCAGTACTTATTTGGCCAGGCAACCCATTACGATATTTTCCGGAAAATGGGTGCGCACCTGGACAAAAAAGACGGCAAAGTAGGAGCCTGGTTCACCGTATGGGCTCCGCATGCGGCGGAAGTATCTGTCATCGGCGAATTCAACGGCTGGGATGCCCATGCCAATGTGATGCGGAAAGTCGGCGAGGACGGCGTTTATGAAGTGTTCATTCCGGGCGTGACCGAGGGAATGATGTATAAATATTACATCCGCACACCGGACGGAAGAGAACTGTACAAAGCAGATCCATACGCATTTGCATCCGAAAAACGGCCGGGTACCGCGTCAAAAGTAGCGGAAATCGAAGGCTACCGCTGGGGTGACAGCGAATGGCTGACGAACCGCAAAAAATTTGACGTTCAGAAATCCGCGCTCTCCATCTACGAAGTGCACCCGGGCTCCTGGATGAAACATCCGTGGTCCGAATCCAACCCGGACGGATTTTACAATTACGTTCAGTTCGCACATTCGCTTGCCGATTACGTAAAAAAAATGGGCTATACCCACGTAGAGCTGATGGGAATTGCAGAGCATCCGTTTGACGGTTCCTGGGGCTATCAGGTAACGGGCTATTACGCACCGACCTCCCGCTACGGAACACCGAAAGAGTTTAAATATCTTGTTGATTATCTGCATAAAAATAAAATCGGTGTTATTCTGGACTGGGTACCGGCACACTTCCCGAAAGATGCGCACGGCCTTGCTGATTTTGATGGCCAGCCGCTGTATGAGTACGCCGACCCGAGAAAGGGCGAGCACCCGGAGTGGGGAACGAAGATCTTTGATTACGGCAAAAATGAAGTGAAAAACTTTATGCTGGCAAATGCGCTTTACTGGGTAGAAGAGTACCACGTAGACGGTCTCCGTGTCGATGCTGTTGCTTCGATGCTGTATCTCGACTACGGAAAAGAGCCGGGCCAGTGGGTGCCGAACAAGAACGGCGGAAATGAAAATCTTGAAGCCGTCGAGTTCTTCAAACACCTGAATACCCTGGTGCGCGGACGAAACAAAGGTGTCATCATGATTGCCGAGGAGTCCACAACGTGGCCGAAGGTAACGGGAAGCGTAGAGGACGGCGGCCTGCATTTCTCCTACAAATGGAACATGGGATGGATGCATGACTTCCTCGATTACATGAAGCTCGATCCATACTTCCGCAAATACAACCATAACAAGATGACCTTCGGCATGACCTATGCATTTTCCGAGAACTACATTCTGGTGCTCTCGCACGATGAGGTTGTCCACTTGAAATGCTCGATGATCAACAAAATGCCGGGCGATCTGGAGGAAAAATTCCAGAACCTGATGGTAGGCTATGCTTTCATGTTCGGGCACCCGGGCAAAAAACTTCTGTTCATGGGACAGGATTTCGGACAGCTCCGCGAGTGGAGCGAGGAACGCGAGATCGACTGGTTCCTGCTGGCAGATGAGGGGCATCAGCATCTGCAGACCTTCTTCAGTGACCTGCTGAAAATGTACCGCAAGTACCCGGCACTCTACGCGAACGACTGCGGCTACGAAGGCTTCCAGTGGATCAATGCCAACGACGGCGACCGCAGCATTTACAGCTTCGTCCGCTGGTCACCGACAGGAAAAAACAACCTGTTGTTCGTCTGCAATTTCACACCGGTCGAGCGTCCGGATTATATGTGTGGCGTACCGCGCAAAAAACAGTACCGCCTGATACTCGACAGCTCCGATATGAAATACGGCGGCCCGACCGAAAAACGCCAGGTAGCCTACCGTGCCAAAGAGGGAGAATGCGATGGCCAGCCATATCGGATTGCATATGCACTTCCGGCGTATGGTGTGGCGGTGTTCAGCTTCTAAAATAAGATAGCTACTAATTTTCATTAATATCATGACCGGCAGAGAACGAAAGAGATTTCTTAAATCTGTCGGTCATTGTGTTTTGTGTTCGAAGGAAAAGAGGTGTTGATTTGATGAAAGAAGAAAGAAAAGAGCCGATACAGATTCCGCACATCCAGACAATCAACGATCACATTTCCTATCTTACACCGACAGAACATCCACTTTCGGCAAATGTTGTGATCATCGAGGGTGATGCATTTTTCTGGGTATATGACGTGGGAAATCATCCTGCGGTTTCAGAAATTCTGCAGAAAAAGTCAGAACAGACAGGAAAAGAAATTCGGGTGATTTTATCCCATTTTCATCCCGACCATATCGGGAATCTGTCGGAGATTTCGTGCGAAGCGGTTTACCAGGGGAAAAATACGTTTCGTTATACAAAAACAGGAACTGTGATAGAAGAAGATACGTGGTTTCAGGACGGTGACGTGTGGTTACATTTATTTCCGATTCCATCGAGTCATGCCAAAGGATCGCTTGCATTGGAAGTGGATGAGACGTGGTGCTTTCTCGGGGATGCGGCATATGCGACGCAGAAAAACGGACAGACCGTTTATAATGCCGAGCGCCTGCTGGCAGAAATCCGAGTTCTGAAAAACGTGCGTGCGCCGTATTTTCTCCTGAGCCACAGCGAACCGTTTCAGCAGAACAAAGAGGATGTGCTGGAATGGATGGAAGCGATTTATGAGAAACGGAAACGAGATGAATCATATATAAAAACACCCCAGCGCGTATGACAGGGAGTCCTTCGAGGCTGAATCAGTTATGCCACTTCGGCAATTCACTTTCTTTCACTGGAACTGATTCAAGATCCATATTTGACCAATATGAGCCGATATCTGAACTTGTGAAGTATTCAAAATTGCCCGTGGAAGATTTCAGCTTTCCGTTCTTGACTCCATTGCAGACATAAACCAGTTCGTAGTTTGTCCCATCCGAAAGGTTAAATCGAAAACTGGTCACATCTGCGCCTGTGGTTTCTTCGACTTGTTTGTCTGTCAATGATAAGTTTTCAAACATATGATACAAGTCTGTTATATCAGTTTTTGCAACGACTATTTTCTTTTCTGCTGATACCGGTGCTCCCGCATAGTGGTACATTTCGATATTTTCAACATCTCCAACTTCAAAAGGAAAGTCGATATGGACCGTTTCTTTGCTACAGCCGACCAGTACCATCATTAAAATCAGAAAGGATATCAAATTTGTCGCTTTTTTCATATCATTGCACTCCTCGTCATGTTTTTGACAGGTCAAGAGTTCAAAAATCCTCTTGCAAGCGAGCTTGCATTAGCTTTTTGAGCCTGGTATCATGATGATTTGAGTATATCATAGTTTAACCGAATCAAGCAAGTCACCTGCTTCCATTGCGCGAAGCAATAAGCAGGGGGTTGGGACTTACTTGATTCGGTTAAACAAACAAGGGAGATGAAAAAATGAATGAAATTATAGCTTTACAGAAATATGAAAACGAAGCACAACTTGCAAAAGAGCTGATTCGAGGCTTTTGGCTGGCTCATGGTGATTATGTTATAACCGACGAAGAGGCCGCGGAGAATCTTGCTGCCTGGACAGACAAAGGGCATGTGTTTTATTTTATCTTAAAAGAAGAGATCCCCATTGGATTTGTGCATCTCGGAAGCCGCGGGGCGGAAGTTGACTGGATCGAAGATCTTTTCGTACTTCCGGAATACCAGGGAAACGGATACGGAAGTCATGCGATTGCGCTGGTCGAAGCCGAGATAAAAAAGTATTCTGAATCTGTCTATCTTGAGGTAGCTGCGCGAAATTTTGGAGCGATGAAACTCTATCATAGATTGGGATATCATTGCCTGAACACTGTGACGTTACGCAAAGATTTTCAACCGGAGAATTTTGAAGTGATTCGCAGCGAAGAGCTTTTGGGGTATCCGTTGGAAGTTAAGAAGTATATTAAGTAGAATCTCACGCCGATTTGCGCAGCAAATCCAGACCTCCCCACCGCCCGCCTCAATGTCAGCCCGGAAGTGCGTCTGTGTCGTCTGGGACTGTGCCCCAGGGCACAGTCCCAGGCGGCGCAGGTGCACTTCCGGGTGTCCGTTTTTTAAACAACCGCAACCCCCGCCATCCCCAGTACCGCCGCAATCGCAAACAGCACCAGCAGATGCACCGGATAAAACGCATAAAACGGATACTTCAGATTCAATCCTCGTTTTCCGTTATAAAAATGCACCGGGATCATCGCCAGAAAACAGGTGATTTCATTCAGGCTCAGCAGCGTAAGTACGGCGCAGCCAATTCCAATACAATACATCTTATTGTTACGCAGGTTATACATCAGAACAATCGTCAGAATTCCCATCGCACTGTAATCGGTTTTCAGCAGTGTAGCAACAGTGCATGCCGCTACGATCACCAGCAGTTTTCCAATGGAAACTTTCCAGTTGGCTCCCCGCCAGTTTGTACCGTCCTGATGCGTTTTTTCATCAATCTTCTGCAGGAAAATCATCATCACAAGGCCGATAAACAGAGTGAAAAATACATTCTGATAATTCAGATAAAACGGTTTTCCCGCAAATGCAAGGTCAAACGGAACTTCTGAAACCAGTGCGAAAATACCAAGATTCAGAGCATACTTTTTCACATCATGTGTATGTAGAAATCCCTCAATTAACAGAAAACAGAAAATTGGAAAACTGATTCGTCCGATGGCACGCATAATCATGTCCGCGTAATAAATCACAGCTGTGTTTCCTGTGGAGAGAAATGATGCGCCTCCGTCCGAAGCGTTCACCGCATCCAGAAGACCACGGGAAATCAGGATTCGGTCGAAAAGTACAGCTGCAGTGTGGTCGATCAGCATACAGACCATCGCAATGATTTTCAAGGTACTGCCGGGAATTTTACCGGCGCTTTTTACGGGTTTCGCAGTAGTAGCTGCCATATAAAACATCCTTTCTGGAACGCAAACGAAAGGCAGACTGTGCAAGCCGTCTGCGGATCAGGTTCCTGTAACGACAAACAGCAGAAAATCCTGCTGTTTTGCCAGAGTTGTAATACTATGATTATACGTTCTGAGGAGGTTAATGTCAAAGAAAAAACAGTTCTGAAATAACGCAGAGTATGGTAGAATCTGCCAGTCGGGTAAATGAAAATAGAAAGCGTCTCCGGGCTCATCCCAAAACGAACGGGGCAGCGTACCAATTCGTAAACCAGAATTGGTACGCTGCCCCGTATTTTAAAATACATCCAGGTCTTTTCCGTTCACGACATATCCGTCATACCCTGCATCCCGGATTTCATCCAGAATCGCGGCATCGCGCCATGCCATCTCGGCGGCAAGGTTTTTGTGGTTATCCTGTACATTCATATGGTAAATCCGGTGATACGTAACGAGCAGTTTCGGATTTGCCTTTTTTGCAACACCGGCAAGATCCGTGCTTAACGTATGCACTTCCCGGTGGTATTTCTGCCATTTTGGTTCGCGGCAGGAGATTCCGGCGGCGTATTCCACTTCGTGCAGCAGGATATCACAGCCTTTCGATTTTTCTGCCACGAGATCCAGCGGAGCGGTATCGCCGGTAATGACGATTGTGCGGTCCGGTGTGGTGAATTTATAGCCGTAGCATTCCAGTGTTCCGTGGCTGACCGGAAAAGCCTCCACCGTAACCAGGTCATCCCGGTAGACAATGCCGGATTCAATTTCTGTTACCTCAACGCGGTAGCCGGATTCGTTTGCTTTTTCGAAACCGTGAATTCGGAAATCAATGTCGGTTTCATAGGCCTGTAAGATATGATCGGTCATGTGCTGTAAGCCCTTTGGCCCGAAAACTTTCAATGGAACCGGGCGCTCCAGCACCCACGGAGTGAAAATCAGATCCGGGTACCCTGCGGTATGGTCTGTGTGAAGGTGCGTACAGAAGGCAACGGTCAGAAGATCCGGCCGCAGGGCATCCACGCCGTTAAAATAGGCGGCTGAGGCCTGGCGGACAACGCCAGGGCCAAAATCTACCAGATAAGCACGGTCACCGACCACGACAGCGGAGGAAGGTCCGTTGGCATTCGGACACGCATTTGGTGTGCCGGTTCCGAGAAGAACAAGTTTTGTCTGCATTCTTTCTCTTTTCCTTTTCTTTTTTTGTTTCTGTTTCTGTTTATGATTTTCTGTTACGATTTCTGCTTTTGCCTTATTTCTCTTCTTTTGATTCATTGTTTTGGGTTTCCGGAAGATGCTTAATGGAAATTCCGGTAAATCCATAGAAAATACTGAAAACCGGGGTCAGGTAAAGCAGGAATAAGTACGGGAAAAATGCCGACCATGCAACACCAAGTGTGCCGGCCATGTATACGCCGTAGCCATGCCATGGAATCATAGGACCAGCCATAGTTCCGGAGTCTTCGAGGCAGCGGGAAAGAATTTCCGGTGCAACCTTGCGCTCTTGAAAGACAGGTGCCATCAGACGGCCGGTCAGAACGTGTGCCATCGGCTGGGAGCAGCTGATGAGGCTGGTCACGTAACCGACAATCATCGTTGCAAGGATCATACTTCCATCGCTGTTGATTCTCTTTACAATCGCTTGAAGAATGTGATCCAGTACACCGAGTTTTTCCAGCATGCCGCCCATGCCGACAGCAAAGCAGATAATGGCTACGTACTGGAGCATGCTTCCCATGCCGCCGCGGTTTAAGATGGATTGTAATACCGGTTCTTCGATTGTGGTTGTGTAACCGTTGTAAGCTGTGCGGATGATGCCCTGCAGAGTATCGTGCTGCACAAAATAGGAAACAAATCCGGCAGCGAAGCTGGAAAGACCAAGTGCAGAGATCGCATTTACTTTGCAGAGGAGCAATACAATAATCAGGATGGCAGGGATCATGGTAATCCATCCGAGCTGGAATTCACCGTTTAAAGCATCGATGTAAACGGTAATGCTTCCCTCGGTATAGCTTCCGCTGGTCTGCTGGAAACCGAGAATAGTAAAAAGAATTAAGGTAATTACATACGTTGGAAGGGTGGTCCAGAGCATCGAGCGGATATGATCGCCAAGTTTGGCATCTGCAACGGCCGGAGCAAGGTTTGTGGTATCGGAAAGAGGACTTAATTTGTCACCGAACATGGCACCGCAGATGACAGCACCGGCTACCATGCCAGGATGGATACCCATGGCGTTTCCGATCGCCATCATGGCAACACCTGCGCTTCCGACGGAACCATAGGAAGTACCGGTTACAATACTCAAAATGGAGCAGAACAGCAGCGTCAGAGGCAGCAGCCAGGACGGGTTAATCATTTTTAAGCCCCAGGAAATGATGGTGGCAATGGTGCCACTCTGCAGCCAGGTGCCGATCATGACACCGATGGCCATCAGAAGGCAGAGCGTCGGGACGACCATACGGATGGCATCGTATGCGCCGGCAACAATTTTGGCGTAAGAAATACCGAAAATTTTACAAAACAGATAGATAAAAATCCAGCTTGCAAACAGGCCGATCATAGGACCGCCGGTTTTCAGGCGGATACAGACTGCGACGGATACGATGATCAGCAGCAGCAAAAGCAGTGACTGTGGCAGATTGAGTTTTTTTTCTTTCGTTCCGCTCATAAAAAAATCCCCCATTCATAGGTAAAATGATTTGCCCGTTCAACGCGTTAAAGTAGAAAAGACATGTAATATATTATAATGGTGAAATGCAGAAAAAGCAAGGGAAATTCTCTTGATTTTTTGTTCTATGGTTGCTATAATAAGCGTGAGTGTGGGGCGGAGGATAAACTTCGGCCCTTTTGCAGCTAACTATAAACGGAATCAACAAGATAAAGAGGTTAAATCAATGACAAGAATAGACATTATTTCAGGTTTCCTGGGCGCAGGAAAAACAACCCTGATCAAAAAACTCCTCGGAGACGCACTGAAAGGCCAGCAGGTTGTCCTGATCGAGAACGAATTCGGTGAAATCGGAATCGACGGAGGCTTCTTAAAAGATGCCGGTATCGAAATCCGTGAAATGAACTCCGGCTGCATCTGCTGCTCTCTTGTGGGAGACTTCGGCGCAGCATTAAAAGACGTTATCACCAAATATCACCCGGACCGCATCATCATCGAGCCGTCCGGCGTAGGTAAACTCTCCGACGTCATCAAGGCTGTAGACGGTGTAGAAAAAGAAGCAGGCGTAGCCCTGAATTCCGCAACAACCGTAGTCGACGTTATGAAATGCAAAATGTATCTCAGAAACTTCGGCGAATTCTTCGAGAATCAGGTAAAGAGCGCAGGAACCATCATCCTGAGCCGTACCGATAAAGCCGATACCGAAAAAGTAGAGGCAGCTGTAAAAATGCTCCGCGAACTGAATCCGGAAGCACACATTATTACCACACCGGTTGAAGTACTGGGTGGTAAGAAAGTACTCGATACGATGGAAGGTGCCATCATCAACCTTGCGCAGGTAGAAGAGGAAGAGCATCATCACCATCATCATGACCACGACGAGTGCTGCTGCGGCCATGACCACGATGAGGAGCATGAGCACCATCATCACGATCATGATGACGAGTGCTGCTGCGGTCACGATCACGAGGAGCACGAGCACCATCATCACGACCATGATGACGAATGCTGCTGCGGTCACGATCACGAGGAACACGAGCATCACCATCATGACCATGATGACGAATGCTGCTGCGGTCACGATCACGACCATGAGCATCATCATCACGATGATGCGTGTGGCTGCGGTCACGAGCATCACCATCATCACCACGCAGACGAAGTTTTCACAAGCTGGGGTCAGGAGACTGTGAAGACCTTTACCAAAGAGCAGATCGAAGGCATCTTAAAGAAACTTTCCGAGGATACCGCTTATGGTATGGTTCTTCGTGCCAAAGGTATGGTAGCAGGCGCCGATGGACAGTGGATCTATTTCGATATGGTTCCGGAAGAGTACGAAGTACGTGACGGAGCACCGGAATTCACCGGAAGAATCTGTGTCATCGGTTCCAAATTAGCAGAAGATAAGCTGGCAGAGCTGTTCGGACTGTAAAAATACAAAGTAGCTGCGAAAATTACGGTCCGCAGGGTACCTGTGAACTGTAGTGAAGCTGCCGCATCAGAAACAAAATCCGATGTGGCAGCTTTTTTCTTGATTTAGAGACAAAGCAAAAGGCACGCCCGGAATCTCAGCCGCAAAAGCAAGTGCAGAAAGATTCCGGGAGTACGTCAAAGACAACGGAGGTACAAAATGTACGAAGAAGACGAAGTAGAAATTCCGATTTATCTCATAACAGGATTTCTGGAGAGTGGAAAAACCTCTTTTATCAATTTTACCGTAGCACAGGACTATTTCCAGATCGACGGACCAACCCTTCTGATCACAACCGAAGAAGGTGAAGTAGAGTACGACGAAAAAGAACTGCTCAAACACAACACCGTCCTGGAAATCGTAGAAGGACCAGAGCAGTTTACCCTGGATTACCTGAAAAAACTGAACCGCAAATACCGCCCGGAGCGAATCATTCTCGAATACAACCCGCTCTGGAGCGTAAAAAAACTCGAAGAAATGGAACTGCCGCGCGGTTGGGGCATCGTACAGGAGATCGTGACCGTCGACGCAAGCTGCTTCCAGATCTATATGCAGAACATGAAATCCGTCTTCATGGAGATGGCAAAAAATGCCGATATGGTCATGTTCAACCGCTGCCGTCCGGAAGATCCGCTTCCATCCTTCCGCCGCAGCATCAAAGTAGTCAACCAGGCGTGCGACGTTCTGTTTGAGAATGAAGAAGGCGAAATTGACAACATTTTTGAGGATCAGATGCCGTTTGATACCGATGCCGATGTGATCGAAATCGACGATGCCGATTACGGAATCTGGTATGTCGATATGGGCGACAACCCGGAGCGTTACGAGGGCAAGACTGTTCATTTCCGCGGTATGGTATTAAAGAGCAAGGATGTCGGAGCCGATTTCTTTGTTCCGGGTCGTATGGCAATGACCTGCTGTGCAGATGATACTTCTTTTATCGGCTATGTCTGCAAATGCGCAAGCGCCAAATCTCTCGTAATGGGTTCCTGGGTTGACGTGACTGCAACGGTAAAATGGGGCTATATGAAGGTTTACGATGGCGAAGGCCCGGTTCTGTATGCAAAAGAAATCAAACCGGCCAAGAAACCGGAGAGCGAACTGGTATACTTTAACTAAACATTGCCGAAGCATTTCAGCGAATAAAAGAGCAGGAAAAAGGCTGCTCTTTTGTTCGTGTTCTTTCTTTATGACAGATGGAAAAACAATATATCATTTTTCGGTGCGGCGAAGCAGCTATTCGGTTATGCGCAAGTAGCGAAGTGGATGGAGAATATCCGTTTTGACCGTGACGTGAACAAAAACTGCGCCGGAAAATGGTCTGATGACAGGAGAATTTATGTATATTATAGTAGGTCTGGGAAATCCAACGCGCCAGTACGAAGGGACGAAGCACAATGTCGGATTTGATACCATCGATTATCTGATCGATGAATATCAGATCCCTTCCTCCGGTACAGGCCACAAGGCTCTGTTCGGAAAAGGCATGATCGCAGGTCAGAAGGTTATCGTTGCAAAGCCGATGACGTATATGAATCTGAGCGGTGAGTCTGTGCGGGAGCTGGTGAACTATTACAAAGTGGATCCGGAGAGCGAGCTGATCGTGGTTTACGATGATATCAGCCTGGCGCCGGGACAGATCCGTATCCGCAAAAAAGGAAGCGCGGGCGGCCACAATGGCATCAAAAACATCATCGCCAATCTTGGCACCGACCATTTTATGCGTGTGAAGGTCGGCGTCGGTGAGAAACCGAAAAACTGGGATCTGGCGGACTACGTGTTAAGTCCGTTTACGAAAGACGAACGTCCCCTTGTAAATCTGGCGATCGAGCATGCGGCAAAAGCAATCGAGCAGATGCTGAACGGGGATGTGGACGCAGCTATGAATGAGTATAACCGCAAATCTGCAAACCCGGCAGAGTAAGGAAAATGAAAGCGTTATTAGAACCGATCAAAGAAATTGCCCGTTTTGACGAGCTGTTCCGTGATCTGAAAAAAGGAACCGCAGGTGTGACGGTGATCTCGGGCTGTCTGGAAAGCCAGAAAGCCCACATGATTGCAGGTCTCTCCGAGGATGCCCCGGTGCGGCTTCTGATCGCGGAAAATGAATTAAAAGCAAAAGAATTATATGAGGATTACCGGCTGTACGATGCGGAGACGCTGTATTATCCGGCGAAGGACCTGATTTTCTATCAGGCAGACATTCACGGAAATCTGCTGATCCGGCAGCGGCTTCAGGTGATCCAGGCACTTCTTGAGCGGAAGGAAGTTACCATCATCACCAGTGTAGGGGGATGTATGGACTTTCTTCTGCCTCTTGGCGTGTTCGAAAAACATTGCATCCATCTGCGCAATGACAGCGAACTCGATCTGGATAAAATAAGAAAAGAGCTGGTGCGGCTCGGCTATGAGAGTACCTTTCAGGTGGAGTCGACCGGCCAGTTTTCCGTCCGCGGCGGCATTCTCGATATTTATCCGCTGACGGAACAGAACCCGATCCGGATTGAGCTCTGGGGCGATGAGATAGATTCCATCCGAAGCTTCGATGCGGAGAGCCAGCGGTCGATTGAAAACCTCGAGGAAATCACAATCTATCCGGCATCGGAGCTGATTTTAACAGAGAATACGATTGCGCGCGGTGTGAAAGCGATTAAAAAAGAGGCAAAAGCGCAAAGCACAAAGTTCCGCGACAAGATGATGACGGAGGAAGCGGCGCGTATCCGCCATGCGGCAGAGGAAATCTGCGATCAGATCGGCGAGGGCGAAATTCTGCAGGGAGCGGAGCAGTATCTTCATTATTTTTATCCGGAGACCGTCTCGTTTCTTGAGTATCTGCCGGAGAACAGCCGCATTTTCCTCGATGAGCCGAACCGCATCATCGAGTGTGCCGATGCGCTGGAAGCAGAATTTCAGGAGAGCGTGAGCCACCGTCTCGAAAAGGGATACCTCCTGCCGGGACAGGCGAAGCTGATGTGCAGTACGGCGGAGCTTGTGGCAAAACTGAACCGCCGCGGCTGTGTTGCCGTATCGCTGATGGAGCCGCAGAAGGGCGAGTGGAATATCCGTGACGAATTCAGTGTGACGGTGAAATCGGTCAATTCGTATAACAATCAGTTCCCGCTTCTGGTAAAAGATCTGAAATCCTGGAAAAAAGCGGGTTACCGTATTGTACTGGCGAGTCCGTCGCGGACGAGGGCGCAGCATCTGGCAGAGGACCTGCAGAATGAGGAGATTCCGGCCTTCTACAGCGAGAATGCGGAGCGTGTTCTGAAACCGGGCGAGGTCATGCTGATCCACGGCGCGGCCCGCAGAGGCTTTGAATATCCGATGCAGAAATTTGTGCTGATTACAGAGACGGATATTTTTGGAAAAGAGAAGAAGAAAAACCGGAAGAAATCGGAGTATTCCGGTCAGAAAATCCAAAATTTTGCGGATCTTTCGATCGGTGACTATGTCGTGCACGAGAGCCACGGTCTTGGTATTTACCGCGGTATCGAAAAAATTGAGATGGACCGCGTAACGCGTGATTACATGAAAATCGAGTATGCGGGCGGATCGAACCTCTATGTGCTGGCCACCCAGCTTGATACGCTGCAGAAGTATGCGTCCGGCGAAGCTGCAAAGGTGCCGAAGCTGAATAAAATCGGCGGTCAGGAATGGAATAAGACGAAAACACGGGTTCGCCATGCGGTAAAAAATATTGCACAGGATCTCGTGAAGCTGTATGCCGAGCGGCAGGCGTCATCCGGCTATCAGTTCGGAAAGGATACGATCTGGCAGAAGGAATTTGAGGAACTGTTTCCGTTTGAGGAGACGGACGATCAGCTTGCGGCGATCGAGGCGACAAAGGCGGACATGGAGAGCAAAAAGATCATGGACCGCCTGATCTGCGGCGATGTCGGATACGGCAAAACCGAGGTTGCAATCCGTGCAGCGTTCAAGGCAGTACAGGAGAGCAAACAGGTCGTCTACCTCGTTCCGACCACTATTCTGGCACAGCAGCATTACAATACGTTCGTTGAGCGCATGAAGGACTTTCCGGTGCGCGTTGATCTTCTGTGCCGGTTCCGCACGCCGGCAGAGCAGAAAAAAACGCTGGAGGATCTGAAAAAAGGACTCGTGGATATTGTCATCGGAACACACCGCGTTCTGTCGAAGGACGTAAAGTTCAAAGATCTTGGCCTTCTGATTGTCGATGAGGAGCAGCGGTTCGGCGTGACGCATAAAGAAAAAATCAAACAGCTGCAAAAAAATGTGGATGTTCTGACACTGACGGCGACGCCGATTCCACGTACCATGCACATGAGCCTGATCGGCATCCGGGATATGAGTGTGCTCGAGGAAGCACCGCAGGATCGCCAGCCGATCCAGACCTTTGTCTGTGAATACAATGAAGAAATGGTCCGCGAGGCGATTAACCGTGAACTTGCGCGGGGCGGGCAGGTTTACTATGTCTATAACCGCGTCCAGTCGATTGCGGATATGGCGAACACGATCCAGAAGCTCGTGCCGGATGCAAATGTAGGCTTTGCGCACGGACAGATGAAAGAGCGTGAGCTGGAAAAGATCATGTACGGCTTTATCAACGGAGAGATCGATGTGCTCGTGTCAACAACGATCATTGAGACAGGACTCGATATTTCGAATGTCAATACCATGATTATCCATGATTCCGACCAGATGGGACTGTCACAGCTCTATCAGCTCCGCGGCCGCGTCGGACGGTCGAACCGGACTTCCTACGCATTTCTGATGTACCGCAGAAACAAGATGTTGAAGGAAGTGGCGGAGAAGCGTCTCCATGCGATCCGTGAATTTACGGAGATGGGAAGCGGCTTTAAAATTGCAATGCGTGATCTTGAGATCCGAGGCGCCGGAAATCTGCTGGGCGCAGAGCAGTCGGGCCATATGGAATCGGTTGGATACGATCTCTATTGTAAAATGCTCGCAGAGGCTGTCCAGGAGGCGAAGGGCATCGCACCGGCAGAAGCGTTCGAGACAACGATTGATCTGAATGTCAGTGCCTATATTCCGGACAGCTACATCAGCAACGAGTCTCTGAAGCTTGACACCTATAAGCGAATTGCGGCGATTGAAAATAAGGAAGAGTATGAGGACATGACGGAGGAGCTGACCGACCGCTTCGGGGAACCGCCGAAAAATGTACAGAATCTTCTGGCTGTTGCAGAACTGAAAGCGCTGGCGCACTGTGCGTATGTGACGGAGCTGAAACAGATGGGCGATTCGGTACGAGTCACCTTACAGCAGCATGCAAAAATCGATGTGGCGCGGATTCCGGAGCTGCTGCAGAAATACCGAGACGAACTGAAATTCCAGATGGAGTCGCTGGCGTTTGTCTACACGCCGCGGCGGAGAAATTCAAAGGAAAAGATCGATCTGCTGGAGAAGAGCCATGCACTGGTGGAAGATCTGCTGCAGATCACACAGGAGTGAAATACTCGCATAACCACAAGATCGTGTGAAAAAGGCGTGAACAGGGAAGAAAAAAGTTGCCCTGTATCAACAAAAAGGGTATAATAGGAAAAGCGTTTATAAAAATCGATGCAGGACCGGAAATTCGAACGTGTAAAAAGAAAAACTCTTTTTGAGCATACATTTCGCCCTGCATGAGGAGGAAGTAATGAAAAATTTAAAAGCAAAAGCAGTCTGCGTTATGCTGAGTGCTTCGATGGCAGCGATGGGACTGACTGGCTGCGGTTCCGACAATGTGGACGGAACAAAAACGGCAATTACTGTAAATGACGAGTCGATTACACTCGGACAGGCAAATTTCATGCTGAGATATCAGCAGGCAACCATGTACAATTATTATTCCAAGATGTACTCGATGTACGGAATGCAGATGCCGTCTGAGATGTACGACAAGGAAGGCGACGATGGAAAGACTACCGGGGAAACGTTCAAGGAGCAGTCTCTTGATACGATCGAAAAAGAGCTTCTGATGCGGCAGCACGCAGAGGAATACGGAATTTCCCTGACAGACGAGGAAAAACAGCAGGCGAAAGAGGCTGCACAGGCATTCGCAGATAAGAACGGTGACGATGTGATGAAAAAGCTGCACGCAACCGTTGAGGACATCCAGGATGCACTGGAGCTGTATGTTATTCAAACCAAAATTTATGATCCGATCATCGCAAATGTAGATACCGAGGTATCCGATGAAGAGGCAAAGCAGACCTCCATCAGCTACATCACGGTATCCACAGCAGGAACCGAGAAGGATGACGATGGAAAAACGATTGATTTGACGGACGAGGAAAAAGCGGCAAAGAAAGAAATCGCACAGAGATTCCTGGATCTCTTAAAAGAGTCTGAGGATCCTGCAGCCGCATCGTTTACCGATCTGCGCAAGGAGCTGAACGATCAGTTAAATGCGGAGAATACCGCAGATTCCACCGATTCTGCCGACAGCTCCGATGAGAGCAGCTCTTCTTCCGATGCTTCCGACACAAGCGCATCCGACGCTTCAAGCGCGAGCACATCGAGCAGTTCCGCCAGCGATTCCTCCTCTGAGGTTTCTTATCTGACCTCTTCCGAGACATCCTTTGGAACCGGATCGGAGAAAGACGATGACGATACCTGTTCTCTTGGAGATAAAGTAGCGGAAGAAGCAGCAAAGCTGAAGGATGGCGAGTATTATGACGGTGTCATCGAAGGCGACGATGCATATTATGTGATCCGTGTAGATAAAGCATTCGACGAGGACAAAACCGAGTCCAGAAGACAGACTATCATTTCCAACCGCAAATCGGATAAGTACAACGATACATTGGATGGATGGGTAAAGGAGAGCGATATCAAGGTCGCATCCAACTGGAAAAAACTTGAAGTAACGGACGCAGATCTGTATACGATGACAGTTGACAGCGCTTCTACAGATTCCACAGATGGAACCACAACCGACAGTACAACAACGGACAGTACCGCAACGGACAGTACAACGTCTGACAGCACGACATCAGGCAGTACCGAAACGACATCGACAAGCAGCACAGGCACTGCTTCAACGTCTTCAAGCACTGCAGAATAAAAGCATACGATACAGGACAAACGGCAGCCGGATCCGGGAGAGGGGTCCGGCTGCTGTTTGTGTCTGAAAATATTTTGGAACAAAAAAAAGAAAATAATAGGGAATTTGTAGAATAAATTGACAATAGTAAGAAGCTTATTTAAAATGAAATTACAACCAGAGTGTATCTCGCAAATTGCGGAAATAATTTTTCGGACACGCTCTAATGTTCAGGCGAAAACGATGTACCAGGAAAGAAGGTGGAGAAATGAAGAAGGCAGTAATTTCCGTACTTGTCGGTACAGCAGTATTGGCTTTCGTTGCGTGTGGAAAAAATGCTGCAACGGAAAACAGTTCCGATTCGGGTGTTTCAACGGTATCGGCATCCTCGCAGGTGGAAAATGGACAGAAAGCAACCCGTGTGAACCAGGGAACAAATTTGTCTCCGGGGTCACCGAAGAATATCCCGTCCGGTGGGGGGAACAGCTCGGGCAGGACACATCATTCGGAGACGCATCATTCGGAGACACATCATTCAGACGCGCATCATGATTGAGAATGTCGGGGTTTGCTGAACATTCATGAACAGAAACAGACGAAGGGGTATCCAAAACGGATACCTCTTTTTTTACTTGTCGGGAAAACAATACAATGCTATACTGAACATGAATTTGACGCGAAAAGCGCGGCAGGTTCAGAAAAAACAGCCGGGATTTGTCAGTATACGCGGACATGTGCTGCAGGTAACTCGGGCAGAATGGAGAAAAGAAAATGACAAGAGAAGAATTTGAACAGCTTGCCGGAGCAGGTGTCATTTTATTGGATGGCGCAACCGGATCAAATCTGACAAAAGCGGGAATGCCAAAAGGAGTCAGTACAGAGCTTTGGGTTCTGGAGCACCCTGATATTCTGGCAAATTTACAGAAGGCTTACGTGGAGGCGGGAAGCCAGATTGTCTATGCGCCGACCTTTGGTGCAAACAGATTGAAATTAGCGGATTATGGAAGAGAAAACGAGGTGGAGGAGCTGAATGCACGCCTGGTGGACATCTCGAAAAAAGCGCTTGCCGGAACAGGTGCGCTGATCGCGGGAGATTTTTCCACACCAGGAAAAATGCTGCAGCCAAAAGGCGATCTCTCTTATGAAGAGCTGCTGGAATCCTACACAGAGCAGGTAACAGCGGTAGCAAATGCGGGCGTTGATCTTCTGGTAGCGGAGACGATGCTGAGCGTAGACGAAACGTGTGTCTTTATGGATGCTGCACTTTCTGTCTGCGATCTGCCGATTATGTGTTCTCTGACGCTGGAAGCAGACGGTTCTGCCCTGTTCGGCGGAAACGCTGTGGAAGCAGTTGAGACACTGCAGGAAATGGGAGCATCCGCCGTAGGACTGAACTGCTCGGTCGGACCGGATCAGCTTGAGGCAGTCGTAAATTCCATGAAAAAAGTGGCAAGAGTACCGGTTATTGTAAAACCGAATGCCGGCCTGCCGAAAATCACGCCGACCGGTGAGGCAATCTACAGCATGGATGCGCCGACGTTTGCAAAATATATGAACATTCTGGTAGACGCGGGTGCAGGCATTGTCGGCGGCTGCTGCGGAACGACACCGGAGTATATTCGTCTGGTGAAAGAAATGCTGGATGCGAGAAAGTAAATCAAAGATTACAATTCGCAGGAGACTGTGAGATGTAATGAATTCCCCTGTTGCGGACAAAATCTGTACGGGGGAATTTTTTTACGTTACCGGAAACTTCGTTGAATTTTCCGATAAAGTAAAAAGCCCTCCGGGCAGGATTCTTTCTTACAGAGAGCAAGACAAAACAGGTTTCAACGATCTGGTTTGGTGGACAGTCTGGGTGGAGAAAAAAAGATAGGAAGTCTGGAAAAAAGACATGGAATTGTGGAGAAAAGTCTGGTAGAATACGTGTCGTGTGGAAAACTTTCCGTAAGAAAGGATGATGAAGGATGTATCAGAATTATATTTTTGATTTATATGGAACTCTGGTAGATATACATACGAATGAAAAGAAAGCGTATCTCTGGAAAAAAATGAGCCTGTTCTTCGGCATGAAAGGGGCCGCCTATGAGCCGAAAGAACTCCGGATGGCGTATGAGACAAAAATCAAAGAGCAGGAAGCTGCGCTTAAAATGGAATGCCGCGGCAGCCATGTACCGGAAATCGACATTGCGGATGTGTTCCGGCAGCTGTTTGAGGATCAAGCTGTTTCGGTAACGGAAAAAGAAATTGCAGATCTGGCGAAAATGTTCCGTGCGATTTCGATAGAAGAACTGAAACTGTTCCCCGGCGTGCCGGAAATGCTGCAGCGTTTAAAAGACGCAGGAAAGAAGGTTTTTCTGCTGTCCAACGCACAGGCGCTTTTCACCGCGCCGGAAATTTCCCTGCTCGGCCTTACGAAATACTTTGATGGAATCCTGCTCTCATCGGATGCCGGTGTGAAAAAACCGGATCCGGCGTTTTATGAGATGCTGCTGAAGCAGTATCACCTCGATCCGGCAGAATGCCTGATGACAGGAAATGACGATATCGCTGACTGCCACGGTGCAGCCTCTGCCGGAATTGCAAGCCGTTACGTGGCAACGCGCCAGTCACCGAAAATAAACGACCCGCTGCCGGAAAACTGTGAGAAGATCGCGGCGATTGCGGAGTTATTTTAACTGAAGAGCATTCAGCAGCACTCCTGAAAAAATAATGCGAAAAAAGGGGCTGTCGCACTACGTTCATTTTCTTAGTGCAACAGCCCCTTTTGCTTATGTCAGGAAAGGAATCCTTCAGCTTTTCCGCATTCCTTTATCCCACCGGAATTTTCGATAGCAGGCATAGATCAGAACACTGCATACCAGCCATCCCGCCGGATAACCAAGTGCAATCGGAATGATGGAATCAAATATATGAGACATCACAAACAGATAAATCTGGCGGAACACGACGAAGCTTCCGAGCATCACGATCATCGGTGTTCTGGTGTCTCCTGCGCCGCGCAGGACGTTGGAGTAAACCTGGTTGACGCAGCAGAGAATGTAGAACGGGGAGAGCAGATACAGGAACAGAGTTCCATAACGAATCACAGCTGTCTCCTGGTTAAACAGATAGACCATTTGCGGGGCGAAAATCAGCAGAGGAATCATCATCACAATGGTTACAAGCTCAGCAAGCAGGAATGCGGTTGTAGCACCCTTCTTTGCACGGTCAATGTAGCTGGCACCGACGTTCTGTCCGGTGAAGGTGGTCGAAGCAAGACCAACACTCATCATCGGCAGCATCATAAACTGGTCGATTTTCATGCAGGCACTCCAGCCTGCCATAACATCCGAGCCGAATACATTGATATAGGACTGCACGAAAACGTTGGAAACGGAAGTCACCATCTGCTGGATCGCTGCCGGCAGTCCGACGCAGACGATGCGGTACAGCAAAGACCAGTCCATGCAGAGCTTTTTCCAACAGATGCGGTATGGGCCGTCTGTTGTGGTCAGCACATACAGCGTCAGAACCGCCGAAAGGCACTGTGCAATAACGGTTGCAAGCGCCACACCCTCGATTCCCATGCCGAAGGAAACGACAAACAAAAGATCGAGCACGGTATTGACAACAGCGGAAAAAATCAGGAAATACAGCGGATGGCGGGAATCGCCGACAGCGCGGAGAACGCCGGAGCCCATGTTGTAGAACATCAGACCGGCAACACCGCCAAAGTAAATTTTAAGATACGTTGCTGACTCGCGGATGACGTCGTTCGGCGTACTCATCATGCGGAGCATGTACGGTGTAATGAAGATGCCGAGAATAGTAAAGACAATAGAGAGAAAAAATGTCATCACCAGTGTCGTGCTGACGGTGCGGCTGACCTTTTCATCCGCCTTTGCGCCATAATACTGAGAGATAATGACACCGGCACCGGTGGAAAGTCCCATGAAAAAGCCGATCAGAGAATTGATGATCGGACCGACGGAGCCGACGGCGGCGAGTGCTTCCTTGCCGACAAAGTTGCCGACAACGATGCTGTCAACGGTGTTGTAAAGCTGCTGGAAGAGATTTCCGGCCATCAGCGGAAGCGAGAAGAGAAGAAGCTGTTTCCAGATAGAGCCCTGGGTCATATCGCGGGCTTTGCTCTTTTGTACTGTTTTCGTCATAGTAGTCCCCTTTTTTACGTTGATTTTACCTTCTTTTTTATTGTAGCACTTTGAAGTTGTGATGGAAATATCAGTTTTTGACGCGATTTTCGGACTTTATTGATATAAACAGCCGAAAATAAAAGTGAAAAGAATTGTTTCTGAAAAAATTGTCTGGTATAATAAGGAGCAGATGCGTAAATGCAAAAACAACAGATGCTTCAAAGACCGGTGCAAAAACGGAAAGATCAGGGGGATTTTGCGGTGGTTTTTTGGAAACTGCGCGTCACAGAACAGGATAGAAAGAAGGTAACTGAAATATGGGAGATTATTTTGTATGCAGTAAAACAGATCCGGTAGTAGAGACAAAAGCAGGAAAGGTACGCGGTTTCCGACTGAACACGACGTATGCCTTTCATGGAATCCATTACGCCGAGGCGGATCGTTTCCAGATGCCGCAGCCGGTGAAACCGTGGAAAGGAATCAAAAATGCACTGGCATACGGCTATGTATGCCCGCTTTTAAAGCAGGATGAGCCGAACATGGAGGTGCTGGTACCGCATCGCTACTGGCCGCAGGACGAGCATTGCCAGAACCTGAATGTCTGGACACAGAGTCTTGATCCGGGTGCGAAAAAGCCGGTCATGGTATGGCTCCACGGCGGCGGCTTCAGCGCCGGCTCTGCGATTGAGCATGTGGCATATGAGGGGGATCACTTAAGCGAGTTCGGTGATGTCGTTGTTGTTTCCGTGAACCATCGGCTGAATATCCTCGGTTATCTCGATCTCTCGCCGTTTGGCGAAAAATACAAAAATTCTGCGAATGCAGGAAACGCAGATATGGTAGCTGCATTGCAGTGGGTACATGACAATATCGCGGCATTCGGCGGAGACCCGGAGAATGTTACGATTTTCGGTCAGTCCGGCGGCGGTATGAAGGTGGCAACGCTGATGAATACGCCGGCAGCAGACGGCCTGTTCCAGAAGGGTATCATCGAGAGCGGTGTTTATGAGGCAAAGGTTTATCAGAAAGAGGACGGAGACGGCACCGCGATTGTGAAGGCTCTGTTAAAAGAACTGAATCTGGACGAATCCGAGGTGGAGAAGCTTGAGACGATCCCGTATTATGAGCTGTCAAATGCGTACAATAAAGTTGAGGCAGAGGTTGCTGCGAAAGGCTGCTATATCGGACAGGGACCGATGGAGAACGGCTGGTTCCGCGGAAATCCGATCAAGTGCGGATTTACGGATCACGCCAAAACGATTCCTGTGCTGGCAGGAACCAACATCGGTGAGTTTGATTTTGGACCGGTTGTGCCGGGAAAACATGAGATGAACCGTGAGGAACAGATTGCGTTCCTGACGAGAAAATATGGTGATGCAACGCCGGAACTGATTTCTCTTTTTGAAAAAGCATATCCGGACAAAACAATTGCCGACCTGTGGTCTGTGGATACGTTCTTCCGTCCGGCAACGATCGAATTCATTCGTCAGAAATCGGAGTTTACAGAAGCGCCGACCTATTCCTATCAGTTTACCTATGAATTCCCGATCGATGGCGGAAAAGCCGCATGGCATTGTGCCGAGATTCCGTTCGTATTCCATAACATCGACCGCATCGCCGTATGCAATGTCCCGGGCGAAACAGACCGTCTGCAGGAGCGTATGGCCACCGCCTGGATCAACTTTGCCCGCTACGGAAGCCCGGAAACCCCATCCCTCCCGAACTGGCCGGCATGCACCCCAGGGGATGAAGCAACCATGATTTTCGACAGAACCTGTGAAATTCGCCGCAACTTCGATCACGAGCTGGTGAAAAAATTGGTGGAAACCGAGTATAACCCGATGACACCGGTTGTGGAAGACGAGGAAGAGGACGCGTTCTTTATTCATTAATTAATTGACTCATAGCAATCCCAGAAAAAACAGCCAGAATGTTTTGCCTCAGTTAAAAACATTCTGGCATTTTTCAACTTATGCTAAATTGAACTTAAGGCAAGAATATCGTATGATAGAGGTAGAAAGAGAAAGGCGCAGGTGGAATATGGGAGTTTATCTGAATCCGGGAAATGAAAAATTTGCAAAAGCGGTTCAGTCCGAAATTTATGTGGATAAAACAGGGCTGATCGAGTATACCAATCAGGTGATTAATACTGTGCAGAGATATGTCTGTGTCAGCCGTCCGCGGCGCTTTGGAAAATCTATGACGGCGGATATGCTGACGGCTTATTATGGGAAGGAATGCGATTCCAGAGAACTTTTTTCTGGATTGAAAATTTCTCAAAATGCTGTATTTGCACAGCACTTAAATCAATATCCTACGATTTTTTTGAATATGCAGGAATTTCTGAGCCGGAGCAAGGAAATTGGCCAGGTGATTGACCGTGTTCGAAGAATGCTGCTGCGGGAACTGAAAAACAGTTATCCGGACGTGGACTACTTTGACGATACGGATCTGGTAGAATCGCTGCAGGATATTTATGCGGCAACAAAACAGTCGTTTGTCATTATCATTGATGAATGGGACTGTGTTTTCCGGGAATATCAGCAGGATAAAAAAGCACAGGAAGAGTATCTTGATTTCCTGCGGGATTTTCTGAAAGATAAGGTTTACGTAGCACTTGCCTATCTGACGGGTATTCTGCCGATCAAAAAATATGGAACCCATTCTGCACTGAATATGTTTGATGAATTTACAATGCTTGATCCAGGGCCGCTCGCAGAATATGTAGGATTTACGGAGCAGGAAGTAGAAGAACTCTGCGGCCGGTATCAGATGGATCTGGCAGAAATTAAAAACTGGTATGACGGCTATTCGTTCCCGGGAGAAAGTTCGGTTTACAGCCCGCGTTCGGTTGTCAATGCCATGCGATTCCGGAAAATCGGCAATTACTGGAATCAGACAGAAACATTTGAAGCACTACAGTGGTATATTGATCTGAATTTTGACGGCCTGCGGGATGACGTACTGCAGATGATGGCAGGGAAAAAGATTCCGGTGAACACGGGCAGTTTTACGAATGATATGACAACTTTCCGGACAGAGGATGATGTGCTGACACTGCTGATTCATCTTGGATATCTTGGTTATGAGGAACAGAATAAATATGTTTTTATTCCGAATGCCGAGGTACAGTCAGAATATGCCAGTGCGGTAACCGTTTCCCAATGGGGAGATATTTCAAAGGCACTGAAAAATTCCGCAGATCTTCTGCAGGCTGTGTGGGAAAAACAGGAAACACAGGTAGCAGAGGGAATTCGGCTGGCACATTTTGAAACGTCACAGCTTCAGTACAATGATGAAAATGCGTTGAGCTATACGATTTCACTGGCGCTGTATGCAGCACGGAATTTTTACACGGTTTACCGTGAACTGCCTGGGGGAAAAGGGTTTGCGGATCTTGTTTTCGTACCAAGAAAAAGATACCAGGACAAACCGGCGCTGGTTGTAGAACTGAAATGGGACAAAACAGCAGAGGGTGCGCTTGCGCAGATTAAGGACAAAGAATATTGCAGAAGTCTGGAAGAATATCAGGGAAACTTGCTTCTGGTAGGAATTAATTATAATAAAAAGACAAAAGAACATGTTTGCAGAATTGAGGAATATCAGAAGTAAAAGGGAGAGGACGAAGGCCTGATTCGGGACAGGATGAGTGGTGTCCTGAAATCATGTAATAGAAAAACCAGAGTCGGATGAGAATGTTTTCACCGGCTCTGGTTTTGCGTTTCCGGTAACGGTTTTGAGCGGTAAATGCTATGCAATTCTGCCGCGGGAATGGTATAATAAAACCAGTATGCGCCGCTTTAGGCAGGCTGCTTAGAAAGAGGATCGATGCATGTACACATATCTGATTGTAGATGATGAAATGATAGAGCGAAAGGGCATTCGGATGCTGCTTTCGCGGATGAATATCCGGGAGAATATTCTGGAGGCCTCCAATGGAGAGGAAGCGCTGGAGGTGTTTGAAAAAGAGAAAATTGACGTGCTTTTGACCGACATCAATATGCCGTTCATGGATGGAATTGAGCTTCTTTCCCGGATTCATGAGGAGTATCCGGGGACGGAAACTGTGATTTTCAGTGGGTATGATGAGTTTTCCTACGCAAAAAAGGCGATTTCCTATGGGGTTTCCGCCTATATTTTAAAACCGGTCAACCCGGAAGAATTTGAAAAGGTGGTTGGTGAAATCAACGAAAAGCTTGCAAAGAGTGAGCGTGAGGAAAAACGGAAGGACGAAAGTATGGAGTTTCTGCGGGAACATTTGCTGTATCTGATGGTCAATGGGCAGAGCCGCAACGCAATGCAGGAGAAAACACAGACGCTTCTCGATATGAGCTTTGTCCGGGATTTTTGCCGTATGGTACTGCTGGAGTGTGCCAACAACTATTTTGAACAGGTAAACAGCGAACAGATTGAAAAGATGCAGAGCGATTTGCAGATGCCGTTTCACTATCTGAACCTGAACCCACAGCAGTCCATCCTGTTTTTTAGCGAGGAGCCGGATGGCGGCTGGGAAGCGTTCGGACGGAAGCTGTACCATTATATTCGTGAAATGTGGGACCAGGAATGCTTTCTGGCCGTGTCGGGCGAGATCACGCCGGACGGTGAGCTTTACGATGCATTTGCACAGACGGAGCAGCTCATGGAGCGGCGCTTTTATCACACGGGAAACCATGTTTTTCTTCCTTTTCAGGAGGAGCAGTCCGAGGTGCTGGTGCAGATTGATGCTGAAATCCTGATCCGCCAGATCCAGCAGGACATTCGCATGAAGGATCTGGAGAGCCTGCGTGAACACTTTGACCAGTTCTGCGAGAAGTATGAACATCAGACGATTTTCTCCCAGATTTACATTAAGTTTATGTTTTCCAATCTGCTGAAAGAGATTTACGACAATCTCGAGAGAAAAGATGAGCGAGAGCTGGACCGTGAGATCGACGCCCTGTATCACAGCAGCAACATGGCCGGTGTGATTCAAGCGGTCCGTATGGGTATTGACCGGCTCGAAACGGTCTTCCGCGCAGACGGCGGTGTTGCGAAACGCAGAGAAGTCGAGCAGATTAAACAGTATATCCGTGAGAACTATTCTGACAGTGGCATGGGTGTTGACCAGCTTGCGCGCGAGGTTGGCATGACACCGAATTATCTGAGCAGCATTTTCAAGAAAAATACAGGAGAAAACCTGAGCCGCTACTTAAAAGGTTTCCGTATGGAGCGCGCACGGGAAATGCTCGAAAATACAAACGAAAAAATCGGCGTAATCTGTGAAAAGTGCGGTTTTGTGAATGTGTCCTATTTCTGTCAGAGCTTCCGCGAATATTTTGGAATCAGCCCGCAGAAATACCGGGATCAGGGGGAGTAAGATGACATCATTTGCCGCTAGAATAAAAAAAGCATTTTCAGATATGAAGGTACACCGGAAGCTTATCGTGGCTTACGTTCTCACAGGACTTTTCCCAATGTGCCTGATGTTCACACTGTTTTACACCCAGATGCGTCGTGTACTTGTCGAGCGTGAGATCAAAAATCTGCAAACCACCTTTGATCAGGCAGTGGACGATGTGAATACGGAGCTTGCGCTGCACCAGAGTATGTCGGACTATCTGGCATTCGACCAGACAATTGTTCAGATTGTAAAGGCAGAAGACAAAAACAGCTTCGAAGCATACGAGCGCATGGTGAAAGAGTTTGATCCGATGATGGATTCCTTAAGTTATTTTTACCCGGAAATCCGACAGTCTACGGTCTATGTGCGTGATTTCGTCATTCCGCACGGCACGTATCTGCGTCCGGCGCGGGAAATGGAAAATGATGAATGGACAGCACCGGCAGACAATGATGTTCACTGGTATGCTGATATGGATCAGGGAACGGTGACGCTGGTGCGGTCTATGCCGCTGATTGATGACGGAAAAGGCGGTTTTTTATACATTTCCATGGACTACAGTAAGATTTTTGGCTCCATGGAGCTTACAGTTAATGAGGATTACGGTGTTTTCGTCTACAATGAGGACAAAGAAGTGCTGTATGAAAATCAGAAGATGACCAGGAATGCAAAATACCAGATGGAATTTTCAGACTTTCAGAAGATACAAAAAAAAGAGAAGCAGAATACAGCGAACTACATTCTCCTGGAAAAGGAGATTGAGCAGAATGGATGGCATGCCGCGTGCTATCTGCCGAAAAAAGGCATCATCAGTCCGATGCAGCCGATTCTTCTGATGGTTCTTCTGATGTGGGCAGGCTGCGTTATTTTCTCTGCGGTCGTGATTATGAAATTCTCCGGAAACATGGCGCACCGCCTTGAAAAGATAAAAATGACAATGTCCGAGGTAGAAGAAGGAAATCTGGAAGTGGAACTGGTTTCTACAGAAAGGGATGAAATCGGTGATCTGACGCGTGGCTTTAATCAGATGCTGTCACGCATCCGTCAGCTGATTCAGGAAGTCTATGAGAGCCGCATCCGCCAGAAACAGTATGAGATGACGGCGCTCCGCGCACAGATTAACCCGCATTTTCTGTATAATTCCCTGTCGCTGATCAACTGGAAAGCGCTGGAAATCGGTTCGGATGATATCAGCAAGGCGACGCTGGCGCTTTCGCGGTACTACAGGACTTCCCTGAACAAAGGCAAAAATACGATGTCCATCCGCGAGGAGATCGACAATGTGCGTTCGTATCTGCAAATTCAGGAAATGTTTCATGACTACAGCTTTACGGTTAAAATGGATGTAGCGGAGGATATTCTGGATTACCGTACATTGAACCTGATTCTGCAGCCGCTTGCCGAAAATGCGATTGCGCATGGAATTGACCGGCGGCGCGGCAGTGAGCCCGGCGTGATCACAATCAGCGGACGGCGTGACGGAAATTGTGTGGTACTTTCCGTGGCAGATAATGGTGTTGGTATGGAACAGGAGAAAGCACAGACAATTTTGACGGAGAAGAGCAGCGGCTACGGTGTGCGGAATGTCAATTCCCGGATTCAGCTCGAATACGGAGAAGCGTATGGTCTTTCGATTGAGAGTGAGCCGGGAAAGGGAACAAAAGTGACGGTGCGGATTCCGGGCGTGGAAAGGGAGGTACAGGCATGATGCAAAAAAAACTTGCGGCAGGCCTTGCTGTACTGCTGGCAGCGGGAATGGCGCTGAGCAGCTGTGGAGAAAGTGGCGCAGCAGGAAATGATTCTGTTTCCGATGCTGCCGGAAATGAGGCTGCGGCTCTTACGGAAGCGAAAACAACGCCGTACGGACGTTACCCGGAAACCATCACGTACACGCTGGCAAAAATGACGGGTGTGAATAATTCCAATCTCCCGGAGGGAGAAACCTATGAGGACAATGCCTATACACGCCTGATCCGCGAAATCATTAATGTACAGAACGAGGATGTTTATGAAAACTACGGTGATACCTATAACGTTGGCATTTCTACCATGATTGCAACAGGAAACATTGCCGATATCATGGTTGTGGATCAAAAAACGATGAATGCCATGCAGAAAAACGATCAGCTTGCCGATCTTACAGAGGTTTATGCAAATTGTGCCAGCGACCGTATCAAGGATATTTATGCAAGCTACGGTGAGGAGATTCTGCAGGGCTGTACCTTTGACGGAAAGCTGATGGCATTCCCGGAAACCAACATTTCGGACGGTCCGAATCTTCTATGGGTGCGGAAGGACTGGATGGAAAAACTGGGACTTTCCGTACCGGAAACGATCGATGATGTGAAACATATTGCGTTGACGTTTGCAGAGGAGAATCCGGCAAACCAGGAGATGGGTAACATCGGTCTTGCAGTCAGCACAACTCTGTACGGCGGCACGGGCATTTCTTCGGAATACGGCATGAATCTTATTTTTGCCTCATTTGGTGCATATCCGGGAAGATGGCTGACGGATGCGGAAGGAATGCCGGTTTATGGTTCCGTTCAGCCCAATGTAAAAGACGCACTTGGCATGCTGGCCGACTGGTACCAGGAGGGCGTCCTTGACCGGGACTTTTTGATCCGCACACAGGATGACATTGCCGAGCTCATTGCCCAGGGACGCTGCGGCATTTTCTTCGCACCGTGGTGGGCACCGAACAACCCGCTCTGGCGCTGTCATGAGACGGATCCGGAGGCCGACTGGCAGCCGTTTCTGATTCGGACCGGGAAGGATGGAAGTGTGCGATACTGCAACGAAAAGCTGACCGGAAATTATGTGGTAGTGCGAAAAGGGTATGAATATCCGGAGATTGTGCCGAAGATTCTGTCGGTGATGTTTGATTATATGCGCTATTCCTACGATGATCCAAGGGGAGAATTTCAGCAATATTATACGGGAAATATCGATCCGACGGCACGCCCCTTAGCAATCAATCTCGACTATAATCAGGCACTGACGATCTGTTACGAAAATCTGCAGGCGGCACTGAACGGGGAAAAATCGGAGGATGAGCTGGAGATTTTGGAAAGATCGTTCGAAAAGGTATGCCGCGCCTATCTGGAGAACCCGAAAACAGCGAGTGCGGAGGAGTGGAGCGCGTATTTATCCCGTATCACAGCCTGCTCGCTTTTAAGCGACGAAAAGATTCAAAGAGTGAATACGATTTATCCGACCCGGACGAAGACCACAGAAACATATCGTTACACCTTAAAAGAACTGGAATCGGAGACCTTTTTAAAAATTATCCGGGGCGAGTCTGAGCTTTCTTCTTTTGACGACTTTGTAAAAGAGTGGCAGGAGGAAGGCGGAAATGAGATCATTCAGGAGATGATTCAGGAAAGGAAAAGCCTGAGTTCACAGGAAAATCAGAAGACAGAAGAAAAAGCCGAGCAGAAGGCGGAATAAAAAACAGAAGAGGAGGCAGGACGCACCGGAAAAACGGTGCGCGGCCTCTTTTTTTGTTGCGGAAAAGAATTCTGCAGATTGCGGAAATGATTTTCCGGATACGCTCCGGTGTAGAAATGTAACGTAGAAATCCAACATAGATCATAGATTCTTGATATTTCAGAAAAATCCGCCAACTGCTATAATAAAATCAATAAGAACGAGAGATACCAAGCAGCAAATGCGATATGACAGCAGACGTTCCAGAAAGAAAAATCATATAAGGAGGATTTTCAATATGAAAAAGAAAGTAGTATCTATTATGATGACCGCAGCACTTGCAGTTGGCATGCTGGCAGGATGCGGAAACAGCGACAGCGGTTCTTCAAATGCCGCTTCCGGAAACGATTCCAAGAGCACATCCGAGGCAGGAAGCACAAGCGCATCTGCTTCCAACGCAGCAGAGGAAGAGGAAATTACCACAACCCTTACCGTATGGTCTCCATCAGAGGATCAGGCAAGCGACAGCGGTGAGTGGCTGCAGACCATGTGCAATCAGTTTGCAGAGGAGCATCCATCCTGGCACATTACCTTTGATTACGGTGTATGCGCAGAGAGCGATGCAAAAGATACCGTAACACAGGACGTTGAAGGAGCAGCAGATGTTTACATGTTTGCAAACGACAACCTGACATCCCTGATCGCTGCAAACGGAATTTCAAAACTCGGCGGACAGACAGTTGAGGAGGTAAAAGAGAACAACTCTCAGGCAATTGTAGATTCCGTATCCGTTGACGGCGATATCTACGGTGTACCATTCACCACAAACACCTGGTTTATGTACTATGATAAATCTGCATTCACTGAGGATGAAGTGAAAAACCTGGATACCATGATCGCAAAAGACAAGATTTCCTTCCCGATTACAAACTCCTGGTACATTGCTTCCTTCTACGTAGCAAACGGCTGTACGCTGTTCGGTGAGGACGGAACAGACGAGGCAGCAGGCGTTGACTTCGAAGGCGATAAAGCAAAAGCAGTGACCGATTACCTGGTTGACCTGGTAAACAATCCGAACTTCGTATCTGATGCAGACGGATCCGGTCTTTCCGGTCTGCGTGACGGTTCTGTAAAAGCAATGTTCTCCGGTTCCTGGGATGCATCCGCAGTTAAAGAGGCACTCGGTGATAATTACGGTGTTGTACAGCTTCCGACCATCACCATCAACGGCGAGGAGAAACAGATGAAATCCTTCTCCGGTTCTAAAGCAATCGGTGTGAATCCGAACTGTGAATATCCGCAGGTTGCAGTTGCTCTTGCAAGATATCTCGGAAGCGCAGATGCTCAGAAAGCACACTATGAAATGAGAAACGTAGTTCCGTGTAACGAAGAGCTGCTTTCCCAGATCACAGACGATGCACTGGTAACTGCTCAGAACGATACCTTCAACAATACTTCTATCATCCAGCCGTTCGTTAAGAATATGAGCAACTACTGGACTCCGGCAGAGAATTTTGGTAAATCTCTGGTCAACGGTGAAGTTACCCATGATAACGCTGCAGAAATGACAGAGAAACTGAACACAAGCATGAATACTTCTGCAGTCGAGTAAGTAAAACCGGCTCTGAAGCGTTCGAAAATCAACAGGATTGAAACCGCAGGCATTGTCAGACACCAGGATTGACAATGCCTGTCTTTCGGAAAGGATAGATTATGGCATCATTGAAAAAACGCGCCAAAGAGTTTGAGACTCCCTATCCGGTGACAAAAGCCATCACAAAGGGCGATGCGGTCACGAAACTTTCCATGCTTGTCATGGGACTGGGAAATCTGGCTCACAAACAGATCGTAAAGGGTATTTTATTTCTGGCAGTAGAAATTGCGTATCTCCTGTTTATGATCGAGGGCGGTATCAACAATCTCTATCATCTCATCACCCTGGGCGGCCGTGCGCAGGAAGAGGTGTGGAACGAGGCCAAGGGTATTTATGAATATACCGGCGGCGATATGACAATTCTGTTCCTGCTCTACGGAGTGGCAACGATTTTTATTACGGTTCTCTTCTTTATGATCTGGCGTGTCAATATGAAGAGCGCTTACGAGGTAGAGTGCCGTGCAAAGGAAGGGAAACATATCAACACCATCAAAGAGGATCTGGAAGCACTCGTTGACAAGAGACTGCACTGGACCCTGCTGACACTTCCGATTCTTGGTATTGTGATTTTCACAATCCTTCCACTGGTCTTTATGATCTGTATGGCTTTCACCAGCTACAGTAAAGTCGGCGATCATCTGACGATTTTCCACTGGGTTGGACTGAAAAATTTCAGTACGGTTCTTGGCATGGGCAACTCGATCGGCAAGACATTCTGGTCTGTTCTTGGATGGACACTGATCTGGGCTGTGCTCGCTACCTTCCTGAACTATATTTTTGGTATGATTCTTGCGATTGTCATCAACCGTAAAACGACCCGCATCAAGGGATTCTGGAGATTCTGCTTTATGCTCTCCGCTGCAATTCCGCAGTTCGTTTCTCTTCTTCTGATGCGTACGATGTTAAAGGACAACGGCCTGGTCAACAATCTTTTGATTCAGGCCGGGCTGATCAGCAGTCCGCTTCCGTTCCTGACAAATGCGACTTGGGCGAGAGCGACGGTTGTTATCATCAACCTCTGGGTTGGTATTCCGTTTACCATGATGCAGGTTACCGGTATCTTACAGAACATTCCGGGTGAGCTTTACGAGGCAGCCCGTGTGGACGGCGCAGGCCCTGTGACAATTTTCTTTAAAATTACGCTGCCGTATATGCTGTTTGTCACGACTCCGTATCTGATTACAACGTTTACGGGTAATATCAACAACTTCAACGTTATTTATCTGCTGACTGCAGGAGCACCGGTTCCGGTCGGAGCAACCGCAGGAAAGACGGACCTTCTGGTTACCTGGCTGTACAAGCTGACGGTTGACTTACAGTACTTTAACGTTGGTGCGGTTGTCGGTATTCTTACCTTTGTCATTCTGGCTGTGGTTTCACTGATCACGTACCGGAATACTGGTTCTTACAAGAACGAGGAGGGATTCCAATAATGAATAACAAAGAGAAAAAAACACACTCCATGAAAGCGCGCGGAATGATTTCCGATGTGATTGTACATGTGGTTCTGGCACTGCTTGCGATTGTGTGGGTGATTCCGGTTCTGTGGATTGCACTCTTAAGCTTCAGTACGCAGAAGGGATCTTATGTTACCAGCTTTTTCCCAAAGGGATATACGCTTCATAACTATGTGCGTCTGTTTACAGATACGCAGGTGTTAGACTTTCCGCAGATGTTTAAGAACACATTTATCATTGCGGTGTTCAGTTGTCTGATTTCTACAATATTTGTGCTTTCGATTTCTTACTGCATGTCGAGAATGCGGTTTAAAATCCGTAAGACTTACATGAACATCGCGATGATCTTAGGTCTGTTCCCGGCATTTATGTCGATGGTTGCTGTCTACTATATTTTAAAGGCAGTTGGCCTTTCGGAGGGATCGATGATCCGTGTGGCATTGATTCTGGTGTACTCGGGCGGTTCCGGAGCGGGATTCCTGCTTGCAAAGGGATTTTTTGATACGGTTCCGAAGGCACTGGATGAGGCGGCTTATCTGGATGGAGCAACGAGATTCCAGGTATTTACGAAGGTGACAATTCCACTGAGTAAGCCGATTATTGTGTACACGACTTTGAGTGCATTTCTGGGACCGTGGCTGGACTTTATTTTCGCAAAGGTTATCTGCAGGGCGAATGCGAAGTATTATACGGTTGCACTGGGTCTGTGGAAGATGCTGGAGAAGGAGTATATCGACAGCTGGTATACTTGCTTTGCGGCGGGAGCGGTTTGCATTTCGGTGCCGATTGCGATTTTGTTTGTTGTAATGCAGAGATATTATACAGATGGGCTTTCAGGAGCCGTCAAAGGATGATTTGTGGAGCAGCCGATGAGGGGTCGGCTGCTCTATTTGTGTGTGGGGGGGGGAGGGACGGATCTGGCTCCGGCGCCGTGGCACCTGCCGCACAGACGGGCGCGGTGGCATCGGCGGGCGGATGATGACGTGTGGGAGGCGGTGGATTGAGGAACCGAGGCTATTCGACAGGAAATCTGATGATTTCCCGTCTCAGAGCCTCTTGACTTCCGGCCTGGATGGCCGTCCGTCATCCTCACTCCACTGCCTCCCACGCGTGCATCATCCGCATGCTGCCGATGCCAATGCGCCCGTCTGCGCGGCAGGTGCCACGACGCCGGAGCCAGATCCTGGGGTTGGAGGACGGGAGAATGGGCTGGATTCGCCCGGAGGGCGAATCGGCGTGAGTTTGTTGACTAGTGCAAAGTTTGGAGATAGAATGAAAAAAAATATTTTCGGAGTTTTTTGTGATTGATTTATGAGAACAGAAAAGTTCCGGGAACACATTGTACGAATTATGGAGGTTTTGGGGCATGGATAGGATTCGACTGAATGCTTCGGAGTGGATGGATTTCCGGAGTGGAGAAAAGAAGTGTTTTTTGCTGACGAACGGACTGGGAGGTTATTGTTCGCTGACGGTGATGGGGAATGCGGCGAGGAATGATCAGGCGCTGTTGATGGGGGCACTGAAGGCGCCTACGGTGCGGGAGCATCTGATTTCGAATGTCTGGGAGACGTTGGAGGTGGATGGAGAGGAAACGGAGCTGTTTTCACAGGAGTTTGTGAATCGGACGCAGAATGTGGAGGGGGTTCGGTTTCTGGAAGGATTTGAGATGGGGAGTCTGCCGGTATGGTTTTACCGGGTGAAGGGGGTTGAGATTGAGAAGACGATTGGGATGGTTCAGGGGGAGAATACGGTTCTTGTCCGGTATCGGGTGAGAAGTGGGAAGAAGGGGAGTTTTTCGGTTCGGCCGGTGATGCGGTTTGCGGCGAAGGGGGAGCAGCTGCAGGAGGGGCAGGATTTTGCGGTGGACCGGAAGTGTATTGCGAGCAACGGTGTGATTCTTTCTTATGGAACGAATGGGGAGCTTCAGATGGAGAAGGAGAAGGTCTGGAGGGATTTGTTTTTTGAGCAGGATGCACGGGATGGAAGAGATGGCATCGGAAGTGCTGTCGTGAATCACCGGATTCGGTTTGAGATGACGGGAGACGGCAGGGAGCAGGTCTTTTTTGTTGTGTATAGTCTCGCGGATGATGTGGATAAGTGGGATGAGGAAAGGATTGCGCTGTGGATAGAAGAGGAAGAAAAGCGGCAGGAGGCGATTGCGGAAAAGTCCGGGATTTCTGATCCGGTGGGAAAGCGGCTGGCGGTGAGTGCGAGTCAGTATATTACGGAACGGGCATCGACAGGCGGGAAGAGTATTATGGCTGGCTTTCCTTATTTTGCGGACTGGGGGCGGGATACGATGATTTCGCTCCCGGGATGCACGCTGGCACTTGGGGAGTATGAGGCGTGTAAGAGCATTCTTCGGACTTTTATGGCATATACAAAAGAAGGACTGATGCCGAACCTGTTTCCGGAGGGGGATGCGCTTCCGATGTATAATACGGTGGATGCGGCCCTTTTGTTTCTGGATGTGGTGTATGAGTATTACCTTGAAACAGGAGATCTGGAGTTTGTGCGCGAGGCGTTTCCTGTGATGGAGGATATTGTGTTCTGGTATCAGAAGGGAACGGATTTCCATATTAAAATGGACAGTGACGGGCTGATTATGGCCGGGGGCGGCCTGGAGCAGGTGACGTGGATGGATGTGCGGATTGACAAGGAGCTGCCGACACCGCGTCACGGAAAGCCGGTGGAGATTAATGCGTACTGGTATAATGGTCTGAGGATTCTGGAAGAGCTGGCACCGTTTGTCGGAAAGGATGGATCGGCGTATGGGAAGCTTGCGGAGCAGGTGAAGAAGAGTTTTCTCGAAAAGTTCTGGATGGAAGAGGAAGGATATCTGAAGGATGTGCTGAACGGCACGTATGAAGAGAAGCAGTTCCGATGCAATCAGGTCTTTGTGCTGGCGCTTCCGTTTCAGATGGTGAGTCAGAAGCAGGGGCAGCGGATCTTACAGGCGGTCAAAGAAAAGCTGTATACGACAGCAGGACTGCGGTCATTGGAAATGGAGGATCCGGCGTTTCATCCATGGATCGGCGGAAGCCAGCCGGAGCGTGACAGGGCATATCATCAGGGGACAGTCTGGGGATTTCCGCTTGGGGCGTATTTCCGTGCGGTGCTGAACTATTTCCCGAAGGAGGGAAAACAGGAAGTGCGCCGCGGACTGGACCGTCTTGCGAGCTGGATGCAGGAAGGATGTCTGTTTCATCTGGCGGAGATTTATGATGGTGCGGCGCCGGTGATGTCGAAGGGCTGCTATGCGCAGGCGTGGAGTGTCGGAGAGATTCTGCGGGTTTACAAAGAAATGGAGGGAAAGAAGATGAATGCGGTGGTGAAAAGAACGCCGGCGGAGTGGAAAAGCTTTTTTGAATCGGAAGAATTTGTGGAAAACTTTACGTACGAAGGAGATGACCTCGGTGTCTCGGTGAGAAAGAGCAGGGAATGTGATGGAAACTGGCAGATGCCGAAAAAGGATGAGCAGTTTGTGACAGAATGGAAGCTCTGGGCGCCGACAGCAATGGAGGTTTCGCTGGAACTGTTTTCCTGCGGCAGCAGCCGTGAGCGCGGGGACCGAAAAATAGCCTCGATTGCGATGACGCGCGGCGAAAAGGGTGTCTGGAGCTGTGCAGTGCAGGGAGCGCGGTATGGAACGTATTATACGTATCATATCCTGCACTCGGATGGTGTCTTTGATACGACAGATCCGTACGGCGTGGCTTCCGGTATTGATTCGGAGCGGAGCATGGTGGTGAATCTTGCAGAGACGGACCCGGCAGGCTGGGAGCAGGATGAAAGACCGGAAATCCGGCCGGAGGATCGTTGTGTGTATGAGCTTCATGTGAAAGATTTTTCGAGTGATCCGCATTCCGGTATTTCGGATAAACACCGTGGAAAGTTTCTGGCGTTTACGGAAGAAGGCACGACGCTGAACGGCGACGGGATTCATGCGACGGGGTTCGATTACCTGAAATCGCTTGGCATTTCTCATGTGCATCTGCTTCCTGTTTTCGATTTTGGCAGTGTGCCGGAAGATGATGCGGAAGCGTTTAACTGGGGCTACGACCCGGTGCAGTACAATGTGCCGGAGGGATCCTATGCAACCGATCCTTTCCACGGAGAGGTACGTATCCGGGAAATGAAGGAAATGGTTCAGGCGCTGCATAAGGCCGGCATCGGCGTGATTATGGATGTGGTATACAATCATACGTATAATCTCGATTCGCCGCTTCAGAAAACAGTTCCTTATTATTATTACCGTGAATGGGAGGATGGCACGATTTCCAATGGCTCCGACTGTGGAAACGAGACGGCAAGTGAGCGGGAGATGTTCCGCCGCTTTATGGTTCACTCGGTTTGTTACTGGGCGAAGGAATATCATATCGACGGTTTCCGCTTCGATCTGATGGCACTGCATGACACGGAGACCATGAATGCGATCCGCACAGCTCTGAACCGGATGCCGCGCGGCGAGGAGATTCTGGTTTACGGTGAACCGTGGAAAGCAGCGGCAAGCGCAATGCAGGAGGGATATTTCCCTTCGGATAAACAGAATATCGGAAAGCTGATGGATGGCATTTCCATGTTCTGTGACGATACGAGAGATTCCATCAAGGGAAGTGTTTTCATTGCCGCAGAGGGAGGCTATGTCAATGGAAAAGAGCGTCTTTCAGCAGGAATACTTTCCGCGACAGACGGCTGGCTGGACGGAAAAGGAGCCTATGAGCCGCGCAATGCGAGCCAGCTGATTCCGTATGTGTCGGCACATGATAATTATACACTGTGGGATAAATTAAAACTGTCCGATCCGAAGCGGAAGGAGGATGCGGAGCCGGATTTTGACAAGATGGATGAGCGGACGCTTTCGATGAACCGTCTGGCGGCGGGCATTGTGATGACCTGCAAGGGAATGCCGTTTTTCCAGGCGGGTGAGGAATTTGCGCGCACGAAGCATGGCGAAGGAAACAGCTTCAAATCGTCGTGGCAGCTCAACAAAATTGACTGGACACGCGCCTTAGAGCAGGAAGAGCTGGTGGACTATTACCGTGGTCTTCTCGCTCTGCGCCGAAAATTTCAGGCATACGGAACGTGCGAGCCGGACTGTAAAAAGACATTTTTCCGTGAAAACCAGATCGCAGGTTACGAACTGGAATACCCGAATGGCCGCGCAGTCTGCGTCTTCTACAATCCATGGGAAAAAGAAGCTTTGCAGAAACTCCCGGAAGGAAACTGGAAACTGCTCTGCGATGGAAAACGCTGTGCAGAGGATGGAGCAGAGATGAAAGAAAGCATGATGCTTCCGGCAAAATCGATGGTTCTGCTGGCGCGGGAGTAAAATTGTAAATTTTGTCCCTTTTTGTCGGAATGCTGTCTGTGGAAACGGGCATCGATCATTCTGCCAGGCGGCGAGCGGGAATCAATTGTTTTTCGTTTAACAGAAAAATGCACTGTGGAATTGTCCGACGACGTTCCACAGTGCATTTTTATGTTTATGTGAGCAATGAGTCAGGATCTGTGCTTACACGAGATCCTGGCGATATCTAAGAGTTCGGATCATTATTCGTCCACAACTTCCAGTACATCCATCGGGCAGGCTTTCGCGCAGATACCGCAGGCGATACATTTGGAAGCCGGATTTCCCTCGGTTTTTACGATCAGGCCAAATGGACAGGCCTTCGCACAGGCTCCGCATCCCGTACATTTTTTCTTGTTGATCATGTAAACGCCCTTCGGGTTCTGGGTAATGGCGCCTTCCGGACAGGCCTCGGCACATTTACCGCACTGCGGACAGGCGATCGGGCGGACAGCCTTTTTCTCTACGATCTGCAGACATGCCTTGTCCGGATCAAATACCTTATAAAATGCCTCAGAACATGCTCCCACACAGGCAAGACAAGCCATACAGGTGCTGCCTTTTTTTACTTTCAGTTTTTTCATTTTGTTTTATCCTCCGCTTAAAGATGTTGTTTTTCCTATTTTACCATTTTTGAACTTTTTTCTCAATGATATTTCCGGAATTTGCCATCTTTTTCCTGCTTGCGGTTTTGCTTCCGTTTCGCATGGCTTTGCACAGATACAAAAAATCTTAAGAAAGCAGACGGAAAAAAAGCAGTTTTTCTTCGGAAAATATACAAAAAGAAAAATCGGAAATTTGTTATGATGAAAAGGAAGAATGTACTCTCAATCATCTCACAAAATCAGGCACAGAAAGATTTTGGGAGTACACCATAAGATCGGGAGGGGGATTTTTCATGATCCGTGAAAACAATACACTGGAATGGCAAGAGATAGCAGAACAAAAAAGAATGACACAAAGAAGGATAATACAAAGAAGAGAAAGAGCACGGAGACGAAAAAGAAAGGTATGGCGGATCCGCGGGCTGCTATTGCTGTTCGGCTGTCTTCTGTTTTTGGGCGGTGTGCGGCGCTTCCGGCAGAATCCGATCCAACGGTATGCGAAAGCAAACGGCATTTCAATGGATCGGTACCCGGAGGAGCTGTTGTCGCTTTACGAGAGAAACAATGAGACGGAGACGTTCGTCGAAGAATATCCGTTGAAAAAAGAGGAGGAGCCGGAGATTGACCTGAGCGACCTGTCATCCGCATCGGAGGTTCCGCTTCTCTTGCAGTGGGATCAGAGATGGGGCTATCACCGATATGCCGGTGAAGTGATGGGATTAAGCGGCTGCGGACCGACAGCACTTTCCATGGTTGCCATTTTCATGACTGGCGATATCACAAAAAATCCGCGCTGGGTCGCCGATTTTGCCTCACAGAACGGCTATGCCGTAGACGGCAGCGGAACCGCCTGGTCCCTGATGCTGGAAGGAGCCCGGCAGATCGGCCTTTCCAGCAAAGAAATCCCTGTGGAACGGGAACGGGTGGAAAACAACCTGCAGGCCGGAAACCCCATCATTGCCCTGATGGGACCCGGGGAGTTTACCAGCAACGGTCATTTTATCGTTCTTACCGGATTGCAGAATGGCAGACTGAAAATCAACGACCCAAACAGCAGAAAAAATTCCGAAAAAACCTGGGATATCGATCAGGTGCTGGAACAGACAAAAGCGGTATGGGTATATTACAAATAATAAAATAGAAGACATACCCATCAAAGCCTCCGAATACACTGTAAAAACAGCGTCTTCGGAGGCTTTTTGTGAGGGACTATATCGAAGAGCGTGCTGTGGAGACAGCAATTTACATGATTGAGACGAAAGCGACCGTACGGCAGACGGCGAAAAAATTCGGAGTGAGCAAAAGTACCGTGCATAAGGATCTGACATCACGTCTGGTACAAGTGAATCCGGGTCTGGCGGCAGAGGCAAGGAAAATTCTGGATGTGAACAAGTCTGAACGCCACATTCGCGGCGGCATGGCAACGAGAGAAAAATATCTGCATCAGAAGCAGAAGTGAACGAAAGTGAACCAAAGAAGCTCTTTCCTAATTGCCTCAAATAGGGTATGATAGAGAAAGAAAATTACGAAAACAGAGGGAATTTTATGAACGATTATATCCTGGAAGTCTGCGTGGACTCGGCGGAGTCGGCGCTTGCGGCGGCAAAAGGCGGGGCAAGCCGGCTGGAGCTGTGTCAAAATCTGGTGATCGGCGGAACAACGCCGAGTCCGAAGCTGTTTGAGGTGATCCGCAGACAGACAACCATTCCGATTCATGCATTGATCCGCCCGCGGTTCGGGGATTTCTGCTACACCCCATATGAATTAGAAGAAATCCGCGAGGAAGTCGCGATGTACCGCGAACTTGGTGCAGAGGGCGTTGTGGTCGGTGTACTGAAAGAGGATGGAACGATGAATATGGCGGCAATGGAACAGCTGATGGAGGCAGCCGACGGCATGTCCGTGACGCTGCACCGCGCGTTTGATGTCTGCCGCGATCCCAAAGAAGCGCTTGAGCAGGCGGTATCGCTTGGTATGAACACCATTCTCACCTCCGGTCAGCAGGACAGTGCGGTAAAAGGAGCAGAGCTTCTCGCCGAACTGCAGCGCCAGGCGGCGGGACGCATCCGTATTCAGGCGGGCGGCGGTATCTGCGCGGATGCGATCCGCGAGCTGTATCCGAAAACCGGCGTGACCGCCTACCATATGTCCGGAAAAATCGAACTGGCGAGCCCGATGCAGTACCGGAAAGAAAATGTGAACATGGGACTTCCATCCTTAAGCGAATACACCCTCTACCGCACGGACGTCAAAGCCGTACGCAGCGCGAGAGTGGTACTGGAAGAACTTTAAGAAAATAAAAAAAGAAAAGAAAAGGACATAACATTATTATGAAAGCAAATACCATCAGCGGCCAGCGGCAGTATGCGTTCGTCAGCCAGTTTAACTACATCCGCGAAGCCGGAACGGAAGGCGAAGAAAAAGCAGCCTGCCGGATCGAAAAAGAACTTTCTGAAATCGCAGAAAAATGGGGGCAGGGCGAATTGCAGATCCGCCGCGAGCCGTTCGAGATTGAGACATGGCAGGTTGACGAAGCTGTCTTTACGGTCACAGAGCCATATGAGAAAACATACACCGTCCGCGGCTGCTTCGCGGCAGCCAATACCGCTCCGGAAGGCGTGGAGGCACCATTCCTCTACGTAGAAAACGGCGACCCGGTCAGCCTTTCCCATGCAGAAGGGAAAATCGTCCTGATCAACGGCGGTGCCAATGCAGAAAACTATGAAAAACTGGAAAAAGCAGGAGCCGTCGGATTTCTGATCCTGACCGGAACGCCGCTGGACAAAGATGAGGACCGTCTGCCGGACTACCGCACCCTGCGCGGCGTAAAAAATCCGAAACTGCCGTGCGCCGTCATTCATTATCTTGATGCGATGGAACTGGTAGAACGGGGAGCGAGCCGTGCACGCCTCGTTTTACAGCAGAAAAAAATCAGGAGAACGTCGAAAAATATCATCCTGCGCATCCCGGGAACCGAGCAGCCAGAGGAAATCCTGACGCTGACGGCTCATTACGATTCCGTTCCGCAGGGACCTGGTGCATACGACAACATGGCGGGCGCAGCGATCATCATGGAGCTGGCACACTACTTCGCCGAAAACCGCCCGAAACGGACACTGGAATGCATCTGGTTCGGCGCGGAGGAGCTGGGTCTCTGCGGAAGCCGGGCGTATGTGAAAGCGCATGAGGCCGAGCTGGCGCAGCACCGCTTCAACATGAACGTCGACCTCGCCGGACAGGCCATCGGCGGAACCGTGCTTGGCGTGGCAGCAACGAAAGAGGCATGCGACGTGATCATGGAGCACTTAAAACAGGCGGACAAAGGCGTATCGCTCATCAACAACATCTGGAGCAGCGATTCCAACACCTTCGCATGGAAGGGCATCCCGGCGATGACGCTGAACCGCGATGGTTTCGGCATGCATACCTGCCACGATACGATCGACTGGATCTCCGCCTGGTCACTGAACCGGAGCGCCGGTGTCCTGGGCGAAATTGCCGAGTATCTGGCGGATGCAGAACCATTTCCATTTGAAAGAGAAATCCCGGCAGACTTTGCGGAGAGATTAAAAGCTTATTTTGGAGAATAAAAAGGAGAGAACATCATGAGCAAAAAACCAGTATTAGTCATCATGGCAGCAGGAATGGGAAGCCGTTACGGCGGATTAAAACAGATTGATCCGGTTGACCCGTACGGAAATATGATTATCGACTTTTCCATTTATGATGCAAAACAGGCAGGCTTTGAGAAAGTCATCTTTATCATCAAAAAAGCCATCGACGAGGCATTCCGCGAGGGCATCGGCAAGCGAATTGAGAAATACATGGATGTAGAGTATGTTTACCAGGAACTCGACGTTCTCCCGAAAGGCTACGAAGTGCCGGAAGGCCGCGTCAAACCGTGGGGAACCGGTCATGCGATTCTCTGTGCGGCAGAAGCCATCGACGGCGCACCGTTCGCCGTCATCAATTCCGATGATTATTATGGAAGAACGGCATTCGAGGAGATCTACCGCCAGCTGACAACCGAGCAGGACGGCGCGACCTATCAGTACGCGATGGTTGCCTACGACCTGTACAAAACCCTGACCGACAATGGCCACGTAGCCCGCGGCATCTGCACCGCAGACGACCAGAACCACCTTGTCGGCATTCATGAGCGCACAAGAATCGAAAACCACGGCGGACAGGCCGAATACACCGAGGATGACGGCGCAACCTGGACCGGACTGCCGCAGGGAACCATCGTTTCCATGAACCTCTGGGGCTTCACACCGAGCATTCTGATAGAGCTGAAACGCCGCTTCCTGCCGTTCCTCGAGAATGTATACAAAACCAACCCGTTAAAAGGCGAATACTTCCTGCCGTTCGTTGTCGATGAACTGCTGCAGGAGAAAAAAGCGGAAGTCACCGTACTCCGCTCCTATGATAACTGGTACGGCGTAACATACAAAGAAGACAAAGAAAATGTCATGGCAGCACTGCAGAAATTAAAAGACGAGGGCCGTTATCCGCAGAAACTGTGGGAAGAATAACAAACGAACGGTACTGGGAAATTTTCTCCATGAGCGCATCTTTCGCAATGAAAAGAAATCCTGTATAATGGATGGAAGGAAATGCAAGGAGAATACCAATGGATACCTTATATATTGTAATACCAGCCTATAATGAGTCGGAAAATATCAAAAGAACGATCGAGGAATGGTGTCCCGTCGTGGAGAAGCATAACGGCGGCGGTGCGTCCCGTCTTGTGATCATCAACGACGGAAGCCGCGACGATACGTATGAAATTGCTTCAGCAGAGTGTGAAACCCGCCCGTTGCTCACCGTGCTGACGAAGCCAAACGGCGGCCACGGTTCCACCGTTCTGTACGGTTACCGCTATGCACTTGAAAACGGTGCGGACTATATCTTCCAGACCGATTCCGACGGTCAGACCGATCCGGCGGAGTTCGAAAAGTTCTGGCAGATCCGCGAGGGCTACGACGCCATTTTCGGAAACCGCACAAGCCGCGGCGACGGCTTTTCCCGCGCTGTCGTGGAAAAAGTGCTGTGCGCGGTGCTCTGGACCTATTTCCACGTATCCGTGCCGGATGCAAATGCCCCGTTCCGTCTGATGAAAGCAGACTACGTGGCCGAGTATCTGCCGCTGATGCCGGAAAACTACAATCTGCCGAACGCACTGATGACTGCCTTCGGAGCGTATTTTCACCGGAAAATCCGTTTCATCCCGATCAGCTTCAAGCCGCGTCAGGGCGGAACAAATTCCATCAACATCCGTAAAATCGTAAAAATCGGCCGTCAGGCGCTGCACGATTTCTGTGAGATTCAGAAAGCGGCTGCGAAAAAAAGAGGATAAAAAATAATATAAGAGAAGGAACGTATCCCATGTTTCATGAGATACGTTCCTTCTTTTTGTATGCTTATTTTTTATTATGGACCTTATTTTTAATAGAAGCGATGCGATCTTTCCTGATTCATGGAATCCTTTAGTGCCAGAAGTGATTCGATCAGGATCAGAAGCAGGATCACAGCAATCATGACTGCGAGGATCTGATTTGTTCGCTGATGGAACCAGGAGCCGATTCCTGTGTGTGCAGTCTGTGTATTCTCGGCCTGTGCGGCATTTTCAAGAGCTGCAGTTTCCGAAGTAAGAATCTGTGCATCCGGGTCTGTTGTTCTGCCAGATGGTACAATCTGCGTTGCAGCTGGAAGCTGGCTGGAAGAAGTAACAGCGGATGCGGTAACTTCCGGGTGGATGGTGGAAAGATCAACTTCTTCGTCTTCTGTAACAACTGCGCTGGCAATCGGTTCTGCTGCGATCGGTTCGGATGCAGGAACCTGTTCCGGTGCGGTTTTGGATGCAGGAGCTGCGGTTTCCGGAAGAATATTTTCCTGTGCCGGCTGTTCCGAAGCAGATGGCTGTACCACGGTCGGGGTTTCTGCCGGTGCGGATGGCTGTTCCGGAACGGATGGTTCTGGAGCGGCCGGTTCTTCCGGAACTTCCGGTGCAGATGGCTCTTCTGGAAGAGATGGCTCCGGGTCAGTTGCCGGTGTTTTCGGGATTGCGGTACAGTAAACAAGAGAAGTCATCGCCGCCGAAGAATCCGTAATCACAACGGAACCGCCATTGGAAACGGCCTGTCCATTAACATAGAAGGAAATCTGATCCATATCCAGTGTGTAGCCAGGTTCCGTAACCATCGATACGGAGAACGTTCCGTTTACTTCCTCGACCGGTTCGCTGTTCTGATACAGGACATAGGAACCATCATCGGAAAGATATGACATGGTGACCGGCGCATCCATTGTGGAATCCTGAAATGTCAGGGCAGCATCGGTAAAAGCAAGAGCCGCCTGATCGGTGTTCAGATAGAATTCCAGGTCCTGTGCATCGTAATGGGTGAAGTGAATGGTAATTTCACCGGCGTCTGTATTTTCTGCACTTGGAACTGTCTCGGCTGCTGCCGAATACGGAGCGGAAAAAAATAATCCGGCCGCCAGGAGGCCTGCCATTCCGAATCTCAGAATCAAATTTCCTGTGTGTTTTTTCGTTGTCTGTGTGCTGTGTAACATATGACATCCTCCTTTCACCTGATCGGTTTCTAATGTCGGTCTGTTTTATTTTCCTGCGGTAAGTTTCACGTATAAATTGAAAGAAAAATAATTGATAAAATATAAATTTTCTTTCTTTTTAAAGATTATACCATATGTAGAAAGAAATATCATGTAAAAATAAAAAGTTAAAAGAAAATTTGAAAATGCGTCAAAAGTGGAAAAGGTTTGTAATGCATGTCGAAAAATAGAAAAAGAACTGTCACAATTTCTTAAAAAATATTTGCGGAAAAAGAGGGCAGAAAGGGCAGAATGTGAAACAAAAGCAAAATAAAAAGAAGGAAACAAGACACGGAAAAGTATTCCAGGCAGGCCGCATGCAGAAGAAAAAGTGGGAATAAAAACCGATCCAATTCGTCAAAAAAGCGGAAAAGTGGTGAAAAATTGTGGGTTCTATGAAAAAAACGATGGAAAAAGACAGGAATGTTGTCGAAATGTTCCAGTTGACAAAAAGATGTAACACTGGTAGAATCGGTTTGTAACAAGATGTAACAAAAACGTAATAATTGTTCAGGAGGTAAGTATGACATTCAAAAAAAGTTATGTGCCGGGCATCCTGGGGAGCGTGCTCACACTGACTGTCATCATGGCTGCACCCGTAAAAGCAGAGACAAAGGAAGAAACCATTTTAAATAAAACAGACTGGAGCACAATGGCTGCAGCAAACGTAGAAGGATATGTCAACATCCGCAGCGAGGCAAACGCAGATTCCGAGATCGTCGGAGTTCTGATGCCGGGCTATGCGGTTACTGTAACAGAAAAAGGAGACGAGTGGAGCAAGATCTCTTCCAATGGTGTAGAAGGCTACATAAAGAATGAATATCTGGTATTTGGGGAAGAGGCAAAAGCACATTACCGCAATATGTGCGGTATCACCGGAGTTGTTCAGGCGGACAGCCTTCGTGTCCGTGAGGCAGCATCCACAGATTCCGCGCAGGTTGGAACACTGACACAGAATGGTGAAGTCAGCATATTCGGCGAAGAGGCTGACTGGTATCAGATCCAGTACAGCGGAAGCAGCGCATACGTTCATGGAGACTATGTGACACTTTCAGAGGAGTTAAAAGGTGCTGTTTCCATGGAGGAATACCAGGCATCACAGGCCTGTGCGGCAAGCAGCGCAGCAGCAGCCTCCACAGCAGGCAGTGCATCGGTAATTTCCGCAGACAGCAATGATGTGGCAATGCTTGCAGCACTGATCGAGTGCGAGGCAGGCGGCGAGAGCTACACAGGAATGGTGGCAGTCGGAGCGGTTGTAGTAAACCGTGTCAACAGCGGTTCTTTTCCGAACAGTGTTTCCGACGTTATTTATCAGGGTGGACAGTTTACACCGGTTGCGACCGGAACCTTCCAGAGCGTGCTTTCCCGCGGAGCAAGAAGTGACTGTTATGCAGCTGCACAGGCAGCACTTTCCGGCGAGAGCCCGGTTGGCGGATGCCTGTATTTTAACAGCGGCTACGGCAGCGGAATCCAGATCGGATATCAGCATTTTTATTAAAAACAGGCGTGGAACCTTCGCAAGGGGATAGGCGGAGAGAGCATGCATTTCCATAGATTGTGATCGGTTCAAAGTCATGAAAAATGAGATGGAATCGACGGTATAGAAAAAAAGAGTAAGTGAACAAGGGGAGACGTTCACTTACTCTTTTTTTACTCTGAAACAAATACTACCGGATAGTCAAAAAGTGCAGACTATCCTTATGGAGTTTTACAGGAAATGTTGTTGGATTTCCAGTTACGGGACATCGTTATTTTCAAAAATTTTCAACAGCTTGGTTTTCTGGTTATCGGCGCGGAAGTCTGCTAATGTCTGACGCAGTGTTGTATGGCGGACGCGGTAGGTATTGGAGAGAAAACAGAAAAAAGTGATTCCCCAAAATACCGGCCAGAGCAACACACATTTATGAAGCTTGGAAAATCGAAGCTTCATCTGAACATGCCCTTCGTGGAACCAGGCACGGACACCGGCGTGCCGGTAAGAGCCGCGGCTTACGATTTTCCGCTCCGTGTCACTGCCAAAGTCGCCGTCTGCGAGAATTTGTTCCAGAAAGGCAGCACAGTCAGCGGCAGAAGAACGGATCTGCGGGTCAATCGAAGCGGAAAGACCGAAATAAAGATGGCAGGATCCGAGAATCAGCTCATAAAGATGAAAAATTTTTGATTCCCGGCACCAGGAGTGGATTTTCTCAAAATCAATCTCAGATGCATACTGCTTCAGATACAAGGTAAAATCGCAGAGCAGACGGCTGCCGAAACCACTGTAGAGATAGTGTTTGAGCATATGGTGCAGCATATAAAATACATTTTCCGTGGGCGGAAGAACAGGATAGGTTTGACCGTAAAGTTCCACGAAAGACGGCTTCAGATGATCCGGGGAGAAGATCTCATCTATCAGCTCGTTGGCACGGGCAAACTGATAGATGCCAACGATACGGTAATGGAGTTCCAGGGTAAAGGAACGGCCGGTTTCCGGAAAGGTAAAGCGGTAGGTAACATGATGATCACTGTCTTCCGGCTCCTCTGTGTATCCATTCGTCTCGAGAATACGACAGGCACGGGAAAAAGCCTCTTTTTCGGGAATATAAAGGTCCAGATCTCCCAATTTTCGGTATTCGGGAACAGGATAATTGGCAGCGAGGCTCATACCCTTTAAGAGGAAACAGGGAATCTTCTCTGCAAGGAGGAGCGAAAAAGTAAGGCGTGTGAAATGTTCCAGCTGATAATAGGAGAGCAGCATCTGTTTTGTCTGCTGTTTTATCCCGGAAAACGATGGCTGCTGTTCAAAATAAGGCAGAAGAAAAGGAAGTGAACAATGTTTTTCTGCCAGACGGTACAAAGCAGCGGTATCCACCCCATCGAGTGGGATCGGTTCAGACGAATCGGTGCATAAATTTTTCAGAATCTGTAGATAAACGGTATCAAGCGGCTGCATGAGAGACTCCTTTGAAGATTTTTTGTGAAAAGAGAGATATGGTTCAGTATACCACAAAAATGCCGAAATTTGAGCGATAAAATAAAAAAATATTACAGATAACGATAAAAAATAAAATAAAGTTTACAATGAAATAAGTTGGGGCTATAATAAATCTGTCAGTACAGCATTTCATAAACAGCTGTATCAAACACTCAGACAAGTGTAGGGTATAGTCATTTTGAAATGTTCTGGAATGATGGCCTTTCCCACCATCGGGAAGAAAAACGTAAGTGAATGGAGAGAAAGATGACCAGAAAAGGTGAGTTTGTACTCAGACAACTCGCAGATGAATATATTCTGATTCCTTATGGGACAACGACAGAAAAAATGAATCGGGTACTTACCCTAAGTGAAACTGCGGCTTTTATTTATGAACAGACAGGTGATGCCGCGTCTGAGGAGGAGATTGCCAGACGGCTTGGAGAAGCTTATGATGTGCCGGCGGAGGACGTGCAGGAGGATGTAAACGCCGTGCTGCAGACATTGCAAAATTGTGGGGTTCTGGAGTGTGCCTGAAAAACGAAAAATCATTTTCGTAATCTGCAAAAACGAAGAGGATAGTATATGATAGTATTTTTGGTCGGTGGCGAGAGCAGACTGATGGATGATCTGATTACCAAGATGGAAAAAGAAGGACATAAGACGTATCTGTTAACGGGAAAACGGGACAGAAGAGGAAAATACCGCCGTGTCTTTGAACGCTACGATTTTCCTTATGACAGTGAGAGTGTGCAGGAAATATTCTCGAATGTCAATCCGGATCTCGTGCTTTTTCTCGGCGCCTATGATACAAATTATGACTGGAGTGATGCGAGAAAAGAGTCTGTCCGCTATACGGCGGATCTGACCAATATTCTGTCGGCGTATGCATTTAAGCAGGATGGCCGGTTTATTTATTTGTCGTCCGAAGCAGTTTATGGCCGTTCCTACAGCAGTGATATCCACGAAACGGAACCGGCATCCGCGAAAAGCTTTCAGGCAATGGCGCTTCTGCAGGGAGAAAACATCTGCAGAAGCTACCGTGATACCAGAGGGATGGACACGCGGATTCTTCGTTTTGACCATATGTACGGCATTCCGCGAAAAGGAAAAACAGACAGAAATCCGTGTTTTTGGATGACACTGGAAATGCTAAAGACGAATCAGATCGCAGCCAACAGCAGAACTGCTTTTTCCATGATTTACCAGGATGATGCCGTTGCGTTTGCCTATCGCGCAATGATGGAGGAGAGTCCCAAATATCCACTATACCATATCACATCCGGTGAAGCGATCACACAGATGGATCTGGCGGAGCTGATCCGGCAGAACGCAGACGGCGTGGAGATCCGTGACGATACAGTCGGTGAAGGTTTCCGTCTTGTACTGGATGGCAGCCGGTATCAGGAAGAGTTTGACGGAAAGATTTTTGTCCCATATGAGAAGGGCGTGAAAGCCGTTGTCACATATATGCAAAAACACAGCAGCTCGTTTCTGCAGCGTGATGATGCGGGGGCGGGTTGGGGAAACCGGGTATGGAGTCTGTTGTGCCGGATTTTCCGTATGCTGGTTCCGTACATCGAAAATCTGATCTGTTTTATCCCATTTTTTATGATCAACAACCGTGTAGTCGGCAGCCAGTATTTTTCAAAGCTGGATGCGTACCTTCTCTATGTGTTGCTGTTTGCCATCGTATATGGTCAGCAGCAGGCGATTTTCTCGGCCCTGCTGGCGACTGTGGGCTACTGTTTCCGTCAGATGTACCATCAGAGCGGACTGGAAGTGCTGATGGACTACAGCACCTACATCTGGATGGCACAGCTTTTTATCCTGGGAATGGTTGTCGGTTATATGCGGGATCAGATTCTCCAGATTAAAAAGGATGATGAAGAGGAGATCGGGTATCTGCGCGGACAGCTTGGCGATATGACGGAGATCAATGACAGCAACGTGCGCATGAAACAGCTTTTTGAGCTGCAGCTTGTCAACCAGAAGGACAGTCTTGGAAAAATCTATGAAATCACATCGTCGCTGGAACGCTACGGTGCCTATGAGGTGCTTTTCTATGCGGCGCAGACGATTTCGAAGCTGATGAATACAGAGGATGTGGCAATTTATACCGTCGCCAACCGCGTCTATGCGCGTCTCTTTTCGTTCACATCACCGACAGCGCGAAAAATGGGAAATTCCATCCGCTATCCTGAGATGGAGGCAATGTATGAAGACCTCAAAGAGCATCGCGTTTACATCAACAAAACGATGGATGAGCGCTATCCGCTGATGGCGCAGGCTATTTATGCAGAAGATGAGATGCAGATCATCCTGATGCTGTGGGGACTTCCGTGGGACCGCATGAATCTTGCGGAATCCAACCGTCTGACGGTCATCAGCTATCTGATCCAGAATGCAGTGGTGCGGGCAAACCGCTATCTGGAAGCGCTGCACGAACACAGGTATCTGGAACACAGCAAAATTCTCGAAAAAGATGCCTTTACGCAGCTGGTAGCGGCATTTTTCGAGGCGAAGCGAAACGGTCTGACAGAATGCTCACTGGTTCGGATTGTGTGCAGCAGCGAAGATTATAAAAAAGCAGGTGAGATTCTGGAACAGAAGCTGCGTCAGACGGATTATATCGGGATCCTGGATGGCGGGCTGCATGTATTGCTTTCCAATACCGATGAAGAAAATGCGAAAGGTGTGATCTTGCGCTTCGGGGAAGAGGGTCTGAAAAGTATCCTTGTGAACAGGGAGGTGGCAGCGTGATGAGCCATGAAACCCTGACTTTTGTGGTTCTGTGGATCGTCAATGCCCTGATCGCCCTGATCTATCTGCTGATCGGAGCTCTGGTTTATGTTCCGGCGTGTGATTTGAAACAAGAGCAGGGAGAAGAGGTGCAATACGATAACCGGAGAGCCTTTTTGATCCGTTTTATCGTCATGGTGCTCTGCCCGGTCGTCGGTCCGGCGTTTTTTCTGTGCAGTTATCTTCTTTTCAAAACCGTATTCCGTCAGGCAGTCGATCTGGAGGATGTTGTGTTTGGTAAGGAACGTGTGCGGACACATCTGAAGGCGGATGAGGAGCGGGAGCGCAACATAGCACCGCTCGAGGAAGCACTTGCCGTCAGCGATAAACGGAATCTGCGTATGCTGATGCTGAATGTGATCCGCGGCGATCTGCAAAAATCGCTGGAATCGATTACTATGGCACTGAACAGCGAGGATTCCGAGACATCGCATTACGCCGCATCGGTGCTCTGCGATGAACTGAACAAGTTCCGCTCACAGGTACAGAAAATGTATACCGGGATGCAGCAGGAAGGCGAAGAAGAGACGGATTACGAGAAGATGATGCTCGACTATATGAACAGAGTTTTAAGCCAGAAAGTCTTTACAACTCTGGAGCAGACGAAGTACGTCAAGATGCTGGAGGAGGCCACAGAATCGCTGTATCGGAAAAACAGAGAGCGGATCTTCGTAAAACAGTATGAGGGGCTCTGCCTCAGACTTCTGGAACTGAAAAAATTTCCGGAAACTGAAAAATGGTGCCGGCGTCTGGTACAGCAGCATGGAAATACACTGGAGGCGTATACGTGTCAGTTAAAGCTGTATTTTACCATGGGTGAAAGAGAAAAGTTTTTTCAGGTGATGCAGGAACTGAAACAATCGGACGTTATTATCGATAATGAAACGCTGGAGCTGATCCGCATTTTCAGTTAGAGCGTGTTTGAAAAATCATTTCCGCGAAAGGAGGGACGAAGAGATGTCCATGAGATGGCTGACAATTTTACAATTTCTGGAAATTTTTGCCGCCTATGGCATCGTAACTCTGTTTCTCCCCTGGCGGATCCTTCGGAAAAGGTTTCGTTGCTTTTCCGTTGCAGAACAACTGATCGCTTATTTCTTCGCAGGGAATTTTTATATCATTTATCTCGTTTATCTGCTGCAGTTTCTTCGGATCAGCAGCCGTGTGACGCTGCTCCTCGGAACTGCAGGGCCATTCCTTTTTATCTGGATCTGGAAAAGAAAAAAACAGATCCCGGGAGCAATGGAGAGCCTGCTGGTGCGGATCGAACGATTGCTTGATGGAGAGCGGGGCAAAAAGACATCTCTGGCGCAGCTTCGGAGAACCGTTTACGAGCGGTGTTTTCGGGGAAAACGAAAGCAATGGCTGCATGCGCTGCCGGAAATAGCAGTGCTGCTGGCGGCAATTGCAGCGATCACGTATGTGTACGGACCGAATATGGTGGAAACGTTCGGTTACAAAGCAAGTGATATTCCGGTGCACAACTACTGGATCAATGAGCTTGAGCGGAATAATATCTGGGTTGCGGGCGTGTATCCGTATGGATTCCATATTGTGATTTATTATCTTCATATGGTATTTGGAATTCCTACCTATGTGCTGCTTCGGATTTTTGGCGTGGTGCAGACGTATTTTGTGTATCTGGCTCTGGTCGCGGCGCTGAAAATGGTGTGCAGGGGAAGGTTTACGCCGTATTTCGGGATACTGTTTTATGTGATGGATATCTTCAACCAGAGTACGTACGCCCGTTTTGAAAGTGCACTGCCGCAGGAGTTCAGTATGATTTTTGTCCTGACCTCTGTCTGTATGGCGATCCGTTTTTTTCAGGAATTTGCAAAAGAACGGAACGGAAACTGCCGCTGGTATCTGGTACAGTTTGCGATTGGATTTTCGCTGACGCTGACCGTTCATTTTTACGGTACGATGGCTGCAGGCCTGTTTTGTATTGGCGTTGCGGTTGGCTTCTGCTTTCGTTTTTTCCGGTGGAACTATTTCAGAAGAATCCTGATTACGGGAATATTAAGCGTCCTTCTCTCAGTCCTGCCGATGGCGGAGGGCGTTGCGATGGGAAAGGGGCTGCAGGGATCGCTGTACTGGGGAATGAACGTCATTACCGGTGATAAAAAGCAGGGGGATGCGGACACAGCAGGTACTTTATCACAGGACGGTGTATCCGACAGTCTGACGGCCGGCGAAAGCAGCGGCAACGCAACCAAGAATGGTGAAACCGGTTCTGTGCTCAGCCAGTCCCGGATAGAAGAGCTGCGAAAAGAGGCAGAAGAAAGAATACAAAAGCAGCAGAAACCGCTGTCGGAGAGGCTCAAAGAAAAAGGATCGGCAGTGCGGGAAAGCATCCGCGTTAATGTCATGAATGTAAAACCATATATCGCAGAAATTACGCTGGGAAGTATTGCAATTTTACTGCTTCTTGGCATCCTCCTGGCAGTGCTGCGGGAAAACGATTTTGCGGGAGCTGTTTTATCTGCGGCTGTTTATCTGCTATGCATGTGTTCTTTGCAGTGTGCATCGCTGCTGCATCTTCCGGCGCTGATGGATGCCAATCGCTGCGGCATTTTCCTTTGCTATGCCATCTGCTTTGCCTGGGCGCTTGGCGTAGATGCAGTGGTGTATCTGGCGATACGCCGGTGGAAGCGAAGATGGATTGGCGAGATGACTTCTCTCCTGATACTTGTGATGGCTGTAACAGTCGTTTTATCGCAGGGTCTTATAAGAGAGCCGGTAAAAGTCGGAGCGCTGGAAGATAACGGAGCCATGGTATGCGTTACCAATATCTTGCGGGAAAATAAAGATTTTACATGGACAATCTGTTCAGCGAATGATGAGCTTCGCATGACAGAATTTTATGGATATCACTATGAGACCATTACCTTATTAAATCAATTGAAAGATCTGGGGCAGAATCCGGAGATTATAATACCAACGAAATGTGTGTATTTTTTTATTGAAAAAATACCAGTAAGTGTGGATGGGAGTACAGGACATGAGGAGGTAACTGAAGAAGGAGCCAAAGAACCGATACCGGGAGGCTCGGGAATTCTTCCTTATACCAAGGAATCCCGCTGGATCACGATGAGCCATATGTATGAGTGGGCACAGAGGTTCCAAGAGCTTTATCCGAACGAAATGGAAGTTTACTATGAATCCGACAGCTTTATCTGCTATCGCCTTCAGCAGAACGTTAACAGTCCATACAACCTTGCGATTGATTATGGCTACAACAACCCAATGCCAAAATAGAGCAGACAGGAAAAAACAAAGAGACAGACAGGGCTGGAAAAACTGAAATTTCAACAAAAAAGACTTGATGACAGAAGGAGGAAGAAAAAATGGTTTCCCGCAGAACTTTTGCAGCAATCACAATGCTTATGGCAATCATCCTCTTTTTGTTTCAGGGTCTGAATCTGGCAAAGGAAAAACTGAACCACTATGAAAAAAATGCGTATGCGGCAGAGAAAGAAGATTTGGAAGATGGCAGCGGCGCATTTGGAACAGAAGGCGCATCCGGCGAGAAAAACATAACAGGAAGCCGGGGAACGATCGTCTATATCGGAGAAGCCGAGGAGCATTCTGTGGGGGCGGTTGTCTGTGAATGGTGCCGGTATATGAAGTACGAAGCAGCAGTTTATCCATCCATGCGCAAATATGAACAGGCAATGGAGAAGAAAGGTGCAAAGCAGCCGGAGATGATTGTAGTGAATTCAGAAAGCATCGACTGGACCGCCTTAAAGGATGTCATAGATTTGCAGAACAGTGTGGATGAGGGGATCCATGTTGTGTTTGCAAATCTCCCGGAGGTGTCTGTGATCCGGAAAAATCAGAAGCTGCGGGAGCTGCTTGGAATTGCAGAAGTAAAAGAGGATTCTACAACCGTAACGGGGTTGGATCTGTATGACAATCTGATGCTCGGCGGAGAAAATATTTACCGGGCCGAAAATAAGGAAGAAGAAAACAGGCAGGATCTTAAGCTTACGTTTCCATGGTTTAAGCTTGGAGATGGAACCAAAACTTATATGAAAGGCTTTCCGGAGGATCAGACGCTGAAAACCCAGGATTATCCGGTTGTGATCTGGCGGAAAAATTTCGGGACAGCCAGTGTATTTGCCGTAAATGGAGATTATATGGAGGATGAAACCGGGCTGGGACTGCTGACGGGAATGGTGTATGAAACCAGAAATTATCTGATTTATCCGGTTGTAAATGCGCAGAATCTTGTTGTGCAGAACTTTCCGTCACTTGCGGAGGAAAATACGGACAAAATGCAGGAGATTTACGGAAACGGAACAAAAGATGTTAACCGCGATATTGTCTGGCCGTCGATTGCAGCAATCTACAGAAAAAATCATTTTGGTCTTACCTGTATGGTGGCACCAAAACTGGATTATGATGCTCCGGCAGAAGCAGATGGCGAGCTGCTGCATTATTATGCGAAGCTGCTCAACGAAGAAAAAGGCGAGATGGGACTTTCCGGTTTTACAGAATCCGAAACATCCGTAAAGGAAAAATTAGACGAAGATCAGAGCTTCATGCAGAAAAATCTTTCGGATTTTTACTTTTCCTCCTTTTTCAGTGGAAACCTGAGTGAACAGGAGATGGAAACAGCTTTACAGCAGTCTGCTCTTTGGAGTGTCCGCACCGTAGTTAAGAGCAAAGATACGGCTGGCGATCAGGTCAGCTACCTGGATGCACAGACGACACAGCAGAAAATTGTCACGGAAGATACCGGACGTTTTACCTATCGTTCCTGGATGAAAATGAAGAGTATTGAAAGTGCGCTCGGCTATGCCAGTGTAGAGCTGGATTTAAGCAGAGTGATTTATCCGAAAACAGAGGAGGACCGCTGGGAAAAAATCGTCAAAGAATTTGCCTCCAACCTCGGAACCTACTGGCAGCCATTTTCCGGATTTGACGGTACCACGGTTTCCACCTGCGATTCCAGAATCCGCACCTTCCTGAACTTACGCTGCGAGGACGAAAGAGAGGGCGACACCATCACCTTAAAGACCACGGGAACAGAGAAAACTGCGTACTATGTGATTCGGACACACAATGAAAGAGTTGAAAAGGTCACGGGCGGAACGGCAGAAAAGCTGGAGGATTCTGCATGGCTGATCCGCGCGGAAAAGAGTGAAGTAACGATTACACTTCGTGCATCCGACCGGCGGTATTACTATGAAGAGGGGGTGAAAAACGAATGAAAGTCTGTATGGTAGCGGAGGGCTGCTATCCCTTTGTGGTAGGCGGTGTTTCCAGCTGGGTACACAGTCTGATCCAGCTTTTCCCAAAAACAGAATTTATCATCCTCGCCATTGCGGCAAACCGTTCCCAGCGCGGAAAGTATGCGTATGAGCTGCCCCAAAATGTCTCCGCCGTCTATGAACTCTATCTGGACGATGTGGACTGGGGCGGAAGTAAAAAACGACATAAACATCGGCTGAAGAAAGAGCAGTATCAGGCACTTCGAAGTCTGCTTCTTGATCAGGATATCGAGTGGAATGTCCTGTTTGATCTGTTCCGGAAAGAAGATGTTTCCCTGAATGCGCTCCTGATGGGAGAGGATTTTCTAAATGCCGTGAAAGAGTGCTACAACCTGAAATACAGCCAGATCGTTTTCTCTGACTTTTTATGGACTATGCGCTCCATCTATCTGCCGCTGTTTCTCACAATGCAGACCGAGCTCCCGAAGGCGGATCTTTATCACTGCGTTGCAACCGGCTATGCCGGCGTGCTTGGCGCTATGGCAAAGCATTTCTATGGAAGCCGTCTCCTGATTTCGGAACACGGTATTTACACCCGGGAACGCGAGGAGGAGCTGATTAAAGCGAAGTGGGTTGCGGGAATCTACAAAAATATCTGGATTGACCAGTTCCGGAAAATGTCAAAGCTGGCGTACAACGAGGGAACTCTGATTACCTCCCTGTTTGAGCACGCGCGGGAGCTGCAGGTTGAGCTTGGCTGTCCGGTGGAAAAGACGATGGTCACACCGAATGGAATCCGTGTGGAAAATCTTCAGAATATCCCGGGAAAGACCGAAGAGGATGCGGGAATGGTGAACATCGGTGCAGTTCTTCGTGTCACACCCATCAAGGATGTGAAAACGATGATCCAGGCATTTGCCTTTGCAAAAGAGCGCGACAGAAGACTGAAGCTCTGGATCATGGGACCATGGGAGGAGGACCGGGAGTATGCCGAGGAATGCTTCCAGCTCGTATCGGATCTGGAAGTTCCGGACGTGGTATTTACCGGAAGAATCAATATCCGGGATTATCTGGGAAGAATGGATGTGACGATTTTGACCAGCATCAGCGAAGGCCAGCCGCTGACGATTCTGGAGAGCTATGCGGCACACAAGCCGGTTATTGCGACAGATGTCGGAAACTGCTATGGTCTGATCTACGGTGAGAGCGATGATTTCGGCGCAGCCGGAATAGTTACGCATATCATGAATATAGAAGAAATCGCACAGGCAATGCTGGATATGGCGGTCGGTGAGAAAAAACGCCTCGAAATGGGAGAAACCGGATACCGCCGTGTTATGCAGAAATACCGTGTGGAATATATGCAGAAAACATACTGGGAGATTTACCGCGATTTTGCGGAGCAGATGGGCCAGAAATGGCAGGAGGAACCGGTAAAGCTGCCGGAAAAACAGAAATAAAATAAACACCGCAAGGTGGAAAGGGGATAGATGGCATGGCAGGAATCGGCGTTCGCCTGAATCGGATTTTTGAAAAAAATACCATTACGACAAATTTGATTGGATTCTCCTACAGTACCGTTGTAACGATTGCGCCGATGATGGTCGTCATTCTCAATCTGATCTTAATGGAGGAGCTGCTCGAATTTTCCAGTGTCGGATATGCTACGCGTGAGCTGTTTTCCTGTACGATTCTCTATATCTTTATTTTTGCGTTACTGACGGCATCACCGTTTAATGCGGTGCTGTCCCGTTATATGTCCGACGTGATCTACGAGGAACGGTATCAGGACATCCTGCCGTGCTATCAGATCGGAATGCTTCTGAATATCGGATTGAGCTGTCTGGTCGGCATTCCGTTCTGTCTGTGGGAGCATTTTGTCGGGAAGGTGTCAACGGCGTATGTATTTTGCAGTTTCTGTGGCTATATCAGCCTGGTGCTGGTTTTCTATTCCATGATTTATCTTTCCATCTGTAAGGATTATCAGAGGATTTCACAGTATTTCTTCTTTGGAATGCTGGTTGCATTTGTCCTGGCACTGATTCTGCATTTCCTCATGAAATGGGAGACGACGCGCAGCATGCTATTTTCCCTGACGGTTGGATTTTTTGTGACGGCAACACTGGAAAACGCCCTGATCCGGCGGTATTTTGTCAAAAACAGTAACCGCTACCGGCCGGTGCTGCAGTATTTCAGAAAATACTGGAAACTGATTTTTTCGAATTTTCTGTATATTCTGGGGCTGTATATCCATAACTTTGTGTTCTGGACAACCGATATGCGGATGGAGCTGGTAAAGAGCTTTGTCTGCAATCAGCCATATGACATGGCTTCCTGCCTTGCCATGTTTACCAATCTCTCGGCATCGATTATTTTCATTGCACGCGTCGAAATGCGTTTCCATGAGAAATACAAGCTGTATTCCGAGGCGGTGATTGGCGGAAAGGGAGCCGATATTGAAAATGCAAAAAAGCGGATGTTCCGCCAGCTTTCCAGTGAGTTGATGACGCTTGCACGCCTTCAGTTTATGATTTCCGTTGTGATATATCTGATTTGCGTGATTTTCCTGCCGCAAGAAGGCTTTTCCGGCATGACCATGAAAATTTATCCGTCCCTTGCAGTTGGATATTTTATTCTGTTCCTTATGTATGCGGAAATCATTTTTCTGTATTATTTCGATGACCTGACCGGCGCAATCCTGACGGCGATTGTGTTCTGTCTTGTTACCTGGATCGGCAGCCTGATTGCTACCCATCTGCCGGCCGTCTGGTATGGGGCTGGGGTCATAGCAGGATCGTTTGCAGGATGGAGCGTGGCGTTTGCGAGACTGCGATGGGTGGAAAAAAATATGGATGCGCACGTTTTCTGCCGCGGAAATCTGATCAGGCACGGGAAAGGAAAGCGCCCATCCGGTCTGGTATTTCAGAGGGCAGAAGAGCAGAAACAGAAGGATGAGATGAAACGATGAGTACAGCGACAATTATAAAGGTTTGTGTGATCCTGGCAGGGCTTGGGATTATGGCAGTGACGTTTGTGCTGCATGCGAAAAAGAAACTGACGATAAATCTGGCGGTTACCTGGGAGCTGCTCGGCCTTGCGGCAATCTTAAGCGGTGCGGTTCCGAAGTTCTCCGGCTGGAGCAGCCGCTTAAGTCTGGGAAGTCTGGCGGTGCTGCTGCTTACCGGGTTCCTTGTCGTGTGGGGCATGTATCAGATGACAATACAGATTTCTTCTCTGCTGATGAAAAATCAGGAACTGGCAATGCAGGTTTCTCTGCTGAACCAGGAGAATGAGAGAATCATAAAAGAGCTGGAACGTCTGACAGGAAAGCAGGCAAGAGACTTATGAAAAAAATACTGTTTGTAATCAATACGCTTGGCCGTGCAGGAGCAGAAACGGCTTTGCTGGAGCTTCTGAACCATCTGGATACAGAGAAATATGAAATTTCGCTGTATGTACTGCTGGGACAGGGGGAAATGATTTCAAGGGTGCCGCCGGAAGTTCATATAAAAAACAAAAGGATCTGTGAGGATTCCGTACTCTCCGGTGCAGGAAGGCGAAAACTGCTGCAGACATCGGTGATGGCATTGTTCCGGCACGGACACACCATGGAAAAAATCAGGTATCTGATGAAGAATCTGCGCGTGATGAAGAAGGCGGGGAAAATTCAGCCGGATAAACTGCTCTGGAGAGTCCTTTCGGACGGGGCAGACCGGTTGGATGAAACCTTTGATCTTGCGGTTGCTTATCTGGAAGGCGGCTCTGCTTATTACGTTGCGGATCACGTGAATGCAAAGAAAAAAGCTGCATTTGTCCATATTGCTTACGGCGATTCCGGATATACACGGGAAATGGACCGCGACTGCTACGAGAAAATGGATGTTATCTATACGGTTTCCGGGGAGACACGCCGCCATTTCCTGGAGTTTTACCCGGAGTATGAAGAAAAAGTGCAGGTTTTTCACAATATCATAGACAGAGAGCGGATCGAGAGAGAGGCTAAAAAGCCGGGTGGCTTTTCGGATTCTTATGACGGTGTCCGTATTTTAACGGTTGGAAGGCTGGCACACCAGAAAGCATATGATATCGCCATTCTGGCAATGAAACAGATCAGAGATGCCGGATACAAGGCGCGGTGGTATGTTGTGGGCGAAGGTCCAGAACGGAAGGCTCTTGAAAAACAGATTGCAGAGCTCAGACTGCAGAAGGACTTTATTCTGCTTGGCATAAAGGAAAATCCGTTTCCCTACTATGCACAGTGTGATCTCTATGTACATGCGACACGGTTTGAGGGGAAAAGCATTGCCATTCAGGAGGCCCAGGCGCTTGGCTGTGCCGTGATTGCGTCAGACTGTGCAGGAAACCGTGAGCAGATAGAGGATGGAGTCGATGGTCTGCTCTGCTTGCTGACCCCGGAGGGCATTGCCCGGAAAATAGAAGAACTGATCGATGATACCGAAAAAAAAGAGCGGATTGTGGCGGCAGCAAAACAGAAAGGGAACGGACAGACAGAGGAAATTTGGCGGCTGCTGGATCTGATGAAATGAGGCGGGAACTATGGAGCAGAAAGAAGTATTACTGATTATTCCGGCATACAACGAAGAAAAAAACATAGGAAAAGTGATGGATCAGCTGGCACAGCCGGAGATCGCGGAGCTGGTAGATGTACTGGTTATGAACGATGCGTCCTCCGATAACACAATCTGGATGGTAAAACAGCGCGGCTATGCGGTAGTAACGCATGTTTTCAATCTCGGTTACGGAAGCGGTCTGCAGCTTGGCTATAAATATGCGATCCGCAGGGGCTACCGGTACGTGATCCAGATGGATGCGGACGGTCAGCATGATGTATGCAACATTCGAAAAATTTATGAAAAACTGAAAGAAAAAGATACAGACGGAAGAACACCGGATATTGTGCTGGGATCCCGTTTTATGGATGGAAGCGCAGAGTTTTCGGTAGGCTTTGCAAAAAAGCTGGCATTCCGCCTGTTCCGGCGTATGCTGCACATCGCGACGGGAAGATGGATTGCAGATCCGACGACAGGACTGCAGGGGCTCAGCCGCAAGGCAGTGCTTTATTATTCAAAATACAATCATTTTGATGACAAATATCCGGATACCAACATGATCACACAGATGATGCTGCTTGATTTTAAAGTGGTTGAAATTCCGGCAGTCATGCATATCCGGACCTCGGGAACAAGCATGCATTCCGGGCTGAAACCCATCTGGTATATGACGCGGATGTTCTACAGTGTACTGGCCGTGATTTTCCGGTGTAAGGTTTTAAAGATGGATGCGGGAGCAGGGCGAAAAGATGTGGAAAGAAAAATGGAACCGTTTTCTGAAAAAGCAGAAAACAGCACAGAGCGAACCGGCGAGTGATCCCGCGTTCTCTCGGGCAGATTTTGCAGAGTGTAAAGGTGCGGTACAGAATCCGGGCTGCGGCTGGTACCATTTGTATACGTTTGATGCGGCAAAAACAGACGAACCCCTGTATCTTGCCTGTAAGGAAGAAGAGCTTGTACTTCTGCGGATTGGGATCGGAGCATTTCGAACCGGCAGGATCCCACAGGAGTCGATGGCGTGGGTGCGGAAAATTCTCGCATTTTTCCGGGACCAAAAGAAGGGAATGATCCTTCGGTTTGCCTATGATCTGGAAGGAAAAGGATTGGAACGCGAGCCGGGCAGCATCAAAACCGTACAGGAACATATGCGGCAGCTTGGCGAGATAATCCGGGAATTTTCGGAAGATGTCTATGTCGTTCAGGGAATCCTGATCGGAAACTGGGGAGAAATGCATGGATCCCGGTATCTGACACCGGACGGGCTCCGGACGCTGGTTCCTACGATGCTGGATGCGCTTAATGGGGTATGTCCGCTGGCAGTGCGCAGACCTTCCCAGTGGCGGGAGCTGGCAAGGAACTTTACAGAAGAAGAGAAAAAATGTCTGACTCTGTATAACGATGGGATGTTCGGATCGGAAACCGATCTTGGTACATACGGTACGATTGCGATGGAAACGCCGGGGCAGGAACCACAGAGCCGTGGGGCGGAACTTGACTGGCAGAGAATGGCAATGCGCGGCCGTTTTTGCGGCGGCGAGGCAGTACAGCGTGCAGCCGGAGAAGAGAATGTTTCGGCAGAGGAAGCAATCAGGGATCTGGAAAAGATGCACATTTCCTATCTGAACAGTACGTATGACCCGCAGCTGCTGGAACAATGGAAAAAAGAAACCGCAAACGGTGTATCCGGCTTCGAAACCGTCGGAAAACGTCTTGGTTACCGGTTTGTAGTGGAAGATGTGGAAATGCTTTCGGAAAATGAGAACCGGATGTGGAAAACGGGGGAAGATTCTTCCGGTCAGATGAGCTTGATGCGGATTATCCTGGAAAACCACGGATTTGCCGAGCTGACGGAAGAAGCCGACTGTTTTCTGGAGATAGAAGAGGAGAACAAAAAGCCGGAAAAATACAGGATCCATACCGATGCCAGAGCCTGGCACAGTGGAGAAACCACCATACTTTGCCGGCAAATCAAACTGCCTGCGGTGGCAGAACAAAAAAAAATGTTTCTGGCATTATACCGCAGGCGGGATGGGCGTCCGATCCTGTTTGCCAATTGGAACACGGAAAGCGGGCGTGTGTTTCTGGGCACATATCAGAGCAGCTTTTCCAGCTTCAGTGTTCCGAGCCGGAATCCGTAGGTATCATGGGAAAACGTGTTGGCAGGCTGGATTTCCCGCCGAAGTGACGGATCGGTCATCCGAAAATATACCGTATAAGTTCCCTTTTCCAGCTCACGGAACGGAAGGGAAACCGAAAGTTCTGCGGTATTTTTTGGGAGCCAGAATCTGGAATCCCCGGAAAGCGGGAAGGAGAAAACCTTGCCGTCATCGGAAACCAGGGTGATTTCCAGATTAAGTCTGCGGTAGCCGACGGAAAAGCCGACATTTTCAAGTTCTATGTTCAGCCGGGACTGATGCAGGGTGGTGTTGCGCACCACATAGCGGTAACCCATATGGCGCGCGATATAGTCGTAGCCGGAGATACCGTCAAAAACAGAGACTTCATCGTGGTAAACCGAATTTTTCCATTTATCCAGAACCACCAGGTCATGCTCCGAATTCAAATAAGAAACATGCATCCGGGAGAGATCCGAAAGGGCATGGTCAAAGTCATTGAAGGGATTGTCGAGAATCACCTCGCCGCCGTTTGGGACGAAATTGCAGAGCCTGTTCTGAAAGTCCAGCTCATCCTCGCGCACCCAGGCAGAGCGGTAAGCATCCGCAGAGGCAGGCGTATCTCCGTATGTGCCGGTGTCGTTTGCTGTTCCGAGCATTCCGTCATTGAAAAGCCCGAGGCGGGAGGAAAGTGAGCCGTCAAAAGCAGTTTCTGCGGAAGGCAGTTCTGCTGAGTTCAGAATCCTCCGTCGCTGTACCGGTGTGCGGACGGACAGAAAAATCGAAGGATCGATCACGTCTGCCAGATGCTGCATCAGAATGGAGCAGTCTTCATCGGACAGATGGTCGGAGCCATTCATCTCTCCGCAGTTACCGATAAAAATGCCCTGGATCAGAAAAACACTGTCCGTGTAGCGGTTTACGATTGCAGCAGTCTGATCCATGTGGCGCAGAATCTGGTCGAGGCTTTGCGGTTCCGATTCTTTCGCTTTGCCGTCCCAGTCGTACAGAAAGCGCAGAATCATCGAATTTCCGTGTTTCTGCCAGGAGGACAAAATCGTGTCAAGCTGTGCAAGTGCCGGATCGGAAAGATCCTGATCGGCAAACCGGCGCAGATTCAGCTCCAGCATCACAAGTCCGGGTGTCTCTTCGGGATTGGAATCCGGGTCGGGAAGATTGGAGAGTGTATCGTTTCCGAGAACGTAGCCGTACATCGAATAAAATCCGATATACGGATTGGACAATTCCTCTGCGGATTCCGTACACGCTTCCGGTGTATAACTGACATGATAAAAAGCGCAGATGCAAAGAAAAGCAAACAGGATGAGAAACAACAGGAGCAGAAGCGAGAATAAAATACGGGAAAAAGCTCTTTTTTTCATAAAAATCCTTTCTGATCAGGCAGATATAAGTCCAGTGACAAAAGCATTTGCGATCGCCTGGTTTTCTGTAAAAACGGTGCCGTATCATCCCATCATACCATTTCGAAACAGTAAAAACCAGAAAAACAGCAGAAAAAAGTAATGAGAGTACATAACAAAGAAAAGGAGGACATCATGCGGATTAAAAATCTATTTCGAAACAGCTTTTTCAGTATGTTTTCGCAGTTTGCACTCCTGATTCTTGGATTTTTCAGCCAGCGGGCGATGAATCTGTATATGGGTGCGGAACTTGTCGGCATGAACGGAGTCATTTCCAATGTTATCAACATCCTGTCCGTGACAGAACTCGGCATTTCGACAGCCATTGTTTATCATCTGTACGGAGCACTTGCAAGGAAGGATGAGCATGAGATTGCATCGCTGATGAACCTGTACCGGAAGGCGTACCGTATTTTTGCGGTGATTGTATTCACGGCGGGAATGCTGCTGCTTCCGCTGATTCATCTGTTTATGAAAAACAACAGCTACTCCCTGACGTATATTCGGATACTGTACGCTATGTGGCTGATTCGCACGGTGCTTTCCTATCTGCTCACCGATCGAAAATCGCTTTTAATTGCAGACCAGAAGGAATACATTGCGAGTATCGCCGGCCTGATTTTAAATGTTGTAAGCTATCTGGCGATTATTCTTCTTGTGACATATCAGCAGAATTATCTTCTGGCACTTGGTATTGGGATTGTGACAGAGGTGATGCTGAACATCTGGATTAACTGGTATGTGGAACGGAAATATCCGTTCCTTCATCAGCTGCGGAAAGAAAAAGGTTCCTCTTTCTTTAAGGAGCTGATCTTAAAGGATCTGAAAAACGTGTTTATCTCCAGGGTTTCGGACAAAATGCTGAACTGTACCGATAACCTGATTATCTCCGGGTTCATCGGCGTCGGTACAGTAGGACGGTATGCGAACTACAGCATGATTACGCAGGCAATTATCAATATTCTTACGATTCTTGCCAACACGATTCAGCCGACCATCGGGGATTATTTTACCGAAAAGAATTATCGGCGGAACTATGAAATTCTGCGGCAGCTGACCTTTGTGTTCTTCTGCATTTCTTCCGTCGTGGCAGTGGGACTTTTTTCACTGATTACTCCGTTTATCTGCGATATCTGGCTGAGTCCCGCGTATGAGCTTGGATGGGGAACAGCAGTGCTTTGTATTGTGGTGCTGCTGATCAAAATCACGGGACTGCCGCTCAGTCTTATGATGGGGGTAACAGGACTGTTTGAAAAAGAAAAAAATGCAGGCGCATCAAGTGCGGTTCTGAATCTGGTCGTATCGCTTGCACTTGTAAGACCATATGGCATGACAGGAGTCCTTCTTGGAACCTTACTTTCCTATTTGCTGCAGATCTCCTATCGCTACGTTATCTTTTTCCGGGATTTTCTGGGAATGAAAGAGGAAGCGATACGCTATGCGAGGGATCTGGGCGAATACACTGCGGTGATGATCCTGGAAGTCGCAGTGACGCGAAGGATCATACCGTTGATCTATGGAAACGGTGGAATGACGCCATTTATCTTCTGTTTTGTCCTCTGTATTCTGGTGCCGCTGGCACTAAATGGTGTGTTCTTTGGAAGAGGCTGGAGACTCCAGAGTATTGTGAAAATGGTGCGGGGAATGAAAAGAAGCGGAAGCAGATGATTTTTTGCGGCAGCCTGTCATTTGAAGGCTTACCGCCCGGAAGAAATTTTGCGAAAAAGTGCCATGATACGCCAGAAAAACGGGCGGATGGGGCGCAGGAACAGCCAGAGAGAGGAAAGCATGCGGTAGACCGGATGAGAGACAGAAAACGATTTCCCGTTGCGCACAACACCGGTCATCTTCCCACGGATCTGATCCGGGCGGAGCGGCCCTTCGATTTCGGTCTGGTTGTCCCCGACCAGATAAAAGCCATCCGAAGTGATACGGCAGATCCGGTGAAGTACAAGGATGCCCTGTTCGCGGCGGTAAAGAATGATATCGCCGCGGCGGAGAAGATGAATCGGATACGCCTCAATGACGGCCTCATCCCGTCCGGGATGAAAAAGCGGATACATGCTGTAGCCCTGCGGCTTCAGCCGGATCGCGGAGCCGTCTTTTAAGAGCTGTTCAATGTCGTAGGTATACATATGGAAACTCCGTTCTGAAAAAAAGATAGATTTATTATAGCATCTCTTTTCCAGAGCGAAAAGACAGAAAGGAACAAAAAATGAGAATCAGAAGACAGGAAGGATATCTGCTGCAGAAAATCGGAAAAACCGTTTATCTTTTGCCCTATGGACAGAAAATTGCGGACCAGAAGCGTGGAATGGAACTGAATGAAACGGCGCTGAGATTATGGGAAATGCTGGAACAGCCGCAGACGGTGGAAGCACTGACAGACAGGATGGCCGCATATTATGAGATCCCAAAAGAGGAGCAGGGAGAACTGGCGAAGGATATAGAGGCATTTGTACAGGAACTGCTTGTATTTGGCGCTGTGCGCCGGGAACTGGGCTGTCCGAAGGGAAGCTGTGAGGGGCGGCTGCATATTGCGGGAATAAAAATCGAAGTCTATGGAGAAAAAGGATGCATTCCGAAGCAGTTTGATGCATTTCGCATGACAGATGGCGGAAATCCGGAGAAAGCAATCCCGGATCTTATCCTGGAACTGGCAGAACGTCTGCCAGGGAGCCGTCAGAACGGAACCATTCTGATCCGCAACAGGGATCTGACGGTTGCCATCTGGGAGGAGGGCTATGTTTTCCGGTTCGATACACTGAAAAATATTTACGAAATCTGGATGAAAGAAGACGGCAGTTATGCGCGGATTTATTATCGCTGCCCTATCAACGAGGAAGAGCAGGATTCCCTCTTCCTTGCAATCCGCCCGGTATTTCTGTTTCTGGCGCAGCGAAGGGGAATGTTTGCACTGCATTCGGCATCCCTTTTGTATCTTGAAAAAGCCTGGCTGTTTTCCGGTCCGTCGGGGATGGGAAAATCAACCCACACGGCACTCTGGAAAAAATTGTTTGCGACACCGTTTCTGAACGGGGATCTGAACCTGATCGGAAAAGAGGGAGAGAAATTCGTTGTCTATGGCATCCCGTGGTGCGGAACATCAAAAATCTTTACGGCGGAGAAAAAAGAGCTGGGTGGAATTGTACTGTTGGAAAAGGCGCCGTCGGAAGAACTGGTTTCTCTGACAGAAGAACAGAAAACGCTCCGCGTGATGCAGCGCATGATTTCCCCACCCTGGACCGCAGAGCTGATGGTAAAAAATTTAAAATTCGCAGAAGCGGTTGCAAAGGAAAAGCCAGTTTACTTCCTGCGATGCACAAAGAATGACACAGCGGCGGAAACGATACGGCGGCAGATCGAGGAGGATGAAAAAAGGCAGAAAGCAGGATCGGACGATTGTATGAAAAATATGAAAAAAAGGATTCCAAAGGAACAGGCGCAGGAGGATGAATCATGAAGGAGCTTCGGCAGAAGATAGGGAAATACCTTCAGGCAGAAATGCTGCAGAAGATGTGGAAGGAATTTCGCTGGATTTTTCAGTACGCCAGAAGGTACTGGAAAGCCATGCTTTTTTATACGGCGCTTGGCATTTTCGGAACCGGTGTTTCACTGGCATCGAGTGTGATCTCAAAGGATCTTGTCGATATCATCACAGGCCACCAGACAGGAAAGCTGATTCAGACCTTTGCGCTGATGATAGGATTTTCCTTTGGAAATACCCTGATTTCCCAGGCGACCAGTTATGCCTCGACGATGATTAACCTGAAAGTAGACCGGGAAATCCAGAATGACATTTTTGAAAAAATTCTGGTGACGGACTGGGAATCCTTAACCACTTATCACACGGGCGATCTGGTTACACGCTGGAGCTCGGACGCATCGAACATTTCCGGAGGTATTCTGAACTGGCTGCCGAATCTTGTGATTTACACGGTAAAATTTATCAGTGCACTGGCAGTTGTTGTTCATTACGATCCGACATTTGCAGTCTTTGCACTGCTCGGAATCCCGTTCAGTGCCCTGCTGTCGCGCCCGCTGCTGCGGCGTATGACAAACAACAATCAGCGGAGCGCACAGATGAGCGCGAAGCTGTACGGCTTCAACCAGGAGGCATTTTCCAACATTCAGACGATTAAGGCATTCGATATGATCCGTTTTTATGTAAATCGTTTGAAAAATCTGCAGCAGGACTATATCAAAATGCGGCTCGATTTCCAGAAAATGTCCATTGCAACATCACTTCTGATGACGCTGATCAGCTACGTTGTTTCCTACAGCTGCTATGGCTGGGGAATTTACCGTGTCTGGAGCGGAGCAATTTCCTATGGAACGATGACCATGTTTCTGTCCCTTTCCGGTACGCTGACCGGTGCGGTCAACTCTTTGGTGAGTCTTGTGCCGTCGGCGATATCACTCGGCATTTCAGCCGGCCGTTTGATGGATATCGTAGAGATGCCGCAGGAGGATTACAGTGCGGATGGCGAAGTAGAATGGTTTGCGGAGAAATATCAGTCGGGAGGCATCGGACTTAAGATGCAGGATCTTTGCTATACGTATCACACAGGGACGGAAGTGTTTTCGAATGCTTCGATGGAAGCGTGGCCGCATGAGATTATTGCACTGGTTGGCCCGTCGGGAGGGGGGAAAACAACCATGCTCCGCCTGATTTTGTCCCTGCTGCGTGCGCAGGAGGGGGAAGCCTGGATCGGTGCAGGAGAGGAACCATCGCAGAGGCTTGCCCTGTCGCCGTCTACGCGAAAGCTGTTTTCCTACGTGCCGCAGGGAAACACGATGTTTTCGGGAACAATAGCGGAAAATATGCGGAATGTGAAGCCGGAAGCAACGGAGGAAGAGATTATGGAGGCATTAAAGCTGGCATGTGCCTGGGATTTTGTGGAAAAACTGCCAGACGGTATTGAGAGTATGGTGAAAGAACGCGGTGGCGGATTTTCAGAAGGGCAGGCACAGCGGCTTTCGATTGCGCGCGCACTGCTTCGGAAATCACCGATTCTGCTGCTGGATGAAGCAACCTCAGCACTTGATGTGGCGACAGAGCGGAAGGTGCTGAACAATATTATGACGGATACGTATCCGCGAACCTGCATTGTAACGACACATCGGCCTACGGTACTCGGGATCTGTACGAGAGTGTATGCGATTCGGGATAAGAAGTGCGAAGTGGTGGGTGAAACGGAGATCGCGGAGATGGAGAAGGATTTTTAAAGATAAAAAAAGAAAAAGCAATGGGGACGCACCTCATTGCTTTTTCTTTTGATAACTTGCTGAAGATGAATCGGTAATTTTAGCACTAACAACCGCAAGACCTGGCTCTGAACAGTTATCAAAGTTTTTAGAGCAGGTTTGCTTTTTAGCTTACCGAGTAGGTGAAGCCGGTCATCTTCAGATCGTCGATGCTGGTTCCGTGATTTAAATGGATACCAATCGTCAGCGGATTTGATGCTGTGCTGGCAAAGGTAAACGTAGCAGTCTTTCCGGAGCAGGATGCCTGTACAGATGCATCATCCGTTTCCGCCTGATCAACCGTGTCGTTGAACGTAATGTTCAATGTGATCGTTCCGTTAATACCTGACCAGTCTGCCATTGCAAGACCTTTACCGCCATTTGTGCCCCAGCGATCCCACACGCCGTGGTAAGTAACATTCAGAGTTCCTTGGCCGCTTGCCGCATAAACGCCTTCTGCCATTCCGGTGTCGATAGAGACAACAGGTTTTTTATAAGTTTTAGTCATAGGTCAGTAATTTCCTTTCTTGTGAAAATTCTTTTTATTACAAAATTATTATAGAAATAAAATCACACACATGTCAATAGATCTGAGGTAAAAAATTACAATTTTAATTAAAATACATGTTGCTTTATAATCTGTCACGTGAACGAACAGAAAAACAGTTTTTTATTTCTCAAACTGTGATTTTTCCGGAAACAGGATAGAAAATGCATGGTTTAATTCTTGTTTTACTTTTTCATATGGGATTTCAAAGTTGCTGTCGTTGATACAAATACATTTTGACTTCTGTTTCGTAATCGTCTTTACCAGCTCCGGGTTTTCCGGCTGCAGATTAAAGTATCGGCAGAATTTATGAATATTCTTCGGAACAAAATTTCCGCTCAGCTTCTGATATTCCCGCAGAACATACTGACTGATATCTTCTTTATGACGGAAAGGATGGCAACAGACATGATGCAAAAGCTCTTCTTCGTTTTTCCAGAAGAAACGGTAGGACTCTTTTTTTAGCGGGGATGGTCCGTGTACGGTATAAAATCCGGTAAACCGCGGAAATGCCATTTCCAGAAGATTATATCCGAAATACATCAACGGATAGCCGGGATGAAAATATGCGCCCGGCTGTTTCTTCATATTTTCCCGTTTATCGAAATATTTGGCGAGAACCATCGCATTGTTCAGATAGACATACGGCATAATCTGGTCATCTGCATTTGCAACATCTGGCTGAAGCGCAAGCATGTCAACAGGTCTTTCGTCTCTAAAAAAATCTTCCGGAGAAACTTTTTTTATGAGAAACATATCATCATTGAAATAAACAAAATTTTCTGTCAGCCATTCAATGCGATGAAAATTCCACTCAATCGGATGGGAACTAAAGGTAGGAAGAAATTCCGCAGGAATAAAATCCTCGTGCCGCACAATATGCAGTTTGGGATGCTCTTCCTTTAACCATTTCGGCAGATGCCCATAGGTTATAAAATGAATTTGGTTGACCCATGGTGCAAATGTTTCAACACCACGGAACCAGTATTTCAAAATATCCCAGTCGCGATATCTTGCGGTACTGTTATCCAGAGATTCATCCACAAAGATTCCCTGCTTTCTTAAGGTTTCCTGCCGCTGCATGTCCCAGACAGGATCTGACCCGTCTACCCATGTAATCACAAAATCAATTTTAGGAGTTTTCATTTGCTGTGATCCTTTCGTACAGTGTTATGTGTGGCTTGTTTGTATTATATTAAAAAAATTACAAAAACTGATATTTGTATAATTTTATCACAACATGTACTGGCGTACAATGAAAGAGTGGTGAAAGAAGGTTGACGTTCTGTATATTATGGCGACCTGATGCTGTTTCACCTGGTGATTGGTGCAATGTATCTGGCGAAGGAAGAGATGACATATGAAGGAAAAAATGTTTCTGTGGTCAGAAAGCTGCTGAAACAGTATGGGTCAGATCCGTTTGTTCGAAAAACCCTGACGATACGGAATTGCCTGCATTACGCAGTTCAAATCAAATCGGTATTCTGGAAACTATTGAGCTTCACCCTCGTATTATTTTTACGTATTCACGCATATGGTTTTTTGTCAGCTATCCTCGTTTTCATGTCCCGGCTTGGAATTGACAGTCTGTAGATGATTCCTGACAAATCTTTCTTTTTTCTGAATGTTTTTAACTTTGCTTGTTATTTTTTCATCATTATAGTATGATGAATACAACAGCCAATTTTTTCAGAAAGGGGGAAAAACGCATGGGTATTACAGCTTACCTGCCGGTTTACTGGCTGATTGCACTCGTCGTTTTTTTAGTGATTGAGGCAGCAACACTTGGTCTTGCGACGATCTGGTTTGCAGGTGGGGCGCTTGTTGCTTTGATCGCTGCCATGTGTGGAGCCGGGATTGTAATTCAAATTGTACTGTTTCTTGTTGTATCGCTGGTACTTCTGTTTTTTACACGTCCGCTTGCCGTTCGCTTTCTGAATAAGGATACACTGAAGACGAACGTGGACCGTGTGGTTGGCATGGAAGGAGTCGTGACGGAGGAAATCTCCAATCTTGCGGGAACCGGAAAGGTTTCGCTTGGAGGAAACATGTGGACTGCGCGTACAGAGAACGAAGGAGGTACGATTCCCGTGGATGCAGTCGTTACGGTGCTCCGTGTGGAAGGCGTCAAGCTGATTGTAAAGGTCAAAGAAAAAGAAGGAGGAAATGAAACATGAGTGGTGGAGGAGTTGCAGGAATTTTATTGATTTTGCTTCTTGTGGTTGCATTGTTTATCGCAGCATCGTGTGTGAAAATTGTACCGCAGGCCAGTGCTTACGTGGTAGAGAGCCTTGGAAAATACAAGGACACCTGGGCAACCGGTCTTCATTTTAAGGTTCCGTTTATCGAGCGTGTAGCGATTCGCGTAAACCTGAAAGAGCAGGTGGTGGATTTCCCGCCGCAGCCGGTTATCACAAAAGATAATGTTACGATGCAGATTGATACCGTTGTATTCTTCCAGATTACCGATCCGAAGCTGTTTGCATACGGTGTTGTCAATCCGCTGATGGCAATTGAAAACCTGACGGCAACAACGCTTCGAAATATCATCGGAGATCTGGAGCTCGATGAAACGCTGACATCCCGTGAGATCATCAACACGAAGATGCAGGCTGCGCTTGATATCGCGACCGATCCGTGGGGAATTAAAGTAAACCGTGTCGAGCTGAAAAACATTATGCCTCCGGCAGCCATCCAGGAAGCAATGGAGAAACAGATGAAGGCAGAGCGTGAACGCCGTGAAGCAATCCTGATTGCAGAAGGAGAGAAAAAATCGACCATCCTTGTTGCCGAAGGTAAAAAACAGTCGGCCATCCTCGATGCAGAGGCTGAAAAACAGGCGGCGATTCTTCGTGCAGAGGCAGAAAAAGAGAAACGGATCCGTGAGGCAGAAGGCCAGGCAGAGGCAATCCTCAAAGTACAGCAGGCAAATGCCGATGGTATCCGTGCGATCAAAGAAGCAGGTGCGGACGATGCCGTTCTTACCTTAAAGAGCCTTGAGGCACTTGGCGTTCTGGCAAATGGAAAGGCAACAAAGATTGTTGTTCCGTCCGATCTGCAGGGACTGGCAAGTCTGGCTACCACATTCAAAGGTATTGTGGAGGAGCAGAAAGTGCCGGCAGGAAAAGAAGTGCAGAAGTAATCAGAAATAGTTAGAAGAGATCAGAAATAAAACAGAAATAAAGAAATAAGTAAAACAGGATTCTCCCGTGAAAAGCATCAAGCCGGACACGGGAGAATTTTCTATATGAAAAGTACAATGAAATGCATAAAAATACATATATTATGAATATTATAAAGAAAATACGCAAAAATATACATTTTCCTCTTGACAGATGAACAGGCCTGTTTCATAATAGAGAATATTCAAGGAAACCAAGGGGCAAAAAACCTTTTGACCCAACATCACAGTATAGGAAATAATAAAATACACCATATGCAGATATAAGGAGGAACAAGCCATGGATTTAAAAGGACGCGATTTTCTGACATTGAAAGATTTTACACCGGAAGAGATTGCCTATCTGCTGGATCTGTCCGCAGAGCTGAAGGAGAAGAAAAAGAAAGGCATTCCGGTGGATACCCTGCGTGGTAAAAACGTTGCGCTGATTTTTGAGAAAACCAGCACCAGAACCCGCTGTTCCTTCGAGGTAGCTGCACACGATCTCGGTATGGGAACAACGTATCTGGATCCGACCGGTTCCCAGATCGGCAAAAAAGAGAGCATTAAAGATACAGCCCGCGTTCTTGCCGGTATGTATGAGGGAATCGAGTACCGTGGATTCGGCCAGGAGATCGTAGAAGAGCTGGCAAAATATTCCAAAGTCCCGGTATGGAACGGACTGACGAACGAGTACCACCCGACCCAGATGCTCGCCGATATGCTGACAATCCAGGAAGAGTTCGGCCACTTAAAAGGCATCAAACTCGTTTACATGGGCGACGCCCGCTACAATATGGGAAATTCCCTGATGATTGCATCTGCCAAGATGGGAATGGATTTTGTGGCCTGTGCACCGAAGAAATACTTCCCGAACGCAGAGCTTGTGGCTCAGTGTGAGGAGTATGCAAAGGAGAGCGGTGCAACCATCACCCTCACCGAGGATGTAAAAGAGGGAACAAAAGATGCCGATGTTATCTACACCGATGTCTGGGTATCTATGGGTGAGCCGGACAGCGTATGGGAAGAGAGAATCCACGATCTGACTCCGTACCGTGTCACAAAAGAAGCAATGGCAAATGCAAAAGATACCGCCGTATTCCTGCACTGTCTGCCGTCCTTCCACGATCTGAAAACAAAGATTGGAAAAGAGATCCACGACCGCTACGGCCTGAACGAGATGGAAGTAACCGATGAGGTGTTTGAATCTGCGCAGTCGAGAGTATTCGAAGAAGCAGAGAACCGTATGCATACGATCAAAGCAGTTATGGCAGCGACCCTCGGAGCATAAAGTTTTGGGTGGAAAAACCGGAATAGACTGTGTATAATAGAATAACGAAGAAACACGCACAGCAGCGCTGCGGAAAACTCTTCCGCAGCGCTGCTGTTGATTTTTCGAAATGCATAAAGCGTGCTTCTTATAGTTAGAAAGCGACACAGGGAGTGTGAAGATACGATATGCTGGAAAATAAGAGAGCTGAGACGCTGCGCCTTCTGCGGGAATCCGGGAAAAATGTTTCCGGACAGGAGCTGTGTGAACATTTTGGGATTTCCCGCACCGCAGTATGGAAGATGATGAATCAGTTGAAGGAAGAGGGATACGAGATTGAAGCCGTTCAGAATAAGGGATACCGCCTGTTAAACGAGCCGGATCTCGTAACGAAGGATGAGCTGGAAAGCCGCACGCATACGAAATATGTCGGACAGACGGTTTATTATAGCCGCGAGGTGGATTCGACAAACACGTGGGCGAAGCGGTTGGCGGAAGAGGGTGCGCCGAACGGCACCCTGACAACAGCCGAGACGCAGACTGCCGGAAAAGGCCGCCGCGGCAGAGTCTGGAAATCGCCGGAGGGAACCTCTGTTTCGATGTCGATTCTGCTGTACCCGGATCTTGAGCCGGCCAAAGCACCGATGCTGACGATTGTAATGGGACTTGCCGTAGTGCAGGGTGTGCAAAGAGCGCTCGGTGTCGATACGAAAATCAAATGGCCGAACGACGCAGTGCTGAATGGGAAAAAGCTCTGTGGTATCCTGACAGAGATGAGCGCACAGATTGATTATATCAATTATGTTGTCATCGGAACCGGAATCAATGTCAATCAGATGGAATTTCCGGAAGAAATCGCGGAGATTGCGACCTCACTGGCGATAGAAATGGGTCATCCCGTCAACCGGGCGAAAGTGGTCGCAGCAGTGCTGGAGGCATTTGAGGAGGACTATGAAAAATTCCTGGAAGCAGGGGATCTCTCTGAGCTGAAGGAAGCATATGAGGCTGTGCTTGCAAACAAAGATCAGCCGGTGCGTGTACTCGATCCGAAGGAACCGTTCGAGGGCGTTGCACTTGGCATCACGCCGACCGGTGAGCTGCGCGTGCAAAAAGAGGACGGAACGATCGTTGAGGTGCATTCCGGCGAGGTTTCGGTGCGCGGCTTATACAGTTACGTATAGAGAGATCGGAAAAAGGAAGAGAAAGGAAAAATCATGTATTCAGATAATGAAAAAGTAGTGCTCTGCGGAGCAAGTGCATACGAACAGAAATATTATTTTAACCAGGATTTTGCATCCCTGCCACAGTCTGTGCAGGATGAGCTTCATGTTATGTGTGTTATGTTTACGGTGGAAATCGGCGGTATTTTTACCATGTGGTTTGACAGCGACGGAAGTCTGCAGTTTGAGACAGAGGCTGTAGACGCAGATGCGATGTATGACGAGATCGGCGGCGCGCTTCGGATTAAGCAGTATCAGGAAGAAAAAAAGGAGTTGCTGGAATCCCTGGAGCTGTATTACCGTGTCTTCTTCCTCGGTGAGGAGGTGCCGGAGGAGGCGCTGATGGAAGAGGACGGAGAGAAGCCGAATGGAAAATAAGAAACGTACACTGCAAAAGATGCCGCCGCTGAAAATCGGAAACGTGGAGATGCCGAACCCACTCGTGCTTGCACCGATGGCGGGGGTGACGGATCTGCCGTTTCGTGTCCTGTGCAAGGAGCAGGGTGCGGGCCTGATCTGTATGGAAATGGTGAGTGCGAAGGCAATTTTATATAAGAATAAAAATACCGAGGATCTGATGACGATCGATCCGGGTGAGCATCCGGTGTCCCTGCAGCTTTTCGGCAGTGATCCGGAGATTTTGGGGCAGATTGCCGCGGAGATCGAAGAAAGGCCGTTTGATATTCTGGATTTTAACATGGGCTGTCCGGTGCCAAAGGTTGTCAATAACGGCGAAGGCTCGGCCCTTATGAAGGATCCGCATCTGGTGAGGGAAATCGTGACAAGCATGGTAAAGGCAGTGAAAAAGCCTGTAACCGTAAAGATTCGAAAGGGCTTTAACGAAGAATCGGCGAATGCTGTGGAAATTGCGAAGATCCTCGAGGACTGCGGAGTGGCCGCAATTGCGGTTCATGGAAGAACGAGAGCGCAGTTTTATTCCGGAAAAGCAGACTGGGATATCATCCGCCGGGTAAAAGAGGCAGTCTCGATTCCGGTTATCGGAAACGGCGATGTGACAGATGCGGCGAGTGCCGAGGCACTGGTGGAGCAGACCGGCTGTGACGGAATCATGATCGGACGCGGCGCGGAAGGAAATCCGTGGATTTTTAAACAGATTCTTCATTATATGGAAACAGGCGAAACGCTTGCAAGGCCGACCCAGCATGAGGTAAAAGAAATGATGCTCCGCCATGCACGGATGCAGGTGGAATACAAAGGCGGCGCGATCGGCATCCGCGAGATGCGCAAGCATGTTGCATGGTATACGGCAGGCTTTCCGCATTCGGCAAAGCTGCGCGCGGCGATCAATCAGGTGGAGAGCCTGCAGGCGCTGGAACAGATGCTGAATGAGTGGGAACGAGGATAAAAACAAGTCAAAAAGGTACCTATGATATGCCAATATTGATATATCATGGGTGCTTTTTTTATGCTATACTGATAAACAGAGGTATTGGGACAAAAAATACAAAAGAGGGAGTGTAGTGTATGACTATGAAGGAACTTTTCGCACCGTCCGACATGACGGTGGGAAAGCCGTGGGAAAAGATTGTAGCTTTTACAATCCCTATGCTGATCGGCAACATTGCCCAGCAGCTCTACAACACGGTTGACAGTATTGTAATCGGAAAATATGTCGGGGACAATGCGCTTGCGGCAGTTGGAAGCGCCAGCCCGATCTTAAACCTGCTTCTGGTTCTGTTCGTTGGAATTTCCGTCGGCGCCGGCGTCATGGTGTCGCAGTATTTTGGGGCAAAACAAAGAAAAGAGCTTTCGATGACGATCGGAAACTGCGTCACGCTGACAGCAATTTCTTCCATCATTATTATGATTCTGGGAGCCGTCCTCTCAAGACCGCTGCTGGAAATGCTGAAAACACCGGATTCTATCATCGACTGGTGTACCTCGTATCTGGTGATCCTGATGGTGGGCTGTGCCGGCAGTGCGTACTATAACATTCTATGTGGTATCCTTCGCGGACTCGGCGATTCGATTTCGGCGCTGATTTATCTGCTGGTGGCAACGGTCATCAACATTGTATTGGATATTGTATTCGTTTCCCAGTTCCACATGGGTGTTGCCGGAGTTGCATACGCGACCGTGATTGCGCAGGCAATTTCTGCAGTACTCTGCATGTGGCGTCTGATGCGTATGACCGACATTTTTGATTTCAGACCCAAATATCTGAAAATGAAAAAACAGTATTCGATGGAAATTATCCGCCTTGGTCTGCCGTCCGGTATTACCCAGGCGATCTTCTCCATGGCGATGGTTATCGTACAGTCGCTGACCAACAGCTTCGGTGAAATGGTTATCGCCGCGAATGTTATCATCATGCGTGTCGATGGCTTTGCAATGATGCCGAACTTTTCGTTTGGTACCGCGATGACAACGTATGCCGGTCAGAATGTCGGCGCACGCCGTATGGACCGCGTAGAGCAGGGCGCAAAACAGGGAACACTGATTGCAGTCGGAACCTCAACGACCATTACCCTTTTAATTGTTATTTTCGGCCATCATCTGATGGGAATCTTTACGAATACCACAGAGCTCGTAACATTAAGTGCCAATATGATGAAGATCCTTGCGGTCGGCTATATTGCCATGGCAATAACACAGTCGCTTTCCGGCGTCATGCGTGGAGCAGGCGATACGATGACCCCGATGTGGATTTCGATGGTTGTTACCGTTGTAATCCGTGTGCCGCTGGCATACGGTCTGGCCTTTCTGACCAGAACGCCGGAGCTGCCAAACGGACGATATCAGGTACTCTGGATTTCCATGCTGGTAAGCTGGTGCATGGGTGCGCTTCTGACGCTGATTTTCTATAAAAAAGGAAATTGGAAAAAGAAAGCACTGACAGGAAGCTCATCCGAAAAATAAAGGAAAAATAAGAGAAAGATGCAGGAAGGATTTGTGAAAAAGAAAATCTTTCCTGCGTTTCTTTTTTTCTTGACATTCCGTGGGCAATCCTTTATACTACTTTAATTGTTAGGATAGGCGGAGTCTATCCTTATTTCAACCGGGAATACTGAAAATACAGCGCATTTCCGGAGAGTTTACAGAATAAAATCAGATATGACTGGATACAGAAACGATAGAAAGGGTGTATAAAATGGAACAGAAAAAAACGATTCTTACCTATGCCGGCCTGAAAAAACTGGAGGACGAGCTTCATGACCTCAAAGTAAACAAACGTAGAGAAATTGCCGGTAAAATCAAAGAAGCAAGAGAGCAGGGAGACCTTTCCGAGAACGCCGAGTATGATGCAGCAAAAGATGAGCAGCGTGATATCGAGGCAAGAATTGAAGAGATCGAAAAAATCCTGAAAAACGCAGAGGTTGTTGTTGAGGACGAAGTAGATTCCGATAAGATCAATATCGGATGTAAAGTAGACGTACTGGATCTGGAGTATGACGAGGAAATCGAGTTCCAGATCGTTGGCTCCACCGAAGCAAACAGCCTGGAAGGAAAAATTTCCAACGAGTCTCCGGTAGGAAAAGCTCTGATCGGCGCGCACAAGGATGATATTGTCGATGTAGAAACACCGGCCGGAATTATGCAGTACAAAGTACTTTCTATCCAGAGAAATATCTAATAAAATACAAAGAAAAGGGAGTGAAGAGATTGGCACAGCAGACACAGGAACAGGACATTAACCACTTACTGAAGGTTCGCCGCGAGAAACTCGCAGAGCTGCAGCAGAACGGAAGAGACCCGTTCCAGATTACAAAGTTCGATCAGACACATCATTCGCTTGAGGTGAAAGGTCTTTACGAGGTACATGAGACTGAGCTGTTAAAAGACCGCCAGGAGCCGAACGTAGAGGGAATGGATGAGGAGCAGGCGAAAGAAGCTCTTAAAAAGGATTACGAAGAGAGAAGAAATATCATGGACGCAAGCCCGATCCATGTGGCAATTGCAGGGCGTATGATGTTTAAGAGAGTCATGGGCAAGGCATCTTTCTGCAATATCCAGGATTTACAGGGAAACATCCAGGTATACGTTGCAAGAGATGCGATCGGAACAGAGTCTTACGCTGATTTTAAAAAATCGGATATCGGTGATATCTTCGGAGTGGAAGGATTTGCTTTCAGAACAAGAACAGGTGAGATTTCTATCCATGCAGAGAAGGTGACACTCCTCTCCAAGAGCTTACAGATCCTCCCGGAGAAGTTCCACGGTCTGACAGATGTAGATACCCGTTACCGTCAGAGATATGTAGACCTGATCATGAACACAGAGTCTAAAGATACCTTTATCAAGCGTTCCAAGATTCTCAGTGCGATCCGCAAGTACTTAAGCGGAGAAGGATTCATGGAAGTTGAGACTCCAATGCTTGTACAGAACGCAGGTGGAGCAGCAGCAAGACCGTTCGAGACACATTTCAATGCCCTGAACGAAGATCTGAAGCTTCGTATTTCCCTGGAGCTGTACCTGAAGAGACTGATCGTCGGAGGACTCGAGAAGGTATATGAGATCGGACGTGTATTCCGTAATGAGGGTCTTGATACAAGACATAACCCGGAGTTCACTCTGATGGAGCTTTACCAGGCATTTACAGATTACCACGGCATGATGGATCTGACAGAGAACCTGTATCGTTTTGTCGCACAGGAAGTGCTCGGAACGACACAGATCGTATACAAAGGAATCCCGATGGATCTCGGTAAGCCGTTCGAGCGTATCACAATGGTTGACGCAGTGAAGAAGTACGCAGGCGTTGACTGGAATGAAGTTGAGACTCTGGAGCAGGCAAGAGAACTTGCAAAAGAGCATCATATTGAGTTTGAAGAGAGACATAAAAAAGGTGATATCCTGAATCTCTTCTTTGAGGAGTTTGTAGAGGAGCATCTGCTTCAGCCGACGTTCGTTATGGACCACCCGGTTGAGATCTCGCCGCTGACGAAGAAAAAGCCAGAAAATCCGGAATATGTAGAGCGCTTCGAGTTCTTCATGAATGGTTGGGAGATGGCAAATGCTTATTCTGAGCTGAACGATCCGATCGACCAGAGAGAACGTTTTAAAGCCCAGGAAGAACTGCTTGCACAGGGCGATGATGAAGCCAATACAACAGATGAAGACTTCATGAACGCATTGGAGATCGGTATGCCGCCGACCGGTGGTATTGGATTCGGCATTGACCGTATGTGTATGCTTCTGACAGGAGCTGAGGCAATCAGAGACGTGCTGCTCTTCCCGACAATGAAATCACAGGGCGCTGCTAAGAACGAAGCAAACAACGCAGCTCAGTCTGGTGCAGCAGCTCCGGCAGAGACAAAAGTAGCTGAGAAGGTTGATTTCTCCAATGTGAAGATTGAACCAATCTTTGAAGAGATGGTAGATTTCGATACATTTGCAAAATCTGATTTCCGTGCAGTTAAGATTCTGGCTTGTGAAGCAGTTCCGAAATCCAAAAAGCTTCTGAAGTTTGTACTGGATGATGGAGAACGCAAGGATCGCGTGATCTTAAGCGGTATTCATGAGTATTACGAGCCGGAAGAACTGGTTGGTAAGACAGCAATCGCTATCGTGAACCTGCCACCGAGAAAGATGATGGGAATTGATTCCGAGGGTATGCTGATTTCAGCCGTACACGAGGAAGATGGTCACGAGGGACTGAACCTTCTGATGGTAAATGACAGAATCCCAGCAGGTGCTAAGCTCTATTAAGATGATGTAAAGATGTACCGTTTTACCAAATAGACGGGACGTACTTCATTTGATAAAAAACTAAAAAAACAGCGATTTACATTAAACTTACATCAATTGATGCAGAAATCGGTGCAAGCAAGGGAAAATCGCATAATTAGTGCAATGGGTGGGCAATTCCAATCGGAGTTGCCCATTTTCTAAAATGAATGGAAATGCAAATCGATATTTAGCGAGGTAAAGATATATGCTTCATTTAGAAAAAGTAAATGGTAATAATGTCTGGGATATCCTGAAACTGACGGTATCGAAATCGCAGAAGAACTTCGTTGCCACCAATGAGATCAGCATCATTGAAGCGTATACTGCAATTACGGGAAACGGTCATGCATTCCCGTTTGGTATATATGATGAGGATAAGCCTGTAGGCTTCCTGATGATTGGTTTTGATGTTGATGATTATTGGACGGATGCACCTGAAATTGCAAAGGGAAACTATAATCTGTGGCGTCTTATGATCGATAAGGCATATCAAAACAGAGGGTACGGAAAAGAAGCGGTCAGCCTTGCATTAGAGTTCATAAAATCTATGCCTTGTGGAGAAGCGGAATACTGTTGGCTATCATATGAACCCGATAATGCAGTTGCCCGTCAGATGTATCGCTCTTTCGGTTTCGAAGAAACCGGTGAAATGGACGGCGAAGAACTGATCGCTGTTCTGAGACTGCAATTAACAACTTCAAGTTTTTGAAACTGAGAAATAGGAAGTTGTGGAGGTAATTATCAATGAGAAATATTTACGATAATAGTGAATTTTTTGCCGCATATGCGGAAATGGGAAGAAGCAAAGATGGTCTGAAAGCTGCTGGAGAGTGGCATCAGTTGCAACCGTTATTCCCTAAATTACAGGGAAAAAAAGTTTTGGATTTAGGATGTGGTTACGGTTGGCATTGCAAATATGCCGCACAAATGGGAGCTACTGAAATTCTTGGTATTGATAGTAGTCAAAAAATGATTGCAAAAGCAGTAGCTGATAACTCTGATGACAAAATCAAGTATAAAGTTTGCGGTGTTGAAGAATACATTTATCCTGAAAATACTTATGACCTAGTTGTTTCTAACCTGGTACTGCACTATATCGAAAATTTAGCTAATGTTTATCAAAAGGTGTATTGCACATTAAAAGTAGGTGGGTATTTCCTATTCAATATTGAACATCCGACTTTCACCGCAGGTGTTAATGAGGATTGGATTTATGATGAAAATGGGAAACCTAAATATTGGCCAATCGACAATTACTATTACCCAGGCGAAAGAGAAACCAATTTTCTTGGTCAACGAGTAATTAAACAGCACCACACATTAACGCAGATATTGAATCCACTTATAAAATGTGGTTTTCAAATTGAGGCTATTGAGGAAGCAATGCCTCCGGCAGATATGATGGGTATGCCGGGAATGTGTAATGAAATGCGTAGACCTATGATGTTGTTGGTTAAGGTTAAAAAGGTTTAATAAACAACTTCTAGTTTGTAGATGCAAATACATAGTAATTATGGTGTAGGGGACAAGGAATTGTTCCTTGCAAATCGCAATTTATAAAGGAGAATATTGATGAACCTATTTTTATGTTCGCACTTTTCAAGTGTAGGAAGTCTGATAAAGGAAGAAATTGAAAATAAAAAAGTCGCATTTATTCCAACAGCTTCGCTGCGTGAAGGCTACACCGGTTATGTCGGCTCGGCTCGAAAATTATTCAAAAAGTTGGGAGCAATCGTAACTGAAATTGATATTTCAACGGAGGCTTATTCAACGATACAGTCTGTTTTTGAAGATGCGGATGTGATATATTTTACCGGCGGAAATTCTTTTTTCCTTATAGACCAGCTCCGTAAAACGGGAACGGATGAGCTGTTGAAGAAAGAATTGGCAAAGGGAAAACTGATGATTGGTGAATCGGCAGGTGCGATTATATGCGCTCCAAGCATCCAATATATCGAGCAAATGGATGAAAAGCCGGAGGACTACTCACAAGAAGATGATGCAGGGCTTGATTTGATTGATTTCTATGTTCTTCCGCATTATCTTACAGCACCATTTAAGAAAGTTACCGAGAAAATAATGACTGAGTTTTCGGATTTGAATCTATGCCCAATTAACAACCGTCAGGGAATTGTAATTGATGGTGAAGGTTCAAAGGTTATTTGTAAAGACTAATTTGAAAATTCAAGTTTGTCGGACTTACTCTACAATAATCAAAGACCGCTTACATCGTGTAGGCGGTCTCTTTTCTTATTCAGAAATATTTGATTTTGAGCTTTCTTTTCTTGGCTGACATTACCTTGCAGAGAACATTGTCAACCCCGTCGGTATATCTGCCTTGTGCTATCAGGCTGTTCTTTAAACGGATAAGTGATTGTATTACTCTGCCATATTCGTCATCATTAAGATAGATGAAGCACTTGAATTGATGGGCAGGTAGACTATATGTATGGAGAAGCACTTTATAAGCCTGAAATGAAAGAAGGAAATCCTATAAGGTTATATAGTTTGGATGAAATCACGGAGATATTCGGTAAATTAGGACTTCGTATTTGTAACAGCTTTGCTGATTTCAGTGGAAAGCCGAGTTCTGATAATGATATTCAATTGATGGTTTATTCCATGCGAGAATAAAAATAGAGTAGACGAATTATTTAGCAATCTTCATCAAATCTTTATTTTTTTCTGTTAGGTTATATTTCAGTAAGAAATGAAATATGGAAGGAAGGATAGTAAAGATGGAAATGATGTTGCAGACACAAAATTTGTGTAAATATTTTAGAAAACAGAAAGCGGTAAATAATGTTTCACTTAATATCGAAAAGGAACAGATTTATGGACTGCTTGGACCGAATGGTGCGGGAAAATCTACCACATTGAAAATGCTGACTGGTATGATGAAACCAACTGCAGGAAAGATTTACTTTGATGGAAAACTTTTAGATAGGAAAGATTTATCAAAAATAGGAGCGTTAATTGAAAATCCGCCTATTTATGAAAATCTTTCCGCCAGAGAGAATTTGAAGGTAAGACAATTATTGCTTGGTACAGATGAAAACAGAATTGATGAGGTCTTGCAGATTGTATCACTTACAAACACCGGAAAGAAGAAAGCAGGACAGTTTTCTTTGGGGATGAAGCAAAGACTAGGCATTGCAATGGCATTGCTTGGAGAACCGGAACTTTTGATATTGGATGAACCTACGAATGGATTAGATCCAATAGGCATCGAGGAATTACGAGAGCTGATCCGGTCTTTTCCGGAACAGGGAATCACTGTAATTCTCTCCAGTCATATTCTCTCAGAGGTACAGTTACTTGCAGATAAAGTCGGGATTATTTCAGGTGGAATCTTAGGATACGAAGGAGCATTAAAGCAGGGAGATAATCTTGAAGATTTGTTTATGAATGTGGTAAGAAAAAACCAGAAAGCAGGTGAAATCCATGGTTAATATTATAAAAGCAGAACATCAAAAAGCCAAAAGAACCATGCGAAAAAAGTTTATCTGGGGATTTCCTCTTCTTACATTTGTCATGGCATTTATATTTACTCTTGGGATGACAAATGCTTATGCAGAAAGTGTTTGGAACTGGTGGTATACACTTTTGCTGCCGGGGATGATTGCTCTATTTTGTTATCTTTCTGTGGCGCAGGAGAAAAAGATAAAATACTATCATTTAATGACTATTCCCACAGACAGAAGAAAATTGTTGCTGGGGAAAATTATTTATATTGGGTACATGATTTTGTTTTCTAATGTGATTGTGTTTGCAGGAGCAACGCTTGGAGGCTTTCTTCTAACGACACATGTTCCAGTTGGAGGAGCGTTGATTGCAGTATTGTTTCTGACGGTTTCTGAGTTATGGGAGATTCCGGTAGCTTTATTTTTAAGTGAACGATTTGGAATGATTGTAAACCTGTTCGTCTGCCTATTTATTACCGTCAGCGGTGTGGTAATATCACAAACCAGAATCTGGTATGTACTTGTTTCTGCAATCCCTATGCGAATGATGTGCCCGTTGCTTCATGTTTTACCAAATGGACTTGCCGCAGAAGCAGGGAATCCTCTTTTGGATACGGGAGTCATTGTTCCGGGAATGTGTCTCTCAATCATCTGGTTTGTTTTTGTAACGGTTCTGTTTTTGAAATGGTTTGAGAGAAGAGAGGTGAAATAAGATGATTGGAAGATCTCTTAATGCAGACTTGCGAAAGATGAAAGGAACATCTGTGATTCTGGCACACTTACTGATTCCGATTATAACCAGCGTTATATTTTTAATATATTACTTTTTTTCACCATGGAATGAAAATATGAAAGTGATTGCATTTTATCAGGCAATAGGAGCAGGACTTCCGGTACTTATTGGAATTTTTACAGCAAGTGTGATGGAACAGGAACAAAATGCAGGTGATTTTCAAAATCTGTTGTCTTTACCGGATAAACCTGCAGCATTTTTATCGAAACTGTTGATGCTACTGGTTTTGTGTCTGTGCTCTATCCTATTGACAGCAATCATATTCGGAATTGGATTTGGAAGAATCGCATCAAGCGATATCGAAATCATGAAAGGATGTATATTTGCAGCATTGCTGCTGTGGGGAAGCAGTGTTCCACTTTATCTGTGGCAGCTGATTCTGGCTTTTCAGTTTGGAAAAGGGGTATCCATTGGAGCAGGGATTATATCAGGACTAATTAGTGCATTGATGCTTACCGGACTTGGAGATTATGTGTGGAAATATGTATTTGTCTGCTGGACGGGTAGAGTACCATATACTTATCTGCAATCTGTATTGGGAGAAACTAGTGTAGGTGAATGGTTGTCATTCATACCAGGTTGCTTAATATTTACAGGGATTAGTATGGTATACTATTTTTGGTGGGTAAACCACTGGGAAGGAAACAGAATATCGGAATAGAATCGAGGGAAACTATGGCAAAAATACTGGCAGTTGATGATGAACCGGCAATTTTGGAAATGATAGAAAGCATTTTGAATAAGGATGGACATCTGGTTACCAAAGTAAGTAATCCACTAAAAATTAATATGGAAGAATTACATCGTTATGACCTGATTTTACTGGACATTATGATGCCTGGAATTGATGGCTTCGAATTATGCAAAAGAATCAGGGCACTTGTGGATTGTCCGATTTTGTTTCTTACGGCAAAAACGGAGGAAAACAGTCTGGTAAACGGACTTTCTTTAGGAGCAGATGATTATATTTCAAAGCCATTTGGAGTGATGGAACTTCGGGCAAGGATCAATGCACATCTTAGAAGAGAGCACAGGGAACATTCTGTCCGGATGGTTTTAGGGAGAGTCTGCATTCAGATGTCTCAAAAGAAACTGTTGATGGATGATAAAGAACTTCCGTTTACGAAAGCAGAGTACGAAATCTGTGAATTTCTGGCTAAAAACAGAGGACAGGTTTTCTCAAAGGAACAGATATTGGAAGCGGTCTTTGGCTTTGACAATGAGAGTAATGACAGTACTATAATCACGCATATCAAAAATATAAGAGCAAAATTTGCGGATTATGATTATATGCCGATAAAAACAGTCTGGGGGATTGGATATAAATGGGAAGAGTAAAGAGAAGCAATGCACTCAGCAGGATTTTTATGAGATATGTACTGGTCATGCTTGGATCATTAGTTGGTTTGGTGATTGTTGCTTATCTGCTGCTGTGCCTTTTGATTAGTGTGGGCTGTATTTATCCGGCAAATTATGCAGAGCAAAAGATTAATGAAGCATATGATACGATTCTACGTGCAGATAAAGTGACTGCTGAGATGATTCCCGCACTTTGTGATTATGTAATCTTTTCAGAGAATGGAGAGAAAATAGGTGGAGATCTGTCAGAACAATACGAACAGATAGCATGGAATGTTGCAAAGTACGGAAACGCATCCGGGAAATATTTTTATAAAGTAATTGTAAGGGAAAATGAATATGTTGTATTGCAATATCGCCTGACACCTCAATATCATTCAGCTTTTTTGAGGGAGCATTTTATAGGACCACAGAATGTGATGAGTATTATGTCAGTGATTGGAGCGGTAGCGATTATCATCATTCCGTCCATACGTTTTGGAAAAAGAATCAAAAAGCAGATGCAGCCTGTATTAGACGCAATCAGACAAATAAAGGATCAAAATCTGGAATATGAGACATCCTGTTCCGGTATCAAAGAGTTTGATGACTGTTTATCGGCAATCGATGATATGCGAGATGCATTGCGAGAATCTTTAGAAAAGCAGTGGAAAACAGAGCAGGAAAAGAAACAACAGATGTCTGCTTTGGCGCATGATATTAAAACACCTCTTACGATTGTACGGGGAAATGCAGAACTACTTTCAGAGACTGAACTGACCACAGAACAGAAGAATAATATCACTTATGTTTTGAACGGCACAACACAGATACAAAGTTATGTAAAACAGTTGATAGATGTCACAAAATCATGGAATTGCAGTGATGTTACCTATACAACGGTGAGGTTAGAAGATTTTTTCGCAGATATAAAGGAACAGGCACTCGGACTGGTAGAAATCTATCACCAGAAAATAGATTGGAAGGCGGGACAAAGTGATAAAAAGGTAACGATTGCTTATGATCCAATGTTCCGAGCCGTAATGAATGTGATTCAGAATGCAGTGGAGCATACAAAAGAAAATGGAATCATTTATATTGACGCAAAGGAGCAGGATGGCCGGCTGACATTCATTGTGGAGGATAGCGGATCAGGATTTACAAAAGAAGCATTATTGCATGGCACAGAGCAGTTTTTTATGGATGACACAAGTAGAAATGGCGAAGCCCATTATGGGATGGGACTATTTTTTGCAAAAACTGTGGCTGAAAAATATGGTGGAGGTATTAAACTTTCGAATTCTGAAAATACAGGTGGGGCGAGGGTAGAAATATTTTTCCTGAGTAGTCAGGAAACAAGCTAAATGAAAAGTCTAATCCCCCAGCATAGCTGGGGGATTAGACTTTTCATTTATACGGATATTCGCAAACTACAAGATAAAGCCAAAACTTCATATACTCTAACAGTTAGCGAAAGATGCCAGAGCAGTATACCATGTCAAACGAATTGTGTTAGTTAATTTGGATCTTATTGATGAATATCTGGAAGCATTCCGTGATGAAGAATTTTGATGAAAGAACAGGAGGAACAACTATTCCTCGAAAATTGAGAATTACATATGTTCAATTCTTTGTATTAGGTATATATTTTGAAAAGTTATCCGGTTATACTGACAATATCAAAAGGCAGAACTGTTAGAATGAGGTGAGCAGATGGATACAGCACAGAGAATAAGGATAATTCGGATGATTGAAAAAATAGAGAAGAACCCAGAATTCAGTAGTAAAATCGGTGTGAGAAATACATCTGAGTTTATATCAAGTAAACAATCAAAAAAATGAATGATTCAAATCATAACAGGAGTCAGAAGGAGTAGAATATGTTATCGTTATTATTTGCTATATGCATGATTTGGTTTATTGGAAAATTTTTTATATTTGGTGTAAAAGCATCCTGGGGAATCTTAAAGCTGCTCTGTACAGTTGTATTTTTCCCGGTGATTTTGATAGGAATGGTTGTTGGCGGACTGATTTATATTGCACTTCCATTGTTGATCATCGGCGGAATCATTGCACTTATATCATCTAACTCATAAAAATACGAGGAGGGAAGAAATTATGGGATATGATATAGAAAAAGAGAAACGAGAAGCGATTGAAGCAGGACAACGTGCGTTAAGTAGTCTTCGGACAGCAAAAGAGAACCTGAACAGTGCAAAGAATTGGGGCTTGGTGGATATGTTTGGCGGTGGATTCTTTTCTACGATGTTGAAACACTCCAAGATGGATCAGGCAAGACAAAATATGGAACAGGCGAAATATGATCTTCGTAATTTCAGTAGGGAATTAAATGATGTGAACGTGGCTTGTAATTTAAACATCAATACTGGAGACTTCTTATCCTTTGCAGATTATTTTTTTGATGGATTTGTTGTGGATTGGATGGTGCAGGATCGAATCAATAATGCCAGACATCAGGTGGAAGAAGCTATCCGCAGAACGGAATACATCATAAACCAGTTACAGCATATGTAAAGGAAAGAGGCAGTGAACCATAAATAGGTTCGCTGCCTTGTTTTTTCATACTTATTTCTGTTTCTTTTTTTCTTCTCTGAGCAATTCGATGTTTAGTCCCTGCTCTCCGGCTGTTTTATCAACCCAGAGATTCAGAGAATCTATTGCCAGAGAAATTTCATCCAGTTTGTTGCTGATAAAAGCAAAATCCTTGATCTCATCATCACTGATCTTACCGTCACGGGCAATCTGGATCAGACGTGTGGTAAGAGGATTAATCTCATTCAGACTGGCAATGGTTTCCAGGATTATATTGGACAAGTCAGAAACTTCGACTTCCGGGACATAACGGTGACCGATTTCGCATTTATGAGAGCAGTAATAATTGCAGAGATCTGGTCGCCCGTAAGCGTCTGCCATCTGGATAATATCATAAGGTGTAGGTTCCTGCATTTCATATTCAAATTTTTCAATTTTAGAATCAGAAACAGCAGTCATTTTTTCGCTGGCTTCTAATCTGGTAAGACCGGCTTCTTCCCGGCAAATCTGATAAATTGTTTTATTTTCTCTTGTAGATTGTTTCCCCATGAGAATAACCTCCCCGTATATCGCCGAACATGAGAATTATCAGGTGTTAAGTCCACATGCTGTGCGTGTATTTTCTTTATAGATTTTATTATACTTGAAGCATCAGTAAACAACAAGTGCATTGTTGATACGGAATTATGAAAGGAAGAAAAAACATGAGGAAAACTAGAAGTGATTGTAGAGTAGGAACATTTGAAAAGAAGCATGGTCTTCCACCGGGGACTATTAGAAACAAAAATGGAAGAGATACCAGAAGTGACAAAAAAATTGGCACCATTCGCAAAGAAGCAAAGTAGGAACATAATCATGGAAAAGAAAATAAGAAAAAGATATCATTCAGAAGAAGCTGTAAAAAAAGCGTTAAAAATTGAATCATTTCGAAATTTAACAAAGGATAAAGTGATGGAGTTTACATCTATGATTCCATATATGGAAAAGGAAGTGGCGCTTGAAATAATAAAGCAGTTCCCAGTATATGTAGAGTTTGTGGAATCAGCAATAGAAAATTATACACAGTTATGCAAAACAATTTTAGAAACAAATAAAGAAGAATATGAACAAGCAGTTCATGCACATCAGTATGTTCTTGAGACCTTCGCAAATCAGCTGGAACAAGAAAACTTAACAGAGGAGGAAAGAAGGGAATTTTCTGAAAAAATGATGGAAGAAGCTGATAAAATAACGGAATTATATTTACAGCAGCAGAAATTTCATGAGCGAGTGTTCAAGACGATTGGGGGAGTTGTAACATTAGCTTTGGGAGTGACGGTAACAATGTTAGGTTTAAAAGCAATTGGTAGCGATGAAGATTTACCTCAACTAGATGATGAGAATCAGAATGTTGCATAATAGCTTTATCTATAATTGAAAACAACAGGATGGAAAGGCTCAGGAAAAAGTATTCTGGGCCTTTTGTCTTAGAAGGATAGCAGTATAAAAGAGCAGGGATTTTTATACCCCACCTATTGATATACACTGTAACCATCAAAGAAGATTAAATCATAAAATTCAAAGAAATGGAGGAGTTGGCAATGAAAGGTTTTAACACTGGTGATGGTTACATGGGATTGGAGACTGTGAGAAAAAGTCTGTAACACTTTTTCTATGCGAACCCTACAAAAATATTAGAAGAATAACGTATGCAAAACTTCCTGTTTGCCAACTTGCCCTTTGAGAGAGGAAAAATCCTTTTCTCAAAGGGCTTTTTTGTTTATACGGATATTCGCAAACTTACAAGATAAAGCTAAAATTTCATATACTCTAAGCACAAGGAGGTTGAGGTTTATGAGCCAAACAGCACAGTGTCTAAGGCATATAAGCCACGAACCTGGTATACATTCTGCCAAAGGGGAACAATGACGCAGGGTATCTGTAAATTAAAAAATAATGAAAAGAAGAATAAAAAAATACAACACGAAAGGATGCGTCAAGGTAATGCAAGAATTATCGTGATACATCCTTTTGTATTTGGATTGAGTATTTTTCTTTCCCTGCTTGTCAAAAGTAATGGATGGAATGTATAATATTGTTAATGATCCAGAGATATTTATTTTGGAAACAGCTTAATCAATTTGGAGGTATAAAATGAAAGCACATAAGTATTGGTCAATCGGAGCGTTAATTACTATGATTGGAACTTTTTATACTGGATATAAAGGATCCAAATCAGGTCATAGGTATTTTGCGTGTAGCACTCTTATATGTATGATCATGTCTATGTATACGGGACATAAAATGATTTCAGGTAATAAAAGAATAAGAAAACAGGTGGAAAATACAAAAGCGGAGGAATAGTAAATGTTAGAGTTAGGAAAAAAAGCACCGGACTTTGAATTGCCGGATCAGAATGGAGAAATGCATAAATTAAGCGATTATGCAGGAAAAAAAGTGATCTTATATTTTTATCCAAAGGATAATACACCAGGATGTACGAAGCAGGCATGTGGCTTTTCTGAGCGTTATCCACAGTTTACTGAGAAGGGAGCTGTTATTCTCGGAGTAAGCAAGGACTCTGTAGCGTCTCACAAGAGATTTGAAGAAAAATACGGACTGGCATTTACGCTATTAGCAGATCCGGAGCGTAAAGTTATTGAAGCATATGATGTCTGGAAAGAAAAGAAAAATTATGGAAAAGTATCTATGGGTGTAGTAAGAACTACATATCTTATTGATGAGCAGGGAATCATTATAAAGGCAAATGATAAAGTCAAGGCGGCAGATGATCCTGAAAATATGCTTAAGGAATTGGCATAATGAAGATTATTTTATCACCTGCAAAAAAGATGATTGTAGATACCGATAACTTAGCACCGGTTGAACTGCCTGTCTATATTGATAAGACAGCAGAAGTATTAAACTGGATGAAAAGCAAATCAAAAGAAGAACTGAAAGCTATCTGGAAATGTAATGACAAGATTGCAGAGCAGAACTTTAACAGATTGGAAAATATGGATCTTTATAACAGGCTTACTCCGGCTGTTTTAGCATATGAAGGGATTGCATTTCAATATATGGCACCATCTGTGTTTGAAATCCAGCAGTTTGAGTATTTGCAAAATCATTTAAGAATCTTGTCCGCGTTTTATGGCATTTTAAAACCAATGGATGGTGTGACTCCTTATCGTCTTGAAATGCAGGCAAAGGTTGGAATTGGAGATGCAAAAAATCTGTATGAGTACTGGGGAGAATTGTTATACCGCTCAATAATCGATGACAGGAGGATTATCATTAATCTTGCATCAAAAGAATACTCAAAATGTATAGAAAAGTATCTGACATCACAGGACAGATATATTACGATTGTATTTTGTGAGTTATCCGGAGATAAATTGGTAACAAAAGGTACCTATGCCAAGATGGCTCGTGGTGAAATGGTCAGATTCATAGCGGAAAATAATATTGAAAATCCGGTGGAGATTCAGAAATTTGACAGACTCGGATATTCATTTAGGTCTGATTTATCTTCAGATTCAGAATATGTATTTGAACGCAAAATAAAATAGTTATTCAGGTAAAAGATGCTCAGTTTGACAGTTTTTATAATAATGAGAATTATTACTATTTTTATTGACAGCAGGATGATGGTGATATATAATCCTTATTAAGAACTAATCCTAATAAGGAGGACGAATGACAAGTAGGAGAAATACCATTCAAAAAGATCTCGTAAGAAATACCGTATACGAAATGAGAAGACACGTTACGGCAAATGAAGTGTATGAATTTATAAAAGAAGCATATCCAACAATTGGAAAAGGAACTGTATATAGAAATCTTGATATATTGGTAGAGGAAGGTGCATTAAGAAAGGTTGAAGTTCCGAATGGACCGAACCGATTTGATTTTACATTGAAAAATCATTACCATGTAAGATGTATAAAGTGCGGTGAAATTTTTGATGTGGATATGGATCAAATACCGGATTTGCTGGAAAGAATTCATAACACTCATGGAATTGAATTTGTGGATTATGATATTTCATTTAAAGGCATTTGCCCGAAATGCAGGGAGAAGGTAAAGGAGGAACAGCATGGATAGGAAAGCAATGTATAAGTTGAGTTATGGACTGTTTATATTGACCGCTAAAGAAGCAGAAAAAGATAACGGATGCATCATTAATACAGCCATTCAGGCAGCTTCGGAACCAAACCAGTTAAGTATCTGTGTAAATAAGGCAAATTATACGCATGATATGATTCAAAGAACCGGAAAATTTACTGTATCGGTCTTAAGTCAGAAGGCACAATTTGAATTGTTTAAACATTTTGGCTTCCAATCAGGAAGAGATACCAATAAGTTTGAAGCCTTTGAGCAGTGTGTCAGGGGCACAAATGGTATTTATTATATTACAGAAGGTACAAATGCATACATTTCTGTGACAGTTACTAAAACAGAGGACTTGGGTTCACATACGATGTTTATCGGTGAGATAACCGATATGGAAGTTTTAAGCAATGTTCCTTCAGTAACATATGATTATTATCAGAATAATATTAAGCCTAAGCCACAGGAGGTTGGAAAAACAGAGGACAGTCAGACAATATGGCGTTGCAGAATTTGCGGATATGAATATGTAGGCGAGGAATTACCAGATGACTTTATATGTCCTTTGTGCAAGCACCCGGCATCAGATTTTGAAAAAGTAGTAAAGAAACGGAGGTAAAAGAGATGGCGGCAAACGAATATGCAGGAACACAGACAGAGAAGAATTTACAGGAGGCATTTGCAGGGGAATCACAGGCAAGAAATAAGTATACCTATTTTGCTTCTGTAGCGAAAAAGGAAGGTTAGTATAAGAAGGTATGATGGTATGAAGATATTAGTAATTCCTGATGTTCATC
>NZ_QUGU01000014.1:0-60990 GCF_003479185.1 Blautia sp. AF17-9LB
AAGTTTTGCAGAAAATGGTTGTGTTCGGAAAGAAAGTATGGTATGATGTATAGATGTTAAGTGTATGCGGTTTTGAAGGTATATCTAGCGTAGGGGATTGGTCAAATGGTATGATAGGGGTCTCCAAAACCTTTGGTGGGAGTTCGATTCTCTCATCCCCTGTAACGAAATGCGTAAAGCCTTTAAAATGGAGGGTTGCGGCTATTTCTTTTTTGCCAATTTAATATGGTAATCAAAAAGGTAATCAATAATGTGTTGGTTGCCTTTTTTGATATTAAAAAAAACACACACAATACTAAAAAAGTTATTTTTATATAATATGCACAAATAAATTTGTGAATTATAAATAAATAGCAAGAAGCACCGGTCTCTTCAAAAGAGAGATCAGTGCTTCTCGTTATTTTAAGATTTATTTTTGAATTTCACCACAGATCGAGCAAACATTCTGTTTGATGGTTTCATCATAGGCTTCTTTGTCAACTACTTTTACCTGCTCATCCCAAGCTTCTTTGTCAACGATGGTCTCTGTCCAAGCTTCTTTGTCTACAACTTTTACCTGCTCAGACCATGCTGCTTTGTCTACTACCTTAACCTGCTCATCCCATGCTTCCTGATCTACTACCCATTCATCCCAAGCCTCTTTGTCGACCACTGTTTTCTCTTCTGTCCATGCTTCCTGGTCAACAATTTTTACAGTTTTTGTTGAATAAGATATTGACTCGCCACGAAGAGTGTGGTATAATAAATGTTCATTGAGGGAATCCTGAGTATTTCCCATATCCGCTCCGCAAAAACCACAAATTGTACGACGCTCCTCATGGGAAACTTCTGGATGTGTAATGTACTCAGTATGAGTAACAGCATCATGGTGCACGGTATGACCTACCTCCTCATGATGAATGGTTTCCATGTGGCTTTCCTCAGGATGAGTAACAGTTTCATAATGGAACTCCTCTGCGTGATCTACGGTATGCGTTACAGCCGGATGTTTAACCGTTTTATAATGGTATTCTTCCTCGTGATGAATCGTCTTCGTTTCAGCTACCCAGTTATGTGTATGCTGATCTTTTTTTGCGTCTTTTATCCATTTTCCCGATGCATCTACATAATATCCATCAATCCAAGTATCAACAGCCATTTCACCCTTCGCATTCATATAGTAGCAGCTGCCGTCAATCCAATGCCAGCCCTCACCATATCGCTCTCCGGTTGTCTTATCCATGTAATACCAGATGTCATTGATCTTCTTCCAGCCGGTTACCATCCAGCCATCTTTATCAAATCTGTAATATTTTCCATCAATGACTTCCCAGTCATTCTTTGTATAGCTGCCGTCGGCATGGCGATACCATTTGCGGTTTCCGCTGGTGATCCATTTGTCCGTCGGTTTTTCTTTGTTCGGAATCCAGACACCGGATGCATCAACATAATAATTGTCAATCCATGTGTTAGTTGCCATCGTGCTGTCACTCTGGAAATAATACCATTTTCCATCTGCTTTCAGCCACTCGTTCTGGTAAGCTGCGCTGTTATCGTGCAGATAATATTTCTTTCCGCCGGAAGTATACCAGCAGTTCTTATAAGCACCGCCCCAGCTACGGAAGAAATAGAGCTTTCCACCGTCAGTAAAGGCTTCATTGGCTTTCATACTGCCGTCACTGTTCAGATAATAAAGATTCTTATCCCATGTCTGCCATCCGGTTGCGATCCGTCCGTCTTTTGCAAGTTTCCATGTGCCGTCCATGGCGATCCACTGGGTATTGGTCACATCTGCATTGTTGTTGAAAGTGTAGCTTCTTCCATTGATCTTCGCAGAACGATTTTTATAAGCCCCGCCCCAACTGCACAGATAACGGATTTTTCCGGTATCGTCTAAACGCCACTCGTTGCTTCTCATGGTTCCGTCACTGTTCAGATAGTATTTACTTCCCTGCCATTCCTGCCAGCCAGTCGCAATCTTTCCATCTTTCGCAAGATACCATTTACCGCCTTTGACGATCCACTGGGAACCTTGCATTTTGCTGTCAGCGCCGAAGGTGTAGCTTCTTCCGTTGATGACAACATTGCAGCTCTTGTAAGCACCGCCCCAGCTGCGGAAGTAGTAAATGCTTCCGTCGGTGTCAATCATCCATTCATTTGCTTTCATGGTTCCGTCGCTATTCAGATAGTAGCGTTTTCCATCCCATTCCTGCCATCCGGTGGCTTTCACGCCGTCCTTGTAAAAGTACCACTTGCCGGATTCTTTCACCCAGCCCGTCTTTACGGCAGCGTCTACCGTCTGCGCCGACAGCATCGGAGTCGCGTTCATTGCGATCGGAGCAGCAAGCAGCACCGCGCCGGTCATAGTTACAGTTGCAATTTTCTTTGTGTTTTTCTTCATGTGATTCTCCTTTCGATAAAGATATGTCTTTTATCCTACTTTATCCTACTTTATCAGAAAAGTCAATACCTTATCCTGCTGAATGATATAGTAAGAGAAAAAGGAAAAAAATATGAAACCATTAAAAGAAAAAGTAAGCATTACACTCGATGAAAATATCGTAGAGGAGATTCGCAAAATGGCTGAAGAGGATGACCGAAGCTTCAGTCAATATATTAATTTGATTTTAAAAGAATGGGTCAAAAAGAAAAACGAAACAAAAGACTGATAAATAATAACATCTGATAGAAGGAGCCGCTCTATAAAAAGCGGCTCTTTTTCTATATAAGAATTTAGTTATCTGAATTTTCAGAATCAAATGACATTTTGATAAGAGTTTCATCAGAAGCGGTTAAAGTAATTTTTTCTTCGTGTAAAGAATCTCTCAGCTTGATTAAGTTTAAACGACATTCAGCCAGGTCCTTTTCATAAAAATCTAAAAATTCTTTTGGGGTTGAAAAACCTTTAAAAAAAAGAAAAGACTCAATTCGTGAACTTATTTTTTTTGCTAAATTTTCTGAAATTGGTAAGTCATTGCTGATAGATTTGGAGATAAGAGAAACAGAAACCCCTAATCGTTCAGCTAAATTGGTGTGTGAAATTCTCAGTTTTTCAAGCAGTATCACCAAAAAATGCTTCTTTAGCGGTGCGGCAAAAAAGGAAGAGAACTTGTTTAACGCGGAAAGATCAGTTTCTAATGCCTGTATGATCGTTTCTGTGATTTCAATTTGAGTTTCGATCGTTGTCAGACGCTCGAGAATTTGGTGGTGTAATGCACGAAAATCGTTACTTGAATTTGACCCTTTAAGTTCTGATAGGTCACAACGTAATGTTTGAGCAAGTTTTAAACAATCTTCTGGAGAAGGAGTCAAATGCCCATTCTCTAACTTAGAAATCCAGGTCTCCTCATGAAAAACTGCTTTTCCCAGTCCTTTTTGTGTCATCCCCCGATTTTTGCGAAGACGTCGCACGTTAGCTCCTAAAATATTATTATTTGGTGACATATAGATCACTCCTTTACTAGTACTCGGCATGCGCCGGTACCTATAAAGGAGGTTTTCTAAATGTCAGGGGACAAAAAAACAGTTGGTTTTAGAAGCGAGTTCTTCAGGGGTAGGCATCGAAGGGGGTATATGAGGGGTAAACAAGGTGTTTTTAGCAAATTCGGGACAAAAAATGAAATGTTTTGGAGAGAAAGCAGAATGTCTGGGGGAAAATGGGCATTTTTCAGGTTAGCCATCAAGAGGGGGTATTTCGGGCATGTATAGGGGTGTTTTGATTTTTTGAGGTCAAGGATAGGCATAATAGGGGGGATTATGGCATCTTTGAGCAAAAGGAAGGAAAAATCGACATGTTCTAGGGCTTGAAAAACATTTTAACAGAGTTGCCTTTATTCAACTTTTTCAAGTTATTTACTCGCCGTATTCAAAAAAAATGCCTTATCATAATAGCATCAACAAAGAGGAGGTGACAAAGATGAAAGCATCAATGATTACAAGCCGGAGGTATCCACTGGAAGATTTTTTTTCTGAATCGGTGTTCGTTCTGACCGATATTACGGCACGGCGACACTTCGAAAACGGAACGGCAACAGACCAGATAGATGGATACACCTATCTAGCAACTAATGCAGGAAATTACAGAACGGTTCAGATTTTTGTTCCAGATCAGCTCCCAGTAATTGAACCAAAGCAACTGGCAGAGTTACAGGAGAATGGCGAAAATATTTTCGTTGAGTTCATTAGTGCAACAGTTGGTGCGTACTATAACCGTCGAAGTGGACTCATCGAAGATTCTATCCGTGCCGAGTCAGTGAAAATTGTAAACGAAAAATAATAAGAAGAGGGGGGGCGTGCCCCTCTCTTCGCACAACAAATGAAGGAGAAACAATATGGTAAAAACAATATTTCTTTTATTAGTAGTTCTGTTTTGGTACGGCGTGGCGGTATGTGTCGTACAGACGGTAAAACACTGCACAACCAGAGAAGCCGCATCATTCTGCATTCAGAAGATCAAAGAAGTGTTTGCATGGAGCTGGAAAGAAGCGTTTGCAAAGCCGCCTGTCCAGTATATGACGCATATCGGCTGGGATGGGGAAAGACAGTGCTTCAATCCAAAAGTTGCAGACGAGGAACTTGTGGAGCTTGGCAAACTGTTCCAGTTCTTCCGGTGTATCGACATCCGGTATAATGAAAATGTTTATGCCTATCGAATTTCCGTCGTTTACGGGGATGCCGGACAGAAAAATTCAGAGGAATTTAAAACACTGGTCACGAAAGTGCTGGGCGGCTGCCTTGCAGATCATATGATGAAATATAGTATGTGGTGTGGTGAAAACAGTTCGTTGTTCATGGTAACTTTATACCCGGAGTATATGGAGATCGCCATAGCGCGTAATGATGCAGGAAAAAGCTGGTTGGAAGCCCTTAGAAAGAAACGGGAACAGGCAAAAATTGAAGACCAGAGAAAGGCGCAGGGCATCTGCACACTGGAAGAGGTGTGGGGAGAAAATAAAGGGGATCGGATGACATGGGGATACGATGCAAAAATAGCACATCAGTATCAGACGAAATCATCTATTCAGACGGGGATAGATACCCATTGCCATGCACTGATTACGGGAAGTTCCGGTTCTGGAAAGTCAGTGGCAGTTTCGTATCTGCTCGGCAGAAGATTACAGGCAGATCCCAATACGCACGTATTTGTCTGTGATTATAAAAACTCCGAAGATTTCCGGTTCCTGCATGGCTATGAAAACTATTATACAGGCGAAATGTGCTATGACGGCATCATGGCGTTTTACCGGAAGTTTAACGAAACCAGAGAGTCTGGCGGCGCAGAAAGAGAACGGTATCTTCTGATTTTCGACGAATACCCGGCATTTTTGAACCGCTTGCAGATGCTGGACAAGCAGAACAAAGAGAAAAGGGCTGCGGATGTTATGAATGCGGTATCAGAAGTTCTGATGCTGGGCAGGGGCTTGCATTTTGGAATCTGGATTGTAACGCAGCGGGCAGATGCCGCCCTGTTTGCAAATGGCAGCCGGGACAACTTCATGTGCATCCTTGCGCTGGGAAGACTCAGCAAAGAACAGAAGAATATGCTGTTCAGCGGCGAGGAGCTGCCGGAACGGAGCTATCAGCAGGGAGAGGGCGTTATCCTGTTGGATGGTCGGGAAGTAGAAGAAGTTAAGATTCCGTGGGTTACGGATGTTCCGGGATGGAGAAAGCACATGCTGGATACCCTCGAGCAGAGCGCGGACGGTAACGTCCGGCGCGAAGGCTGAGAGGGGATGCAAGCGGGGGTATAGTATTACCCCCGCTTGCACAAAAAAGCCCACCACCACTCAAAAAATCCAGTATCTATGCGGCTTTCCAGCCCTCAAAACCCTGTTCGCAGACCATAAACAAAAGAAACACAAAAATTTAAAGCCAGTATATAAGAAAGGTACAGTGATTTGTAATGAACCCATTAAGAGAAACCGAAATAAGAACCCGAAATAAGAACCCGAAGACAATGGGACGCACAAAGGAGAAATAACAAATGGTCGAAGAAAAGAAAGAGACAGAGAAGAAAAACGCCGCCACAGAGGAGATAAAGGAAGAACCAGAAGCCACGGAGGAGCCGGAAAAACCACGGAAATCGAGGATGGACGGCATCCAGCGGCAGGCGTTTCTTTTAACCATCAATAACCCTCAGAAGTACGATATGGGGCATGAAAAAATAAAACAAAATCTGGTCATGAGTTTCCCGACGCTCAAATTCTTCTGCATGGCGGATGAAATCGGAGAACAGGGAACCTACCACACACACGTTTACATCCATTTCAATTCCCGTGTACGAGTTGGAAAAATAAAAAAATATTTCCCATCTGCCCACATCGACATAGCAAACGGAACCGCGAAAAATAACGTGGAATACGTCAAAAAGAGCGGCAAATGGAAAGACACCGACAAAGCAGAAACCAGCGTCCCGAACACCTATGAGGAATGGGGGACGATGCCGACACAAAAAGGCAGACGTTCCGATTTGGAAGACCTCATGCAGATGGTAGAAGCCGGATATACGGTAACGGAAATTTTACAGGAAAACAACGACATGATCCTTTACATGGATAAAATCGAGAAAATCCGACAAGCGTTTCTGAACGAAAAATTCAAAGGAAAACGCAGACTGGATCTGCACGTTACCTATATCTGGGGAGCGACGGGAAGGGGAAAAACAAGATCCATCATGGACGCTTACGGAGACAGTAACGTTTACCGCGTGATTGAAAATGGAGGAGGGCATCCCTTTGACCAATACGACGGTCACGCGGTCATCGTGTTCGAAGAGTTCCGTAGTTCCTTTAAAATATCGGACATGCTGAACTATCTGGATGTATACCCGGTGACGCTCCCGGCGAGATACTGCAATAAAGTCGTTTGTTATAACAGGGTATTCATAACAACGAATATCCCACTGGAAGACCAGTATACAGAGGTGCAAAAAGAAAGCCCGGAAACGTGGGCGGCATTCCTCCGCCGGATTCATGAGGTACAAGTGTATCTGGAAGACGGAACCATTGTGAAATACGATTCGGTCGAAAAATATCTGAACCGGAACAAAGAGTTTCACAAACTGGAACCCGCGGACGAATGCCCATTTAATTAGGAAATGAGGGAAAGAGATGGACGAAAGAAACAAGGACGAAGAGCAGGGCGTGAAAAAGAAAAAATATATCGTCCCGGAAGAAATCGAACTCGAAGAGGGGGTAGAGTTCCGGCGGGTATATGACTGGCTGCCTTATACCTACTGGCGGATTTTAAGAGTCATGAAAGAACTTGGCTGGGACATGATACAGATCTGGCAGGGATACAAGGCAAACCGCCGCCCGGGCTACTGTGAGAAATACCGCATCGTGGAGCATGAAACCGGAAGAGTGATCCGGGAAGAGGTAACCATTTACCAGATACAAAAAGCATTCGCATACGAGGAAGTCCCATTGGAAGACAAGCAGACAGAGAAATACCAGCGGGAAAAGCTGTTAATCGCAGCCGGAGAAAAAGAGGAATGGAAGCAGCGCCCCGTCAATGAGAAAGTATGGAACCCGGCGGCAAGAGAGTTTTATATGAAATACATAGAAGAAGACCCCACCGACGAGGAGCCGGGAACAGAAGAAATCGAGCCGGAATAAAAGAAAAAAAAGAGACAACAAAAGAAAAAGTAAGAGGGCTTATCCGGTCTATTCCAGATAAGCCTTTTTCAGAAAGGAAAAGCCAGATCAGCACGCCCAACGTAACGTATCGTAAAGTAAAGCAATAAGGGAAGAAGGATGTTGATAAATGGCAGAGCAGAAACATGGCAGCGTAGCTTTATGGAATTTTCAGATACAGAATTATTGAAGTTCGCACAGGAAAATGATATAGTTGATATAAAAGAAATAGCTGCATCGTATGAGATGAAAAAATATGAACAGTTATTAGCACAACATCCATATGATGTATGGCAAGGAAAAAATGGAAACTGGTACACCTATTTACCAAACGAGAAAAAAGGAAGGGTTCTAAAAAAGCGAGCTACAGAAGAAAAAATAAAAGATTGTATTGTTGAATATTACAATAACAATCCCAGTGTTGAAAGCGTATTTAATGAATGGATTGAAAGAAAACTGATGTATAAAGAAATCCAAAAGGGAAGTGCAGACCGCTATAAAACGGATTTTGAAAGGTTTTTTGTCAATACAGGATTCGCAAAAAAGAAAATAAAACAGATTGATAGTGACGAATTGGAAGATTTCATTCGAAGACAAATAGCAGAACAAAATCTTACAATGAAATCCTATTCTGGTTTGCGAATCATCATTCGAGGAATGTGGATGTATGCAAAAAAGAAAAAATGCACGGACATTTCGATCTCTGAATTTTTTGGAGATTTGGATCTTTCAAGAAAAATATTCAAAAAAACAGTAATAGAAAAAGAAGATCAAGTGTTTGCAGAAGATGAAATTCCGATTCTTGTTGATTATTTGAAAAGAAATGTAACTATCTGGAATTTGGGAGTTTTGCTGGTACTGCAAACAGGAGTCAGAGTCGGAGAGCTTTCAGCATTGAAACCCGGGGACTGGGCTGGTGGCAATATTTTAAAAATTCGTAGAACAGAAATTCGTTATAAAAACGAAGACGGTAAAAACGTTGTTGATGTACGAGAATTTGCCAAAACAGAAGCAGGAATGCGTGATATTATTTTATCAGACGGGGGAATAGAAACTTTGCGAATGATAAAAGAAATCAATCCATCGGGAGAATACTTGTTTGAGAATAGCTCGGGAAAAAGAATCAGGGGAAACACCTTTAATAAAAGATTGGATCTTGTATTGAAGGCAGTGGGTCTTCATCACAGATCCATTCACAAGGGAAGAAAGACGTATGGAACAACATTGATTGATGCCGGATGCGAAGATTCCTTAGTTATGAATCAGTTGGGGCATACGACAATAGAAACAAGCAGAAAATATTACTATTTTTCTAATCGAACGAGAGAACATCAGATAGAGCAGATAAAAAAGGCAGTAAATATATAATCTGATGAAAAAAGGTAATCATAAGGTAATCAAAAAAATCCAGAGTTGTTGAAACCAAAAAACTAGTGTTTATGCGGGTTTGCAGGCGGAAGAAGGGGAAAAATTGGAATTTCTACGGAGTTCGATTCTCTCATCCCCTGTATTAGGAAAGAGTGAAGATACAAAATCTTCACTCTTTTTTCGTATTGTTTAAAAGAAAAGTCTAACAGAACAGGATTTACAGAATTTTAAGATATTTTTGTAAAGCAGGACTGTTTTTTATGGTGTAAATAAGGTACAATAGAGCCACAGAACATATTCAAAAATAATGAAAAATGAAACATGAGAAGGGAGTGGGTGTAACGTGAGCAGAGAAAAGAATGGAAGCCGCGGCACGGTAAAAGCTGTCATTTATCTTCTGATCGTAGTAATCCTTGCTGGAATGGTTGTTTATCTGACGCAGTCGTTGCGGCGGGACCGGGAGCCGGAGATTACGGGGACGTTTATTGACAGCAAGCTGGAGGCGGCGGGGGAGCTGACGTCGGCGAAGATGATTTATAACGGGCTGATTCATTACTCGGACGGGTCGATTCCGTTTCTGACGCAGAAGGCGTTTAATATGACATACCGTGCAGAGGTACGTGCGGGCGTGGATCTCTCGAAGGCGAATACGGAGGTGACGGATTCAGAAGTAACAGTTACACTTCCGGCAGTGGAGATTTTTGATATTTCCATCGACAATGATTCCATCCAGTATTACGATGAGAAGGCAGCGCTTCTGAACTGGGAGCGGAAGGAAGATGCGATGGATGCAATCGCGAGTGCGAAGGAGGATGTAGAGCAGCAGACGAAAGAAATGGATGACCTGGAAACGATGGCACAGGAACAGGCGAAAACACTGATTACCGGAATGCTGTCCGAGACGGTCGGGGACAAGACATTGGTTGTAAAATTTGAAGAATAGTACATAGACGGGATGTCGGCACTTCTTTTTGGGGGATAAAAAAAGGAGGGCCGGTATTTCTTCTGGCAGAAACACCGGCATTATGAAAAAGAAAAATCTATATAAATTGGAAAGAATATTAGGTTGGGACAACGGTTGAAAGATAGAGGAAGATGATTTGTTGTCCCTTTGTTTTGATACGTTTAGTATAGTTGTCATATGTGAGGAAAGTGTGAATGGAGTTTGAAGAAACTTTGAAAAGATTTGTGAATGGCGCGGGTGAACATCGGAACATCCCAACGCCCGGATATCGCCGAATTTGCATAGAATTAACTTGAAAGTGAACACTGCTTCATGGTACAATCGTTTGGCATGTGTGAAATATGAGTTACATTTGAGAGGACAAAAACTATGGACTATAAACTGCTGCTGGACACCGCGGTCATGGCGGGAGAAATCCTGCTGGAAAGCGGGGCGGAGACGTGGCGGGTGGAGGATACCATGCTGCGGATGCTGCGCATGTCCGGCCTGAAAACTGCGGATGTACTGGCGCTGACGACCGGCTTTGTGGTAACGCTCGACGACCCGGCGATGGATTCCATGACTGTTATGCGCAGCGTAGAGAGCCGTGCAACGGATCTGAACCGGATCCATGCGGTCAATCAGCTTTCCCGCGATTTCTGCGAAGGAAATATCGACCTGGATGCGCTGTTCCACCGGGTGCGGGATATCTATCGTGCCAAGTCGGAAATTAAAAAAAATCTGCTCGCGATGATGGCGACGACCGCAGGCTTTGCAATCATGTTCGGAGCCGGGTTCTACGAAGTGCTGGCATCTGCACTTGCAGGTTTTATATCAGGAATCGGTGTTTACGGAGGAAAAAAAGCCGGGATGCAGTCGTTTCTTGTGAACTGTATCGGGTCATTTTTGCTGGCGGTCACATCTATTCTCTGTGTTCATTACCTGCCGGGGACCATGGATCTGAACGTCATTATCATTGCATCGATCATGCCCCTCGTACCGGGTGTGGCGATCACGAATGCGGTGTATGATACCCTGCACGGCGACTACATTTCCGGTGCGGCACGGATGCTTGAGGCGTTTGTAACCGCTGCGGCCATCGCAATCGGCGTGGGACTTGGCATGCTGCTGCTCCGTCCACTGGTGCGGTAGAGAAAACCGATACAGAAAAAAGATGAGGTTAAAGCAAAAATATGAGAATAGCAGGTGAAATCATCCTGAAATCCCTTGGAGCCTGGGTTGCAATCTGGGGATTTTCAAGACTGTTGAACGCACCAAAAAAGCTGGAATGCTACACGGCCGGTGTCGGTATGATCGGCTGGGCGGTCTATCTGATCGTGGAAGTATTCAACGACGGCATTCTGATGAAGAACTTTCTTGCCGCCGTTGCCGTCGCCCTGGTTTCCCAGGCAATGGCGCGTCATTTCAAAGCGCCGGTGATCCTTTTCGTGATCCCGGGCATTCTTCCGATGGTGCCGGGAGCCGGTATGTACCGCATCGTCTACTCGATCGTTATGGGGCCGGAAAACATGGTTGGAACGTATCTTTTAGAGACAGCGACCGCGGCAGGCGCAATTGCCCTTGGAATTTTCCTCGGAGAAGCGCTGCAGAAGGTATTTTTTTACGAATTCCATAGGTGATTTACGAAAAAAGTGAGAAATTTGCCAAAACCAAATTTTTTGCTTTTTTTTGTCGAATTTTATGATATACTTAACAGTGTATGTGCCCTTGGACAAAAGAAGAAATCTATAGGGGCATTTTTAACATCAGTAGACAAGAAGTCCCCCGCTTCTAAAGCGGTGGGATGAATTGTTAAAAGAAACATAACGGTAGTGGCGGGCGGAGAGAAATCGGTATCCTCCACTGACATGAGGTAAGTCACAGTCGAACTATTTTCGACATGTCAGACTCCGTGAAAATACCGACTGTGAGTTGAAACAAGGAAAAAAGAAGAGAAGTAAGTAAAGTGCAGACACAGAACTATGAGGAGCAAAAAATATGAAGTTTGAAGATGATGATTTAAAGGACGGTAAACTTTGGGCTGCCCTGCAAAAAGAGATTGACCGTGACCTGGCGGAAAAGGAGAGCGGTGAAACATTCCAGGAAGAACTGGCAGACATCGAAGACTCCATTGAATTTGAAAGCAAAGAAACAAAAAGCGAAGATCACATCCCGGATGAGACTGCAAATTTAAGTAATCTGCGAAGTGTCCTTGAGGCAACTGAGCGTGCAAAAGACGAAGAAGCGAAGCAGAAAATGAAGCAGACCAAAGTGGAGCCTGTGACGCAGGACATCGAGATTCCGGAATTTACAGAAGAGGAAGAAGAAATCGAAGAGACGCCGGCGGAGACAAAAACAGAATCGGAACCGGAAGAAGTGATGGTGGATGATGATCTGATCATCAACGATCCATTCGCAGATGAGGATGATCTGCTGGGAGAAGAGAAGACAGAGACCAAGGGTTCGGAGAAAGAAGTGCTTGGTGATCAGGTGGAAGCCGCAATGGAGCGCCTCGTCAGCGACACGGTAGGCCATATCCCAATGCCGGAAATAGACGATGAGGATGATGACTACGACGATTATGAGGATGACGACGAAGAGTACATTCCGCATGGCGCAAAACCGCAGAAGAAAAAGGGAAAAGGCGGTGCGGTTATCGCCGTTGCAGCCGTTGCTGTTATTGCTGTGGGAGGCTTTTTCTATGGAAGCAAAATGTTCCATTACCAGAATTATTTTTTCAACGGAACAACCATCAACGGAGTAGACTGCTCGGATATGACGGCCAAAGAGGCAGAAACGAAAATCAAAGAGCAGGCTGCAAACTATACCTTAAATGTAAAATTCAAAGACAATGATACGAAGAGTGTCAGCGGAAAAGACATCGACTACACCTACGCCGGAGACGGCAGCGTGGAGAGCGTGTTAAAGAAACAGAACAGTTTCCTCTGGTTCCTGGGAAATGGCGGAAAAGAGAAAGATTCCCAGGTCACCATGCAGTACAGTCAGGAAAAACTGGATGCGGTGATTGATGGATTTGACGAATTCCAGTCCGCAGACGGTGAGAATGCACCGGCCAGCGCCTACATCACCTTCCAGAACAATGAGTTTGAGATTGTGGATGCTGTTATGGGTGAGGGAATGGATCTTACCCTTGCAAAACAGTGCATCGAAAACGCGCTGATCAATGCGGATACCGAAGTGGATCTTGAAAAAGCAGGCGTTTACGACGGAACCTTGGTAACAGCAGATGACGAAACACTGAATGCACAGAAGGATCAGTTAAATGAACTGGTACGCGCAAGTATCACATACAGTATGCCGGATGGAACAACACAGGTTCTTGACGGAAATACCATGAAAGACTGGCTGGCGGTCGATGCGGATGGAAATTATTCCAAAGATGAAAACCAGTGGAATGAAAAAGTAAAAGAATATGTGGCAAATCTTGCGGCAGCGATTGATACCGATGGCAAGGATCACACCTTCCCGGCAACCGGTATCGAAGGCGGCGTGACCATCAGCCAGGAAGGCTACGGATGGAAAGTGGATCAGGAGCAGGAGATAGCAAAGATCGCAGAAGAAGTAGATGCTCACGCAGCAGACGCAAGAGAGCCGCAGTATGCGCAGAGAGAGTTTGCTGCTTCCACAGAGAACAACGGATTCGGCAAGACGTATGTTGAGGTTGATGCCAGCCGTCAGCATATCTGGCTCTACAAAGATGGAAATCTGGTTGTCGACGGTGACTGTGTAACCGGTCTGATGGAGCAGAGCAGCTACACGAAGCCGGGTATCTACACAACCGCAGCAAAAGAAAGCCAGAAAAAACTGCACGGAGAGCTTCAGGCAGACGGCAGCTATTCCTGGGAAAGAGATGTGGATTCCTGGATTCCGTTCAACGGAGAGATTGGTTTCTACGATGCTTCCTGGAGAAGTAGTTTCGGCGGAAACCTGTATCTGACTGCAGGATCGACGACAGGATCTGTTGCACTTCCGACTGCAGTGGCACAGGCATTATATGACAATGTCGATGACGGAACACCGGTTATCATTTATTATTCCGAAGCTTATGAGGTAAGTGAAGACACGCTTACTGTGACACAGGCACCGGAAGCAGATGACGAAAATGTCGATGATACGACGAATACCACGACAGTAACGCCGACGAGAACGCCATCCTACACGTACGATGATTACACGCCGTCAACTCCGTCAACCCCATCAACTCCATCAACCCCATCAACTCCATCGACCCCGTCTACGCCGGAACCGACCACAGCACCGACCGAGATCCCGTCTACGCCGGAGCCGACCGTAGCACCGACCGAGACCCCGTCCACACCGGAACCGACCCAGGAGCCGAGCGCACCGGATCAGGGAGACCATACGGGTGACGATGATTACCCAGGTAAGGGCGAGAGCTGAGAAAAGAAGAAATAGAACATAAAAAATACGCATTCCGTTATCAAAACAGGAATGCGTATTTTTTTGAGAAAGAAACTGTTAAAAATTAATTTTCCGGTACGAACAGTGTGACAAGATCCATCGGGGAAGTGATGGTGTAGTCCGGGTTTTCGGTCTGACCAAAACCGTATGCGGCATGGACAAACGGGATTCCGGCCTCGCGTGTCGCCTTGTAGTCGCCGTCGGTATCGCCGACATAGACCGCGTGCTGCAGATGGTTCTGTTCGATGATTGTACGGATGTTGTCTGCCTTTGCCTTTCCGGTATCGCCAGGACAGAGATGGCCTTTGAAATAGTGACCGAGGCCTGTGGCTTCCAGAAAAACTTCGATATAGCCCGCCTGGCAGTTGCTTACGATATAAAGCGGGTAATGTCTGGAAAGAATAGAAAGTGCATCGACAAGTCCCGGATAAACAGGAGCCGGTGTCGCAAGAAGTGCCTCATGCTCTTTGGCACAGCATGCATCGATCAGTTCTAACTGGCGCTCCTTTGGATATTCGTGGAAAATGACGGCGGCGATATCCGGGAGCAGGCGGCCGAACAGGCCTTTTAACACGGTTCCGGTGAGGTTTGGTGTCATATCAGTTTCTTTTTCCATAATCTGATTCCATGCGTCGGCAACAACGTCTGTGGAGTCCCACAGGGTGCCGTCCACATCAAAAATAATACTGTCGATCAAGAGTTTTTCCTCCATATCTTAAGGGTTTTGGTTATTCTTTTAAAGTATTTATTAATTTTAATCAAAAACACGTGAGAGCGCAATGTTTATTTTGCATTTTGGAGGAAAATGTGGCAAAATAAGAATGACGTATTAACAGGAGATTACTATGCAGGACACAATCACAAAGCCATTATTGAAATGGTATGGCGAAAATAAAAGAGTGCTGCCGTGGAGAGAAAAAAAGAACCCGTATGAAATCTGGGTTTCCGAGATTATGCTCCAGCAGACGAGGGTGGAGGCGGTCAAGCCGTTTTATGAGCGGTTTATGCGTGAACTGCCCAATGTCGCAGCACTTGCGGTCTGTCCCGAGGAAAAGCTTTTGAAGCTCTGGGAAGGCCTTGGTTACTATAACCGTGTGCGGAATATGCAGAAGGCCGCACAGAAAATTATGGAAGTGTATGACGGTGTATTTCCGGCAGATTACGAAGCCTTAAAAGGACTTCCGGGAATTGGAAATTACACAGCGGGAGCCGTTGCATCGATCGCGTTTTGCATTCCGGTGCCGGCGGTGGACGGAAATGTGCTTCGTGTGATGGCACGCCTCCGGGAGGACGGTGAGGACATTTTAAAGCAGTCCGTGAAAAACCGCGTGGAAGCGGAATTGACCGAAATCATGCCGGCAGAAGATCCGGGAGCCTTCAACCAGGCGATGATGGATCTCGGCGCAATGGTCTGTCTGCCGAACGGCGCACCAAAATGTGAAGTCTGTCCGCTTTTTGACCAGTGTCTGGCGGGACAGCATCAGACCTGGACGGAATATCCGTTTAAAAAGAGCGCAAAGCCGCGCAGAATCGAAGACAGAACCGTTCTGTTATTTCTGGACGGTGCGCACACAGCAGTGCGGAAACGGCCGAAAAAAGGACTTCTGGCGGGACTTTACGAGTTCCCGAACTTCGATGGCGTACTCTCCGAACAGGAAGCACTTGAAGAGGCAGAAAAATTCGGCGTGACGCCGCTTCATATTCAGGCATTGCCGCCGTACAAGCACATTTTTTCCCATGTCGAGTGGCATATCACAGGATACGCTATTAAAATTGCAGGAAACGATGTGGAGCAGGAAGGGGAAGAAAAAGCCGGATTGATTTTTGCGGATGCGAAAACCGCGGCTGAAAGATATGCCATTCCGTCTGCATTTGCGGAATACGCAAAATACACAGATCTGGAACGTGCCTGAAACGGCAGAAGAGCAAAAAAGAGCAGGGAGAAAAAAGATGAAGATTTTATCAATTGCAGTACCATGCTATAATTCAGAAGCATATATGGAGAAATGTATCGATTCGCTGCTGGTCGGCGGAGAAGAAGTAGAAATTCTGATCGTGGACGATGGTTCCAAGGACGGAACCACAGAGATTGCAGACCGCTATCAGGAAAAATATCCGACGATTGTAAAAGCGATTCATCAGGAAAACAAGGGCCACGGCGGAGCAGTCAACACGGGTGTGGAAAATGCGACGGGTCTGTACTTTAAGGTTGTGGACAGTGATGACTGGGTAAACCCAGAGGCATACCAGAAGATTTTAAATGTTCTGGCAGAAGTCGTACGCGGACCGAAAACACTCGACCTTCTGATCAGTAACTATGTGTATGAAAAAGAGGGCGCCAAGAGAAAACGTGTGATGCGCTATGCGAAATCGCTGCCGGAAGGCCGCTTTTTCGGATGGGATGAGGCGAAAGCTCTCGGCAAAACACATTATCTGCTGATGCATTCGCTGATTTACCGGACTTCTCTTTTAAGAGAGTGCGGCATGAAGCTGCCGGAGCACACCTTCTATGTGGATAATCTGGTTGCGTTTATTCCGCTTCCGTACGTCAAAACGATGTATTATCTCGATGTCAATTTCTACCGCTACTTTATTGGAAGAGCCGACCAGTCGGTTAACGAGAAAGTCATGATCGGCAGAATTGACCAGCAGATCCGTGTCAACAAGCTGATGATCGATTACCTTGGTGAACAGAAAGGGCTGTCGAAGCACCTGCGGAAATATATGATCAGCTATCTGACCATTATTATGACGGTTTCTTCCGTGATGATGATGCGCTCCGGAACGGAAGAAAATCTCGAGAAAAAGAACGATCTGTGGAGATACCTGAAACAGGAGGATGCAGCCGATTACTTCCGCATCCGCCACGGCATTTTCGGAACTGTTATGAGCAGCAAATCAAAACCGGGACAGAAAATTGCAGTCTATGCCTACAAGGTAGCGCAGAAACTGTATGGATTTAACTAGAAAGTAACGAAGCGGAGGAACGAACAATGCGAGTAGGAATGGGTTACGATGTGCATAAACTGGTGGAAAACCGGAAACTGATTCTGGGCGGTGTGGAAATCCCGTATGAATATGGCCTTCTGGGACATTCCGATGCGGATGTGCTGGTTCATGCCATTATGGATGCGCTTCTCGGTGCTGCAGCACTGCGGGACATCGGACGCCATTTTCCGGACAACGATCCGGCGTATGAGGGCGCCGACAGCATCGAACTGCTGAAAAAAGTCGGTGAGATGCTCGAGGAGCGGATGTATCTGATTGAAAATATCGATGCAACCGTTATTGCACAGAAGCCGAAGCTCCTGCCATACATCGACACGATGGTGAAAAATGTGGCGGAGGCGCTTCATCTCGAAGAGGATCAGGTCAATATCAAGGCAACGACCGAGGAAGGACTTGGCTTTACCGGAAAGAAAGAGGGAATTTCCGCACAGGCGATCTGCTGCATTTCCAAGGCACTCGACCTGATGCCGGACGACCGGATCGCAGGCGGATGCAGCGGCTGCCCGGGATGCGCAAAGAACGCAGAAGAATAAAAGAGAAATGCGATTGCACAAGGCCGGAAGATGTGGTAGACTGGAAGAAGAATAAGGGAGTAGTCGGCGGCATACGTGACGCTATAAGGCCAACAACCGAAGAAAAAGCATTTCTTCTGGCTTTGTATGAAATGACAAGACTTATCTGTATCAACAAATATGGTGCGGATAGGTCTTTTTCTATATAGAAAGAGACCAGTGTACCAGTGGGAACTTATCACAGGAACGCAAAAAGCGTTTTCAGAAGAAAGGACGGATGGAAATGAAAGAGTATCTGGAAAAAAGTTCGAAGATTCTTGATGAGTTACAGACAACGGAGCAGGGACTTTCCGAGGCGGAAGCTGCGCGGCGGCTTTCCGAACACGGACCTAACCGGCTGGCGGCGGGAAAAAAGAAGAGCAATCTGCAGCGGTTTTTCGAAGAGCTGAAAGACCCGATGATCCTGATCCTGCTCGCCGCAGCGCTGATTTCCGGCATCACATCGGCGTATGAAGGCGAATCGTACGCTGATGTGGTCATTATTCTCGCCGTTGTCATCATTAATGCGGTGCTCGGTGTTCTGCAGGAGAGCAAGGCAGAGAAAGCGATTGAAGCTCTGCAGGAGATCGCGGCAGCCACGTCGAAGGTGATGCGCGGCGGGAAAATGGAAGTGAAAAAGAGCGAGGAGCTCGTACCCGGTGATATTGTAATTCTCGAAGCGGGCGATGCTGTTCCGGCGGATGGCCGTATTTTAGAGAGTGCCAGCATGAAAATCGAGGAAGCAGCGCTGACGGGAGAATCTGTCCCGGTCAATAAAACAGCGGATGTTCTGAACGCCGGCGCAGCCAGCGAGGTTCCGCTCGGGGACCGGAAAAACATGGTCTATATGGGAAGCACCGTTGTCTATGGCCGCGGCCGCGCTGTTATCACCGGAACGGGTATGAAAACCGAGATGGGAAAAATCGCCCATGTTCTGACGCAGTCGGCGGATGAGAGCACACCGCTGCAGAAGCGGCTGAACCAGCTCAGCAAAATCTTAAGCGTGATGGTGCTCGCCATCTGTGCCGTGATTTTCGTTGTCGGCATTTTAAAAGAGGGCGTGACGCCGCAGAACATCTTAAATACCTTTATGGTAGCCGTCAGCCTTGCCGTAGCGGCAATTCCGGAAGGACTTGCAGCAGTTGTCACAATCGTGCTTTCCATCGGTGTGACCAAAATGTCAAAGCGGAATGCGGTGATCCGGAAACTGACGGCTGTCGAGACGCTCGGCTGTACGCAGGTGATCTGCTCGGATAAGACAGGAACGCTGACCCAGAATAAGATGACCGTGGTAAAACATGAGGGAAGCGATATAAAACGTCTCGTATCCGTCATGGCACTCTGCTCCGATGCGGAGCCGGACGAAAACGGCGAGGCAGTCGGAGAACCGACGGAATGTGCGTTGGTCAACGATGCGCAGAAAGAGGGATGCCCGAAGAAGAGTCTGTCCGTCCAGTATCCGCGTGTCGGGGAAGCGCCGTTTGATTCGATGCGGAAACGCATGACAACGATCCACCGCGCAAACGACGGAACGTATTTTTCCTGCACAAAAGGCGCACCGGATGAGATTCTGAAGCGGTGTACCTCCGTTTGGCGTGACGGCAGAAAACAGCCGATGACAGAAGCATTCCGGCAGGAAATCCTGTCGCAGAACAAGGCGATGGCAGACCAGGCACTCCGCGTGCTGGCGGCAGCAGGAAGAGCGTGGAACCAGATGCCGTCCTCCCAGGAGCCGGACTTTCTGGAGCAGGATCTCTGCTTTTTAGGACTTTGCGGTATGATTGATCCGGTGCGGCCGGAAGTAGTCGATGCGATCCGGGAATGCCGCGGGGCAGGCATCCGTCCGGTGATGATTACGGGTGACCACAAAGACACAGCGGTTGCTATTGCAAAAGAGCTGGGTATTCTGGAGGCGGGCTGGAAAGCGGTAACGGGAGCCGAGATTGACCAGTTAAGCGATGAGGAGCTTGACCGGAGAATCGAGGAATATGCTGTTTACGCACGCGTCCAGCCGGAGCATAAAGTGCGGATCGTCGATGCGTGGAAGCGGAAAGGCAGAATCACCGCGATGACAGGAGACGGAGTCAACGATGCGCCGTCGATCAAGCGTGCGGATATCGGCATCGGAATGGGCATCACGGGAACGGATGTGACGAAAAACGTGGCAGATATGGTGCTCGCGGACGACAACTTTGCGACGATCATCGCGGCGGTTGAGGAAGGAAGACGAATCTACGATAATATCCGCAAGGCAATTCAGTTCCTTCTGGCATCGAACCTTGCCGAGGTGCTGTCGATTTTCTGCGCGACGCTGATGGGCTTTACGATTTTAAATCCGGTGCATCTGCTCTGGATCAACCTGATTACGGACTGCTTCCCGGCGCTGGCGCTCGGTATGGAGGACGGTGAGGCAGACATCATGAAACGCCCGCCGAGAAATGCGGATGACGGTATTTTTGCGGACGGCCTCGGCTTTGATGTTGCGTTTCAGGGCATCGTGATTACGGTGTTGACGCTGGCGTCCTACTTCATCGGCCACTATCTGGAAGCCGGCCGCTGGGAAATCGTCAACAGCCCGGACGGCATGTCGATGGCGTTTCTGACACTCTCTATGGTGGAAATTTTCCATTCCTTCAATATGAGATCACGGAAAGGTTCTATTTTCCATATGAAGCATCAGAACAAGTATCTGTGGGGCGCGATGGCACTCTCATTTGTCCTCACATCCGCCGTCATTTACATCCCGGTACTGTCGAGTGCGTTCGGTTTTGAGCGGATCAGCGCGTTGGAATATGATGTGGCGATCGGCCTTGGACTGCTTGTCATTCCGGCGGTCGAAATCAGCAAGTGGATCCGGCGGAAATTTGCTTGACAAACGAGAAAAATTTGCATAAACTAGAACAAACGGAAACAGAAAAAGGCTTGGAACGGAAAAAGTAGAAAATCAGAATTGTTTCACAGAGAATGGCAGACAAATGGGGCTGGAAGCTGCCTGAAATGAGGGTTTTTGAAGTGCGTCCGGAAGCTGGCCGGGTGAAGCGGAAAAAGTGGGTAGTCCGGCACGGGTCCTGCACGTTATGCAGAAGAAAAGAAGAGGGCAGGTGTGCCCTTAAAGTAAAGTGGAACCACGGAGCTATTTCGTCTTTATCGGAGATGAAACAGCTCCGTTTTTGAATATTGCCCTTCGGGCAAAAAAGGTGGTAAGAAATAAAAATCTGAAAAAGTCCCGGCAGGAGGCAAGGAGAGGAAAGATGAGTTTTTTCGCGTATTTTAAAGAGGAATTTCAGGTGATTCAGGAGCGGGATCCGGCGATACATTCTCCCATGGAAGTCTTGCTGTATCCTTCATTTCGTGTTATGCTGAAGTACAGACGGGCGCACAAGCTATATCTGAAAGGCCATTACTTTCTGGCCAGGTGGATTTCACAGCGGGCAGCGAGAAAAACCGGTATCGAAATCCATCCGGGTGCGACGATCGGAAAGGGATTGTTTATTGATCATGGTTCTGGTGTGATTATCGGAGAAACAGCCATTATCGGAGACAACGTGACGCTGTATCAGGGCGTGACGCTTGGCGGTAATGGTAAGGAGACCGGGAAACGTCATCCGACGCTGAAGGACAATGTTATGGTCAGCGCCGGTGCGAAGATCATCGGATCGTTTACGATCGGGGAAAACTCCAAAATCGGAGCCGGATCGGTTGTGATCGAGGAGGTTCCGCCGAACTGTACCGTCGTCGGCGTGCCGGGGCACATTGTGAAGCAGAATGATGTGCGGATTCCGAGAAAAAGCATGGATCACATTCATCTGCCGGACCCGATTTTCGAGGATATCAAAGTACTGCAGCAGGAGAATACGGAGCTTACGAACCGTGTGCTCGAGCTGGAGGGCGAGCTGCGTCAGATGAGGAAAAAAGAAAGGACAGAACAGAAGTGACGGAAGTGGGCAAAGAGACAGAAAACGAGGAGCTTTTTCCAGAGGCGGTTTTCGGGGAGAAGGATTATCTTTCGGAGGTATTCGGACTGGAACAGCATGACATCCGCATGTATTCGCCGCTTACGCTGGCCTACATCGGGGATGCTGCGTATGAGATCGTCATCCGCACGATTCTGGTGCGGAAAGCAAATATGCAGGTCAACAAGCTGCACCGCCATGCGGCAGGGCTTGTAAAGGCGGAGAAACAGTCGGCGATGATTGAAATTCTGGAGCCGCTGTTTACCGAAGAGGAAAAACAGATTTATAAAAGAGGCAGAAATGCGAAATCCTATACCAAGGCCAAAAATGCGTCCACGATCGACTACCGCCGGGCAACCGGGTTTGAGGCCGTGATGGGGTATCTGTACCTGAAAGGGGACTACAAGCGGATGATCGACCTGATCCGGGCAGGACTTGGCGAAGTGTGAGAGCAGATAAGATTCAGAAAATAAAAAAGAAGCGGCAGGGCAGTGGGGCTTTTGAAAAAGCAAAAGTTCCCACTGCTTTTGGGACCGCGGAACAGGAATGATATGAGAGAAAACAACAGAAACGACAAGAGAAACTTTGAGAGAAGAGACGGAAAAAAACGTGACTTTAAGGGGAAACGAGATTACCGTGACAGAGACAGAAAACAGGAAGTACAGCAGGCGGATGAGGAGTTTACAGGCGGCATGGTAGAGGGAAGAAACGCTGTCATCGAGGCGTTCCGCTCCGGCAAGACCGTGGACAAGCTGTTCGTCCTTGCAAGCAGCCAGGACGGCCCGATCCGCACGATCATCCGTGAGGCGAAAAAACACGATACCATCATCAATTATGTAGAAAAAGAACGTCTTGACGAGCTGTCCACCACCGGAAAGCATCAGGGTGTCATTGCACAGGTGGCTTCCTACAGTTATGCAACCGTTGAGGACATCCTCGCGCGCGCAGAGGAGAAAGGGGAGCCGCCATTTATCCTTCTGCTGGACGGCATTGAGGATCCGCATAACCTCGGTGCGATCATCCGTACCGCAAACCTGGCAGGCGCACATGGTGTCATCGTGCCGAAGCACCGCGCAGTCGGCCTGACAGCAACCGTTGCCAAAACGTCGGCAGGTGCATTAAATTACACACCGGTGGCAAAGGTGACGAATCTGGTGCAGACCATGGAAATGCTGAAGGAAAAGGGCATCTGGTTTGTCTGCGCGGACATGAACGGACAGAGAATGTATGATCTCGACCTCAAAGGACCGATCGGCCTTGTAATCGGAAATGAGGGAGAGGGTGTCAGCCGTCTGGTGAGAGAAAACTGCGACTTCACAGCCACAATTCCGATGAAAGGCGATATCGACTCTCTGAACGCTTCCGTGGCAGCCGGCGTGCTCGCTTATGAGATTGTAAGACAGAGAAGCTGCTAGAAATTGCGGAAAATCACATTACGCTCCGGCGGAAGAAAGATGAAGGATACAAGAGATATGATGGTGAAAGATTACGATACCTGTACGGATGAGGAGCTGATTGCGCGTCTGCGGGCAGGAGAACGCGAGATTACCGATTATCTGATCGACAAATACAAATCGCTGGTGCGGACCAGGGCGAGGGCGCTGTACCTGGTGGGCGGAGATCACGAGGATCTGATCCAGGAGGGCATGCTCGGACTTTTTAAGGCAGTGCGTGACTACAAACCGGGGAAGGAGGCATCGTTTGCCACCTTCGCCGGCCTGTGCATCGACCGTCAGATGTATTCTGCAGTGGCATCGTCCCAGCGCCAGAAGCATCAGCCGCTGAACAGCTTCGTTTCGTTAAGCGAACCGGTTTCCGAGCAGGAGCTGCGCCTGGTGGACGAGGAGACACCAGAGGAGATCATGATCAGCCGGGAAAACGTAATCGGCATGCATGAGCGGATCAAAGAACGGCTCAGCAAATTTGAGTACCAGGTGCTGGAATTGTATCTGAAAGGGTACGATTATACGCAGATTGCAGAAAAACTTGGAAAGCAGCCGAAGGCAATCGACAATGCACTGCAGAGAATACGCAGTAAAGTGCGGGAGGTCTGTTCGTGAGATGGAAAAACGACCGAAAAAATTACGGCGAATTGTCAAAAGCACAGGAAAATCTGTGAACAAATAAAAATTTTCAAATTTGTAGAAAAAACTGTTGACAATTCACTATAGTTTTGATAGAATACCAAATGTAGCAAGGAGCTAACAAAAAAACAAAACAACTTGCGAGTGCTGATGTGGCTCAGTCGGTAGAGCGTCGCCTTGGTAAGGCGGAGGTCACGGGTTCGATTCCCGTCATCAGCTTACTAAGAAAGATCCCGGGAAATCGGGATCTTTTCGTTATATAAAAAACAGCAGGAGATGGGCAGGAAGAAAAAGACACTATTACAAAAGGTACAGTTATGATTGTGAGGAAAAAAGAAGATGCGTCATTCGCTTGGGGGAAAGAAAGCTCGAATATAAGGATTCCAAAGGACAGGACTGTTATTTCTATTATTCGAACATTGCCGGAACCGATCTGGATATGCTGGGCTATGTGCCCGTTGCAGATATTGAGTCTGAGGCAACGGACTGGAGCATTGTTCTGCTGGTCAGCGGCATGAAAAAGAGAGAATCCAAATCAGAGACATTCAGCGCAAATCCGTTTGAATACGAATTCCTATACGCACCGCTCGGGGACAAGGGCGCTTACGCGTACCGGCAGCCGTGGTATGGATTTTCGGTCAACAAAGACAGCGAAGAGAAAGAGATCGCGGTTGAGTTTCTGCGCTTTATGATGCAGGAAAAAGAGATCGACGAGATGGCCAGTATTAAAGGTCTGCCGTCGGTGGCAGAAAATGGAACCGGCGAGTGGTATACGGGGTTTCGGGATGCAAAAAGTATTGAGGCAAGTTTCATCAACGACGGCAGCGTGCCGGATTCCATCCGCGCGGCATTGGAGCAGGCGTGTATGGCAATGCAAACGAGGCAGTGCAGACGTTTGTGGAGCTGTGTGCAGAGAAATAAGATAGGAAAACGAGAAGAGCGACTTATTTGTGAAAACAAGTGGGTCGCTTTTTGGTGCCAAAGATGGTAGAATAGGTACAACAGAAAAAATGAGGTGAAGAAAACAATGGAGTCAAAAAGTAAGGTACTGCAAAAACTGTTCCTTTCCACGCTGTATCTGAGTGCATTTACGTTCGGCGGCGGTTATGTGATTGTGACGCTGATGAAGAAGAAATTTGTGGATGAGTACCACTGGATAGAAGAGAATGAGATGCTCGATCTGGTGGCGATTGCGCAGTCATCGCCGGGGCCGATTGCGGTGAATGGGGCGATTGTTGTCGGGTATAAACTGGCGGGGATGATTGGTGTGCTGGTTTCGATTATTGGAACGATTATTCCGCCGTTTCTGATTATCTCTGTGATTTCGGTCTGCTATCAGGCGTTCCGGGATAATTTTTTCGTGAGCCAGATGCTCGAAGGAATGCAGGCAGGCGTCGGAGCCGTGATTGCATCCGTGACGTATGAGATGGGAGCCGGGGTTGTGAAAGAAAAAGATCCGCTGTCGCTGGTGATTCTTGTCTGTGCGTTTGCAGCAGCCTGTTTTTTCAAGGTCAACGTGATTTATATTGTACTGGTCTGCGGTGCCATCGGTGCGGTGCGGACGATTCTGGCGAAACGGAGGGGTGCGAAATGATTTATTTTCAGCTATTTTTAAGCTTTTTCCAGATCGGCCTGCTCAGCTTCGGCGGAGGCTATGCGGCCATGCCGCTGATTCAGGGACAAGTGGTGCAGGGACACGGCTGGCTTTCGATGTCGGAGTTTACGGATCTTATCACCATCTCTCAGATGACACCGGGGCCGATCGCAGTCAATTCGGCAACCTTCGTCGGAATTAAAATCGCAGGCATCCCAGGAGCGCTCGTGGCAACGTTTGGATGTATTCTGCCGTCGTGTATTCTCGTCACACTGCTTGCGAAGCTATATTTAAAATACCGTGAAATGGCAATGCTCCAGGGCATCCTCCGCTCCCTCCGCCCGGCGGTTGTGGCGATGATCGGTTCCGCAGGGATTTCAATTCTGGTCACGGCGTTTTGGAGCAGTGAAGGAGATACCGTGATTCGGCTGGCGCAGACGAACTGGAGTCTTGTCGTGATCTTTATCATCAGCCTCATCCTGCTGCAGAAAGGCAAAAAGAACCCAATCTTTGTGATGGTACTGGCCGGGGTGATGAAGGTGGCAGTGGCGCTGGTGGAAAAATTTGCGGCATGCTGTGGGACGATTTTTTAAATTCAAAGGTGAATGCTTTTCAGGACGTATTAAACTCAAAAATATATATCGATAAAACAGGATTGCTGGAATACACCAACAGTGTGATTGACACAACATCGAAGTTTATCTGCAACAGCCGCCCCAGAAGATTTGGAAAATCGATCACAGCGGATATGATGACTGCGTACTACAGCAGAAGTCTGGATACAGAAGAAATGTTTGAAAAGCTTAATATTGGTCAGGCGGCAAATCAGAAAATACAGGATGAATATCAAACAGCAGATTCTTAATAGGGAAGGTAAACATAGTGTTATACATTATTTTTGATTTTATAATGGCAGTAATTATGTTTATGTCACTTCCTTTTATTATTGGAATAATGGTAGATATCCGCCATCAGGGAATTGGGTGCTTTGCGGCATGGGTAATAGGGGGAGTTATGTTTATCTTATCGTTGAGGCTGTTTGATGCTCTGAAATTAAAATGTCAAAAAAAGCCAGAAAAAAGATAAAAAGGATCTTTCTTTCTAAACATGAATCGTGTATAATAAGCATTACTGTTCGGGGCCTGCCTGGAGAAATCCAGAAAGGCTCCGATTTATGTCATTTATTTTACACAGCAAGAAAAGGGGGAAACCATGCAGAAACACAGAAAATTTATTGGGGACAAACGGTTTTACCTGATGGTGCTTGGCGTTGCGATGCCGATTATGATTCAGAACGGTATCACCAACTTTGTCAGCCTTCTCGACAACATCATGGTAGGACAGGTCGGCACCGAGCAGATGTCCGGTGTTGCGATCGTCAATCAGCTTCTTTTTATCTATAACCTCTGTATCTTTGGAGGCGTGTCTGGCGCAGGAATCTTCACTGCGCAGTATTTCGGACAGGGCAACGACGAGGGTGTGCGAAACACCTTCCGCTTCAAGCTCTGGATCGGCGTGATCCTGACGGCAGCGGCAATCACTATTTTCCTTGGTGCGCACGAGCCTCTGATTCGTCTCTACCTGACAGGAGATCAGGGAAGCCAGGACATGAATGCGACATTAGCCTATGGCATTTCTTATATGAAGGTCATGCTGGTAGGACTTCCGCCGTTCCTGTTTGTGCAGCTTTATGCCAGCACGCTGCGCGAATGCGGCGAGACAATGCTTCCGATGAAGGCCGGTATTACCGCTGTCTTCGTTAATCTGGTTTTTAACTACATTTTAATCTACGGAAAATTCGGTGCACCGCAGCTCGGCGTTGTCGGCGCGGCAGCCGCAACGGTGCTGTCCCGTTACGTGGAGATGGCGATTGTGCTGATCCGCACGCATGGAAACAAAGAAAAATATCGTTTTACGAAGCATCTGTACCGCACGATCCGTGTTCCGGCGGCTTTGACGAAACAGATCCTCATCAAAGGAACACCGCTGATGCTGAACGAAACGTTCTGGGCCGGCGGCGTTGCGATCCTGATGCAGTGTTACTCCGTGCGTGGACTGAATGTCGTAGCCGCGATGAATATCTCCAACACGATCTCGAACCTGTTCAACGTCGTTTTCATCGCACTCGGCGATTCCGTTGCCATCATCGTCGGACAGCTCCTCGGAGCCGGAAGGATGGAAGAGGCAAAGGATACCGATACGAAGCTGATCACGTTTTCTGTATTACTCTGTATTGTGATCGGCGCGCTGATGGCGCTCGTGGCTCCGCTCTTCCCACGCCTCTACAACACGACGGACGAAGTACGCCACATGGCGGCAATCTTCATCGTGGAAGTGGCCATGTTCATGCCGGTCAATGCATTCCTGCATGCAAGCTACTTTACCCTGCGCTCCGGTGGAAAAACGATCATCACGTTCCTGTTCGACAGCGTATTCATCTGGGTTGTCAGTGTGCCGGTGGCCTTCTGCCTGAGCCGTTTTACCGGACTTTCGATCTACGCAATCTACTTTATGGTTATGTCGGTTGACCTGATCAAGTGCGTGATTGGATTTGTCCTTGTCAAGAAAGGAGTCTGGCTGCAGAATATTGTGGCGGAGTAAAGAAAAAAATCTGTCTGTTTTCCAGTCTGAAAAGGATGGGAGGCGGGCAGATTTTTTGCTTTATAAAAAACTTTGTTGAATTTTACTGTAAAGCAAAAAAAGCCCTCCGGGCAGGATCGGACTGCGGCTGAGAGAAAGAAAAAGAGTATTTTTGATAAAATTTCGCAAATGAAGCAGCCGTTTTTGGCGGAAAAGTAGAAATTTTTTCATTAATCAAAACACCGGTTGAAATTTAGAGAACGCTTGTTATAATAGGGGTGCAGCGAACAGACATCCCGTGTGACGCGTGAATCTCTCTTCCTATTATTAATGAGACGCAGTCACACATGAAATGGAGGAAAAAAGCGATGGATTACGCAAAAGAATCATTAAAAATGCACTATGAATTACGCGGAAAGCTTGAGGTCACTTCCCGGGCGGCCGTAGATACAAAAGATGCCTTGAGTCTTGCCTATACACCGGGTGTGGCGGCGCCGTGCCTGGAAATTCAGAAAGATGTCAACAAGAGCTACGAGCTGACCAGAAGATGGAACACGGTAGCTGTTGTTACAGATGGAACCGCAGTTCTCGGACTTGGAGATATCGGCCCGGAGGCCGGCATGCCGGTCATGGAAGGAAAATGCGTGCTGTTTAAAGAATTCGGTGGTGTCGATGCAATCCCGCTCTGCGTGCGCAGCAAGGATGTGGATGATATTGTCAATACCGTGCGTCTTCTCGCAGGAAGCTTCGGCGGTGTCAACCTGGAGGACATCTCCGCACCGAGATGTTTTGAGATCGAGAAGAAATTAAAGGAATGCTGTGATATTCCGATTTTCCACGATGATCAGCATGGAACAGCCGTGATCACACTGGCCGGTGTCATCAATGCGCTGAAACTGGTTGGAAAGAAACTGGATGAAGTCAAAATTGTTACCTCAGGAGCCGGTGCAGCCGGAATCGCCATTATCCGCCTGCTGATTTCGATGGGTCTCAAAAACGTCATCATGACAGACCGCAAAGGTGCGATTTACGAGGGACGCGACGGCCTCAACCCGATCAAAGAGGAGATGGCGAAGATCACAAACTACAACCATGAGAAGGGCACGCTTGCAGAGGTAATCAAAGGAGCCGATATTTTTATTGGCGTTTCTGCGCCGGGTACGCTCACTCCCGATATGGTACGTACGATGGCAAAAGATCCGATCATCTTTGCCTGCGCAAATCCGACGCCGGAGATTTTCCCGGACGAGGCGAAAGCAGCAGGAGCAGCCGTTGTCAGCACAGGAAGAAGCGATTACCCGAACCAGGTCAACAACGTACTCTGCTTCCCGGGCATCTTCCGCGGAGCGCTCGATGTGAGAGCATCTGATATCAACGATGAAATGAAGGTCGCAGCAGCTTACGCAATCGCAGGCCTGGTAAGCGATGAAGAGCTGAACGCAGACTACATCCTCCCGGCAGCCTTTGATCCGCGTGTCAAAGATGCGGTGGCAGCAGCCGTTGCAGAGGCAGCAAGGAAGAGCGGCGTAGCGAGAATCTAAACAGAGTTTGATATAAAAGAAAACGACAGAAAAAGGCTTCCCGGACAGCAAGAAAATCCGGGAAGCCTTTTTGCGTATCATTAAGAAATTATGAAGGAAAGCAGCAGTTACATTCAACCAGCCAGATCGTCTTCTGCCGGCAGTTCCGGTCCGGTCAGAGCGTACGGATCGAGAATGTCGTCGAGCTGTTTCTGTGTCAGCAGTTCGTCTTTCAGAACCAGAGAAGTAACACTCTCGCCCGTCTTCAGCGATTTCTTTGCAATCGAGGCCGCTTTCTGGTATCCGATATACGGGCAGAGCGCCGTTGTGATGCCGACACTCTTCGAAACGAGATCCTCGCACCGTTTCTCATTTGCGGTAATGCCGAGAATACAGTTCTTCACAAGCGTATTCACAGCGCCTGTCATCGAGGTGATGGAAGAGAACAGGGAGTAGAAGACAACCGGCTCAAACGCGTTCAACTCCATCTGGCCAGCCTCAGCCGCCATCGTGATTGTGGTGTCGTTTCCGATGACATGGAAGGCAACCTGTGTCACAACCTCCGGGATAACCGGGTTGATCTTGCCCGGCATAATCGAGGATCCGTTCTGCATCGGCGGCAGGTTGATCTCGCCGAATCCGGTCCGCGGTCCGCTGGACAGCAGGCGCAGGTCGTTGCACATCTTGGAGAGGTTGACGGCGCAGGTCTTTAACGTGTTGGAGATCGTCACAAATCCGTCGAGGTTCTCCGTCGCGTCAAACAGATCGTCCGCCTGCATCAGCGGATAGCCTGTCACAGCAGCGAGGGTCGGCACGATGTGGTGGAGATAGTAATCGGAAGCATTGATCGTCGTACCGATGGCTGTTCCGCCGAGGTTCAGGGTGAACAGCTCTTTTCTGGCGCGTTCGATCCGGCGGATATCACGCTCGATCATCGTTGCGTAAGCGTGGAAGCTCTGGCCGAGACGCATCGGAACAGCGTCCTCAAGCTGGGTTCTTCCCATCTTTAAAATGTGGTCAAATTCCTGGGACTTATCGAGCAGTGCTGCGTGGAGTGACTCGAGCGCATGCAGAAGATCCGGGAGCAGATCGAGTACGGTCAGTTTTCCTGCACTTGGGATAACGTCGTTTGTGGACTGTGCCATGTTGACGTGGTCATTCGGGTGGACAATGGTATAATCACCCTTGGTGCCGCCCAGGATTTCGATGGCGCGGTTTGCGATGACTTCGTTTGCGTTCATATTAGCACTCGTTCCGGCGCCGCCCTGGATGCCGTCAACGATGAACTGGTCTTTTAATTTGCCGGCAATGATTTCATCACAGGCATAGATAATGGCAGCCGCTTTTTCCTCCGGCAGTCTCTGTGCTTCGCGGTTGGAGATGGCAGCTGCCTTTTTAATTTTCGCCAGATTCTGGATCATGACCGGGTGGATCGGCGTTCCCGTGATGGGGAAATTCCGTTTTGCCCGCAGGGACTGTACCCCGTAGTAGGCGTCGGATGGGACTTCAAGGGAACCAATGGAATCTGCTTCAATTCTTGTCTTCATAATAATCTCCTTCTTTCTGCACGCATTGAGTTGTGTATATTGTCTGAAACAATTCTTGCTTTGCCTTTCGATACCGGAAGAATAACACCAGGGCAGAAATTTGTAAATACCGCCGCAGAAGAACTGTGGAATCTTATTTATTTTTGTATTTGATTTTAAATACCAAGGGAAAGAGGCACTTTTACTTATTTTTCGAAAGCAGTTTCCGCGAGGACACGTTTTCGTAGACAAAAAACGGCGAACGTGATATGCTGAACAGTATAAAAGTGAAAAAACAGGAGAGCAGCGTATGAAACATGAAAAAAGCAAGAACGATGCGATGCGCCATGAACTCGATCACATCGATGCAAAAATCCTGAATCTCCTTCGGGAAAACGCCAGGATGCCGCTGAAAGAAATCGCGGAACACGTATTTTTATCCTCCCCGGCAGTTTCCGCCAGAATTGAGCGGCTGGAGAAGGAAGGCTACATTACAGGATATCAGGTCAAATTAAATCCGGCGCTTTTGGGATATCCGATCAAAGCGTTCATCAACCTCGAGGTTGAGCCGGTTCAGAAAAAAGAATTTTATCCCTATATTGAAAAGGTCCACAATGTCGTGGAATGTAATTGCGTTACCGGTGATTACTCCATGCTCATTGAGGGCCTTTTTGTTAGTACCATTGAGCTCGACCAGTTTATCGGCGAGCTGCAGCATTTTGGACGGACGCGGACGCAGATCGTGTTCTCGACCTCCGTGGAGCACCGCCAGGTGACCGCACACGAGGCAGAAGAATAGGCACCGGTCCGCTCCGGCGGCTTTGTGTACCGAAAAAAATGCTTTGCAGGAGAATGCTTTTGTGTTATAGTGATAGAATACACAGAGCATTTTGCGCCCTTTTCGGGGCAGTGCTCCAAACGAAAAGATTCGAGGGAGGCCTGACCTTATTATGGAAGAAAAAGAAGTTGTTTCCAAAAATTTTATCGAGCTTGCGATTGACAAAGATCTGGCAGAGGGCGTTTACGACCATGTCTGCACACGATTCCCGCCGGAGCCAAACGGCTATCTTCATATCGGACATGCAAAATCCATCCTGTTAAACTACGGTTTATCACAGGAGTACAACGGAGAGTTCCACATGCGTTTCGATGATACAAACCCGACGAAAGAGAAAACCGAGTTTGTTGATTCCATCAAAGCCGATATCCAGTGGCTTGGTGCAGACTGGAAAGATCATCTGTACTACGCATCCGATTATTTCCCACAGATGTATGAGGCAGCCGTAAAACTGATCAAAAAAGGAAAAGCATTCGTCTGCGATCTGTCCGCAGAGGAGATCCGTGAGTACCGCGGAACCTTAACCGAGCCTGGAAAAGAGAGCCCGTACCGCAATCGTTCCGTGGAGGAAAACCTGGACCTGTTCGAGCGCATGAAAAACGGCGAATTCGAGGACGGAAGCAAAGTACTCCGTGCGAAAATCGATATGGCATCACCGAACATCAACATGAGAGACCCGGTTATCTACCGTGTAGCCCATATGCATCACCACAGAACCGGCGATACCTGGTGCATCTACCCGATGTACGACTTCGCGCATCCGATCGAGGACGCCATCGAAGGCATTACCCATTCTATCTGTACTCTGGAGTTTGAGGACCACCGTCCGCTGTACGACTGGGTTGTACGCGAGCTGGAATATCCGATGCCGCCGCGCCAGATTGAGTTTGCAAAGCTGTATCTGACCAACGTGGTTACCGGAAAACGTTACATCAAAAAGCTGGTAGAGGACGGCGTGGTAGACGGCTGGGATGACCCGCGTCTCGTATCCATCGCAGCACTCCGCCGCAGAGGCTTTACACCGGAGTCCATCAAGAAATTCGTAGATCTGTGCGGTGTATCAAAAGCAAACAGCTCCGTTGACTATGCGATGCTGGAGTACTGCATCCGCGAGGATCTGAAGCTGAAAAAAGCCCGTACCATGGCAGTCTTAAATCCGGTGAAACTTGTCATCGACAACTATCCGGAAGACCAGATTGAGATGCTGGAAGTACAGAATAACCTCGAGAATCCGGAGCTTGGCAGCCGTCAGGTACCGTTCGGAAGAGAACTGTACATCGAGCGCGAAGACTTCATGGAGGAGCCGGTCCGCAAATACTTCCGTATGTTCCCGGGCAATGAAGTCCGCCTGATGAACGCATACTTCGTCACCTGCACCGGATGCGAGAAAGACGAGAACGGAAATATTACCGTAATCCATGGAACGTACGATCCGGAGTCCAAGGGAGGAAATTCCCCGGACGGAAGAAAAGTAAAAGGAACAATCCACTGGGTAGCAGCAAAGACCGCTGTCAAAGCAGAGTGCCGTCTGTACGAAAACCTGATCGACGAGGAGAAGGGCGTTTACAACGAGGATGGTTCCATGAACCTGAATCCGAATTCCCTGACCGTATTAAAAGAGTGCTATCTGGAGCCGTCTTTAAAAGATGCGAAAGCATATGACAGCTTCCAGTTTGTCAGAAACGGATTCTTCTGTGTAGACGCAAAAGATTCCAAAGAGGATGCGCCGGTGTTCAACCGTATCGTATCCCTGAAGAGCTCTTTCAAGCTGCCGGCAGCGAAATAAATAAGAATTTTGAAATGGAACAGAGCAGCCGCCTGGATGAAACCGACATCCCAAGCGGCTGTTCTTTTTGTCAGGGAGATGGGAAGATGAATGAATTGACGATTTCGCTGGATCCGCATCGGAAGACACCGCTCTATGAGCAGATCTACGGTTTTATCCGCGAGGAAATCCGCGGCGGACGGATCCGTGCAGGGGAGCGGCTGCCGTCGGCGCGGGCGCTTTCGGGCTATCTGTCGGTGAGCCGGAGTACCGTGGATCTGGCGTATGAGCAGCTGGTATCCGAAGGGTATCTGGAGAGTGTGCCGTGCAAAGGCTACTTTGTCTGTGAGATTGAGGGGCTGTACCGCCTCGATGAAAAGAAAGAGGAGACAAAAGAGGATGATGCCGCGGAACAGATGCCGTTCCGCTACGATTTTGCCGTGACCGGTACGGCGCCGGGCGGATTTCCGCAGAACAGCTGGAAGAAGATCTCGAAAGAAGTCCTGCTGGACGCAGATGACAGCCTGTTCCAGCTCGGGGATGCGAAGGGCGAGTACGGTCTTCGGGAGGCAATCCGCGACTATCTGCACCACGCACGCGGCGTGAACTGCCGCACGGAGCAGATCATCGTCGGAGCGGGAAATGATTATCTGCTGATGCTGCTTTCGGTGATCTTAGGGCGTGGCCATAAAGTGGCGATGGAAAATCCGACCTACATCAGTGCCTACCGCTGTTTTGCGAAGCTTGGCTATGCGATGTGTACGATTTCGATGGACGAAGCGGGCATGCGGCCGGCGGAGCTGGAAAAAAGCGGGGCGGATCTGGCGTACATCATGCCGTCGCACCAGTTCCCGATGGGCATGGTCATGCCGATGAAGCGGCGGATGCAGCTCCTTGCGTGGGCATCGAGGGAAAATGGGCGGTATCTGATTGAGGATGATTACGACAGTGAATTCCGCTACAAGGGCCGCCCGATCCCGGCACTGCAGGGCAATGACACAGAGGGAAAAGTGATCTATCTTGGAACGTTTTCGCGGGCGATTGCGCCGTCCATCCGCATCAGCTACATGGTGCTGCCGGAGACGCTGCTGCCTGCCTACGAGGAGAACGGAAGATGCTTTTCCGCGACAGTTTCGAAGACGGACCAGAAGATTCTGGAAGAGTTTATGCGGAGCGGCGCGTTCGAGCGCCATCTGAACCGGATGCGTGCACAGTATAAAGGGAAACACGACCTGCTGATCCGGCTTCTGAAGGAGTTTGGGCGGGAGTACACGGTGTCCGGCGAGAATGCGGGCGTCCATGTGCTGGTCCACCTGCCGAGAGGACTCTCCGAAGCGGAGGCGGTGCAGCGGGCAAAAGAGGATGGTGTGCGCGTGTACGGGCTGGAACGGTACTGCATCGGCGCTGCCGCAGATCCCGCACAGGGCGGCACAGTGCTGCTTGGGTACGCCGGGCTTTCTGAGGAGGAGATTGCAGAGGCAGCTGCGATTCTGAAAAAGTGCTGGAATGCGTGAAAAAAGATATGAAAAAAACGGATTGCTTCGCCAGTAACAAAAACTGACGGAACAATCCGTTTTTACTGTTTGATAGAGAGTTACAATGCGGACAGGATCAGCAGCCCAGCTCTTCGGTCAGCTCGCAGATCTCATCGATGATCGATCCAATCGTCTCGATCGTATCGAGAAGCGGTGCATCCGTCGAGATATCAACGCCGGCCATTTTTGCCAGCTCTTCCGGTGTTTTCGTGCTTCCGGCGGTCAGTACCTTTTTCCAGTCATCGACAGCGGTCTGGCCTTCGGTTTCGATGCGCCTGCAGACCTGTGTGGCAACGGTCAGTCCGGCGCTGTAGGTGTAGGAGTAAAGTCCCATATAGTAATGCGGCTGGCGCATCCAGGTGAGCGCTGCGTCATCGGAAATTTCCACATCATCGCCCCAGAACTTCTGCAGGGTCTCTTTCATAATGCTGCTTAACGTCTCAGCCTGTACGCTGTCGCCGGCATCGATGAGCTTGTAAACCTCGCGCTGGTAAGCAGCCTCCATCAGATGGGTGACGAAGTTATGATAATATGTGTTGCTGATCATACAGCTTAAAACCCAGCGGCGGAACCGTTTGTCCGGGGTCGTTTTCAGCAGATAATGAGCCATAAGAAGCTCGTTCATGGTAGACGGCGCCTCGACAAAATAAGAGGAAACCTCGGTATCGAGAATCGCCTGTGCGCCGTTGCAGAGACGGAAATGGCCGGCGTGGCCGAGTTCATGCGCCAGCGTGAAAACATCTGCCATGCGGTTATTCCAGCTTAAGAGAATAAAGGAACCTTTTCCGTACGGGCTGGCACAGAAGCCGCCGGTGGATTTTCCCTGGTTCTGTGCAAAGTCAACCCAGCGTTTTTTGTAGGCCTCCTGAATCATGGAAACGTAATCATCACCGAGAATGGCAAGACCTTTTTCGATGTACTGTTTTGATTCCTCGATCGTGACAGACGGATCGTACTCCGGGTCGACGGCGATTTTCAGATCGGCGAAGGTCATGCGGTCAAGGTTGTGGACCTTTTTCAGCAGGCGGGCATATTTGCGCATATGCGGAGCCAGGCGGGTGGTGATGAGATCGATCTGGCGGTTGTACAGCTCACGGCTGACCTGCTGCGGGAACAGCAGAGAATCGATGACGGAATCGAAGCCGCGCAGCGTGGCCATGGTCTTTTCTGTCTGCAGCTGGGCATTGTAAGCAGCTGCCGTTACATTTTCGTACTGTCTGATTTTTGCAGAAAAGGCGGAGAATGCACTGCGGCGGATATCGGTGTCTTTTTCGTACTCGTAATTATCCTCAAACAGGGAGTAGCCGAGCGGATATTCTTTTCCGTTTACGGTGAAAGAATCAAATTTCATATCGGCAAGCTTTGCCATGTTGTAGATCTGGTACGGAGCCGAGAAGGTCTGGGACAGAGCGGAAATGGCACGCTCGGTTTCCGGGCTCAGGCGGTGTGCCTTGTTGCGGAGAATCTCGGCGAGATAGCAGCGGTTCGTATCTGACTGCTGCATGGCCTCGTTCAAAACATCCTCGGACTGTTCGGAAAGCTCGCTCTCGATAAAGGTGAGACGGCTGAAAATCTCAGAGATCAGGCTGTTGATGCGGTCGTTGCGCGTCTGGTTTGCACTGTTGTAATAGTCGACAGAAACGGCGAGATCGCAGTAGTTGGCGGTCAGTGTGATCAGACGGTAGACCTCCTGGTAATCGTCGAGGCAGTGGTTGATCGTGGCTGCATCGGTGAGGTTTCCTTTGTAGGATGCTTCCATAGAAAGACTTAATTCTTTCATTTTCTGCGCATCAGCCAGCATGGCCTCCTCGGTTGGATAAATTAAAGACAGGTCCCAGGTAAGTTCTACAGGAACGTCATCGCGTTTTGCAAGTTCCATAACAATCTCCTTTCCATAAAAAAGGGGAGGTTTCCCTCCCCAGGAATTACTTCCTTATGTTTCTATATTCTGTTTTTGGGTTTTATTCTGCGGTTACTTCGCTTTCTTCCTGCGGAGAAACTTCACGATCCGCACAGCTTTCTTTTTCAGCGTCTTCTTCTTCGGACTCTGCGGTTTCGCTTTCAGCTTCTGTATCAGCTGTTTCGGAACCTTTATTGCAAGCTGCAGATTCCGGATCCGGTGCAGCATCCTCCGCACCTTTCGTTTTCGGAAGGGTCGTATAAGTACGTTCAGCAGGAGCAGGCTCTTCCTCTTCAAATTCGTCTTTAAAATCGTCAAAATCTGTTTCAAGATCTGCTTTTCCTTTCCGGATAAAATAGACTGCCGCACCGCAGGCTGCGCCGACAGCGGCAGAAGCCAGAGTAAGCAGAATACGTTTTGATTTTCGTGACATCTCGATTCAAGTCTCCTTTCAAATGCCGTCCTTTGAAACTATTGTAATACAGTTTCAACAAAAAAGAAAGTAAAATCTTACAGAATTCGGAAAAAGTGCCAAAGAAAACAAGAAAAAGAAGGTTTCCTGACACAGAAACAGAATCAGGCAAGGATAAACTTACGAAGAATCTCCGCCACGCCGCTGTGATTGCAGTCGTTTTCCGTGATATAATCGGCACTCGCCTTTACGGCATCGGTCGCATTTTTCATGGCGGCACCGACGGCAGCGGCCTCGATCATCGAAATATCATTTTCCTGATCTCCGGCAGCCACGGTGTTGGCAAGCGGAATCTGAAGAAGCTCGCAGAGTTTTTTCACGGCATGGCCCTTGGAAACGTGTTCCGGGACATGCTCGAGGTAATGCGGGCTGGAGTAGAACATCGAAATTTTTCCTTTTGCCCACGGCTCCATGGCAGCGCGGTAAGCGTCCATTTTTGCACGGTCGTGGAGATCAATCACGATCATCTTGCATGGTTCCTCGGCGAGGTGCTCCGGCAGAAGCGGATCTTCCACGACGGGAATGTGGATTGCCTGTGTGTAAACGCGCGTTTCCTCGCCTGCATGGCGGCAGAGAAGGGAGGTGTCGGAGTAGGTGTGGCAGTAGAGGCCTGCCTCCTGCGTTTTTTCAAAGATCACGCGTGCATATTCGAGCGGAATCGTGCGGCGGTACAGCGTTTTCTTTGCCGCGCAGTCGTAAATCAGTCCGCCGTTGAATGCGATGGCATAGCAGCCTTCGCGGTCGAGTCCGAGCTCTTTTAAGATCGGCAGAAAGCCGGAGAGCGGTCGGCCGGTGTTGAACACAATTTTGTGGCCGGCAGCAAGTGCCTCTGAAATGGCATCCATGTTTTCTTTTGTCACCTGCTTTTCGGAATTCAGCAGGGTATCATCCATATCGGTAAAAAATATTTTCACAGTCTGATTCATATTCTCTTTTTTTCCTTTCCAAGAATCTGAAAAACAGTTTCATTTTAGCATAAAGTGCCGGAAAAGAAAATATGGTTGCGCAGGGAAAAAATACAGGATATAATGATTGCGGACAAGAAGAGAGAAGAAAGAAAATCGAAGAACAAAAGAGACAAAGAAGGGAAGTCAGAATATGATAAAAGCTTGTATCTTTGACCTGGACGGCACCATCGCAGACACTGTAGAGTCGATTGCGCACGCAGTCAACCGCGTTCTGGAACATTTTGGACTTGTGCCGCGCCCGGTAGAAGCCTTCAACTTTTACGCCGGAGACGGTTTCGATCTGGCAGTGGAGCGCGCTTTAAAAGACGCCGGAGATGCAGAGCTCAACTATCTGCAGGAGGGCATCCGCCTTGGCCGCGCGTGGTTCAACGAGGACCCGCTGTATCACGTAAAACCGTATCCTAATATGCGGGAAACCCTGACCGCGCTGCGGGAAGAAGTTCCGATTGCCGTATGTTCCAACAAGCCGCACGAGGCGGCCATCCACGTCGTGGAGAGCGTGTACGGACCGGGCTTTTTCAACCGGATTCAGGGGCAGACCGCAGAAATCCCGAGAAAGCCGTCTCCGATCGGTGCGCTCGCGATTGCAGACGGACTCGGCGCCAGACCGGAAGAGTGCCTGTACTTTGGCGATACCAATACGGATATGCAGACCGGAAACGCCGCAGGCATGTTTACCGTTGGTGTGACGTGGGGATTCCGCCCGCGCCAGGAGCTGATCGACAACCATGCGATGGAGCTGCTCGACCGGCCGGAGGAAATCTTAACGCTTTTTCACAGAAAGAATCAGGAAAAATAAAACGAACAGAGGAGAAAACCAGAATGGGAGAATATACTGAAGAATGCATCAACACATTTTTAATGAATCAGGGCCAGTTATTCGACGAGCCGGTGGCTGAAAATTACGATGAGGCAGAGGCCTTTCTGGAGGACTGCCTTGCAGTCGTTGCCGACAATCTGGACGACGTGCGCGCCTACATGGAAGAAGAGGGCATGGACGTGGAAGAAATGTCGGATGCAGAATTAGAAGAGCAGAGCGAAGTCTTTGCCCTGCCGGACGGTCAGTATCTGATCGTGATGGGATAAAAAACAAGAGGAAATTAAAAAAGAATGAAATATGATGTCATTATTATCGGCGCAGGCCCGTCAGGTATTTTCTGTGCCTATGAACTGCTGAAAGAAAAACCGGATCTGAAGGTGCTGATGATCGAAAAAGGACGTTCGATCGAGAGCCGTCAGTGTCCAAAGAGAAAAACGAAAAAATGCGTGAACTGCAAACCGTGCTCGATCACAACGGGATTTGCCGGAGCAGGCGCATTCTCCGACGGAAAGCTTTCTCTTTCCCCGGATGTCGGTGGAAATCTGCCGGAGATTTTAGGATATGAAAAGACGGTTGAGCTGATCCATGAGTCCGACCAGATCTATCTGGATTTCGGCGCAGACAAGAATGTTTACGGTGTCGATAAAGAAAAAGAGATCCGTGAGATCCGCCGCAGAGCGATCAACGCCAACCTGAAGCTGATCGAATGTCCAATCCGCCATCTCGGAACTGAGGAGGGCTACAAGATTTACAGCCGCCTCGAGGATCACTTAAAAGAGGTCGGCGTGGAAATGAAATTCAACACGATGGTCAATGATATTACGATCGAGGACGGCCGTGCGACAGCTGTAACACTTGAGGACGGAACGGTTTACGAGGCAGATGAGATTGTCTCCGCAGTAGGCCGCGAGGGAGCCGACTGGTTCTCACATATCTGCAACGGCCACGGCATCGAGACCGAGGTCGGAACCGTCGATATCGGTGTCCGCGTGGAAGTCCGCGACGAGGTCATGGAGTTCCTGAACAAGAACCTGTACGAGGCAAAACTTGTTTACTATACCCCGACTTTTGACGACAAAGTGCGTACCTTCTGTACGAACCCGTCCGGTGAGGTGGCAACTGAGTATTATGAAAACGGTCTGGCAGTTGTAAACGGTCACGCCTACAAATCCCAGGAGTTCAAGACAAACAACACGAACTTTGCCCTCCTGGTATCCAAGAACTTTACGAAACCATTTAAAACCCCGATCGAGTACGGCAAACAGATCGCACAGCTTTCCAACATGCTCTGCGACGGCAAGATCCTCGTTCAGACGTACGGCGATTTCAAACGCGGAAGAAGAACGACAGAAGAGCGTCTCTGCCGCAATAACCTGATCCCGACCTTAAAAGATGCCGTTCCGGGCGACCTTTCCCTGGTATTCCCGCACCGTATCATGGTCGACATTGCCGAGATGATCGAAGCCCTCGACAAAGTAACACCGGGTATCGCCAGCGATGAGACACTGCTGTACGGCGTAGAAGTCAAATTCTATTCCAACAAAGTTGTCGTAGACAAAGACTTCTGCACCAGCGTCAAAGGCCTCCGCGCCATCGGCGACGGCGCATCCGTAACCCGCGGCCTCCAGCAGGCAAGCGCAAACGGACTGTCGGTTGCGAGAAGCATTCTGAAAAGCATGAAATAAGAGAGAACGAAAAAAGATCCTTCGTCTGTGAAATGAGACGGAGGATCTTTTTTGGTGCCGGAAAGAGGGGTGTTTCAGATTATATGCCGTACAGCTTCCGGAACTGCTTCGGTGTTGTCCCGGTCTGCTGGCGGAAAACCGAGATAAAGTAGCTGACATCGCGGTAGCCGCAGAGGGCGGCGATGCCGTCGAGCGTAGTGTAGGGACGGCTGATGAGAAGCTCCTTGGCGCGGCTGATGCGCAGAACGCTGATGTACGAGCGGACAGAACTGCCGACAAAACGCTGGAACAGGCGTGTCAGATACTGCGGCGTGATATGGAGCTGTTCCGCGAGATCATCCACATTGAGCGGGTCGGAAAGATGACTTTCGATTTCCTGCATTGCCGGGCGGACATACTGGAGATACAGCGGATGCTCCGTCCGGGAAAGGCCGGTGCGGAGCTGGGAAAGGCGTGTCAGGAACTCAAAGCATCCGACGGAGAGCGCAGCATCGTCGATGTCATTTTTCAGAAAGTGTGAGTCGATTATGCGGTCAATCCATTCCTGAAACCACGCGCCCTCTGAGGCCGGAACGAAAAGATACGGCGAGACGGCACAGATTTTATAGAGATCATCGGAGAGCTTTCCGTCAAAGGTCAGAAAGGATGTAAACCACATCCCGCTGCCGTCGTTTTCGCGGTATTCATGCGGCACATGCGGAGCAATCAGAACACCGTCACCTGGTTTCAGCAAAAGTTCCTGACCTTTGAGGGTCAGCAGCCCTTCGCCGCGTTCCGTCTGGATCCAGTGATATAAGGGGAATCCGTTCGGGCGCACAACGGGCTCCTGCAGCCAGCGGTTGCCGATGCTGTCAGCGGAGAGGGAAAAATCAGAGGCGGATGGTTTAAAGAAAATAGGCATAACAGTCAGTTCCTTTCTGAAAGAAAAGTCTAAAATAAGATTCCGGAATGAGTTTCGAAAATTCATACTTTTTAGACAAGCATATCATACTTTTCTCACAAAGACCAGTATATAATAGAGCCATCAAAACGAGATATCCAAACACAGGAGGAATCAAAAAAATGCAGCCAAAATTCAAAAAAATGTTATACGGAGGAGACTACAACCCAAACCAGTGGCCAAAAGAGATCTGGGATGAGGATATGAAACTTTTCCATCAGGCCGGCATCAACAGCACCACGATCAACGTATTTTCCTGGGCAAAAATCCAGCCGTCCGAGAATGAGTACGACTTTACAGAGCTCGATGAGATCGTAGACACCCTGACAAAAGAGGACGTCCAGATCGTCATGGCAACATCCACCGGCGCACTCCCGGCATGGATGGTACACCGTTATCCGGAAGTGGCAAGAACCGATTTCGAAGGACGCCATCACAAATTCGGTCATCGCCACAATGCCTGCCCGAACAGCCCGGTTTTCCAGAAATATGCAAAACGCCTGGCAGAAAAACTGGCAGAGCGTTACGGCGACAACAAAAATATCGTCTGCTGGCACATCAGCAATGAGTACGGCGGCGAGTGCTACTGCGAGAACTGTGCAAAAGCGTTCCGCGTATGGCTGAAAGACAAATACAAAACACTCGATGAAGTCAACAAGGCATGGAACATGGAGTTCTGGGGCCACACCATCTACGACTGGGACGAGATTGTACCGCCGAACGATCTGGGAGACGGAATGCCATGGGGAAGCGGCACTGCATTTGCAGGAATGTCCCTCGACTACATGCGTTTCAACTCCGACGGCATGCTGAACAACTACAAAATGGAGCGTGACGCGATCCGCAAATACGACAAAGAAACACCGATCACCACAAACCTGATGGGAACGTACAAAGGTCTCGACTACTTCAAGTGGGCAAAAGAAATGGATATCGTATCCTGGGACAACTACCCGAGCTACAATACACCATGGAGCCACGTAGCTATGACCCACGACCTGATGCGCGGCCTCAAAGACGCACCGTTCATGCTGATGGAGCAGACTCCGAGCCAGCAGAACTGGCAGCCGTACAACTCCTTAAAGAAACCGGGCCAGATGCGCGCACAGAGCTATCAGACCGTTGCACACGGCGCAGACACGATTCAGTTCTTCCAGCTGAGAAGAAGCGTCGGCGGATGCGAGAAATTCCATGGTGCTGTTATCGCACACGCAGGAACCGCAGATACCCGTGTCTTTTGTGAGGTAACCCAGCTCGGAAAAGAACTGGAGAAAATCGGAAGCCGTGTGATGGGCTCCGAGAACCACGCAAAAGTCGGCATCATCTTCGACTGGGAAAACTACTGGGCACTGGAGTACACCAGCGGACCGAACCGCGATTTACGTTACGTAGACCAGATCGAGCAGATGTACAATTACTTCTATAACAAGAACATCGCTGTCGATATGATCCCGATCGACGCGGACTTCTCCAAATATGACCTCGTTGCAGCACCGGTTCTCTACATGGTAAAAGACGGTGTGGCAGAGAGCCTGGAGGCTTATGTACAGGCAGGCGGAACTCTCATCACCACCTACATGAGCGGTATCGTCGGACAGTCGGACAACGTTCATCTCGGCGGATACCCGGGACCGCTCAGAAAAATGGCAGGCGTATGGGTAGAAGAGATCGACGCTCTTGCACCGGAGCAGAGAAACAAGATCCGTTTCGCAGACGGAACCGAGGAAGAGTGCCGTCTCGTATGCGACCTGATGCACCTCGAAGGAGCTGAAGAAATCGCACAGTATGAGAGCGATTTCTATGCAGGCATGACTGCTGTTGCAAAAAATCAGTTCGGAAAAGGAACCGTATATTATGTCGGAACCGACCTTTCTGAGAGCGGCCTTGCAAAAGTTCTTGCTATGGCAGCAGACGGCGCAGCCATCCAGCCGGTGATTGGAGAAGCAACAGCACTCGAGATCACAAAACGCCAGGCAGACGGCGAGGATCTGTACTTTATCATCAACTTCAAAGATGAGGAGATTCCGCTTCCGGCAGTCTTCGACGGAAAAGAAGATATCCTGACCGGCGAGAAAGTACAGGGCGGCGAGATGCTGAAGAAATACGATCTGCGGATTGTCAGCGTTCCGAGAGCATAATATAAAACATATTGTATAGTAGAAAGATAACAAAAAAGACACAGCAGGAGGCAGAAAGATACTTCCAGCTGTGTCTTTTTGATGCTGTGAATTTATGCGGGTGCTTAGTGGGAAAACGAAGCCCGTGCGACGATGTTCTCCATCTCGCCCCATTTCTCCTCCATATCCGCTACAAGCGCGATCTGTGTCCGCGCCCGTACGAGGTTGTGCTCCGGGTAAGCGGTTTTGAAGTAGGTATCGCCCATCAGGTAATCGGCGAGAAAACGGATGCCGCATTCGAGGGTCATTAATTTTGCACCCATCGGCAGCATTTCGACTTCCGCGCGGGTCAAAGAGCCTGCGCAGCCTGCGAGAAAGCCCTTTGTATAGCTCTCAAAGAGAGGAAGGGAAAGAGACACCTTCGAGACATCCTGTTCGTCCTCAGCGGCCGTATTCGCGCCGAAGCGGATCGAATCGCCGAAGTCAAAGATCGACAGTCCCGGCATAATGGTGTCTAGGTCGATGACGCAGATGCCCTCGCCGGTTTTGTCATCAATCATAATGTTGTTCAGCTTCGTATCGTTGTGCGTTACGCGGAGCGGCAGCTCGCCCGAGGCCTTCATGCGCTCGGCTACGCCGTAATCGTCTGCGTGGTCGAGGAAAAACGCCATCTCATCCGAAACGTTTTTCAGCCGTCCTTTCGGATCCGCCTGTACCGCCTGTAAAAGCGCCTGGTAGCGGAGCGGTGTGTTGTGGAAATCCGGGATCGTCTCGAAAAGAGAGGCGGACGGAAAATCGGAGAGCATCTGCTGGAAGCGGCCGAAAGCATTACCGGTCTCGTAAAACAGCTTTGGATCTGTCACGGCATCATAGCAGGACGCATCGGAAATAAAGAGAAATGCGCGCCAGAATTCTCCGCGCTCATCGACGAAAAACCAGGCATCGTCTGTCGTCGGAATCAGGTTCAGCGTCTCGCGGAATGGATCTCCTCCTGCGGCTGTGATTTTTTTCCGCAGAAATGATGTTACCTGTGCAATATTCTGCATCAGCTCCGTTGGATTGTGGAAAACGGTGCGGTTCATGCGCTGCAGAATCGATTTGCGGAGGACGCCGTTTTCGGTAGATCGCACCAGAAACGTATCGTTGATATGGCCGTTCCCGTGCGGCGTCCAGTCTGTAATCGTTCCCGGGAAAGCAAATGCGTGGACAATGGAAGAGAGTTCTTCCTGTGTGTATGTAATCATCATGGGTATAAACTCCTTATTTTAATTAGAAAAACCTGATTAAGTAAAGCACACGCAGGGCGAAAAGTCAAGAAAAGGGCGCGAAACGATTGACAACGAGCGGCATTTCCGACTATAATAGACAGTAATTTAAGAAAAAACAAAACCTAAAATGCAGTGACAGGGAGGAGTACCTGGCGGCGCAAAGCAAAGAGAGGAGATGGCTGGTGAGAATCTCCGTGAGCGTGCCTGCGGAAGTAGCCCTCGAGCAGTGGACTGAACAGAAAAAGCGGACAGCAATGTTTTCCAAGTAGGCTCCAACGTAGTTCCTACGTTACCGGGATGCCGTATCGGATGAAAAAAGTTAAATCCTGTACGGAATGAGCAGAAGTGTATTCTTCTGGAATTCAGGTGGTACCGTGGATGGAAACATTCTCCCTGAACGTAAGGCACAGAAAAGGTGTTTTATGTTCGGGGATTTTTTATGCAGTAAATTTAGAACAGGAGGTTTTCATATGAAACAGATTACAGGAAACAAACTTCTGGTAAAGGCTCTGAAGGAGGAGGGTGTCGAGTATCTCTTCGGTTATCCGGGAGCCTGCACCATTGACATCAGCGATGAGCTTTACAAACAGGATGAAATCAAAATCGTTCTGCCGCGCCACGAGCAGGCGCTGGTGCATGAGGCGGATGCCTATGCGAGAACGACAGGAAAAGTCGGCGTATGCCTCGTTACCAGTGGCCCTGGTGCAACCAACCTGGTCACCGGTCTTGCAACGGCAAACTACGACAGCGTTCCGCTTGTCTGCTTCACCGGACAGGTAGCCCGCCACCTCATCGGAAACGATGCATTCCAGGAGGTTGATATCGTCGGCATCACCCGCAGCATCACGAAATACGGCGTGACGGTAAGAAACCGTGAAGATCTCGGACGCATCATCAAAGAGGCATTCTACATCGCACGCACCGGAAAACCGGGCCCGGTTCTCATTGACCTTCCAAAAGATGTCATGGCAGAGTTCGGCAGCGCAGAGTATCCGAAAAACGTCAACATCCGCGGCTACAAACCGAACACCAGCGTTCATATCGGCCAGTTAAAACGTGCGTTAAAGATGCTTTCGAAAGCAAAACGCCCGCTGTTCCTTGCCGGCGGCGGCGTCAACATCGCACATGCGCAGGAAGTGTTCCGCGAAGTGGTCGAGAAAACACAGGTGCCGGTTGTCACAACCGTTATGGGACGCGGCGCGATCTCCACGAAACATCCGCTGTTCATCGGAAACCTTGGCATGCACGGCGCGTATGCGGCGAATATGGCAGTCAGCGAGTGCGATCTGCTGTTCTCGATCGGAACACGTTTCAATGACCGTATCACCGGAAAGCTGCATGAATTTGCCCCGCACGCGCAGATCGTCCACATCGACATAGACACCGCTTCGATCTCTCGAAACATCCATGTCGATATCCCGATCGTAGCCGATGCAAAAGAGGCGATCACGAAGATGGCAGAGTACGTAGAGCCATGCTCCACATCGAAATGGCTTGCCCAGATCGATGCCTGGAAGAACGAGCATCCGCTGACGATGCGCCAGAACGGCGTGATGGGACCGCTCGATATTTTCAACGCGATCAACGAGCAGTTTGACGATGCGATTATCGTCACCGACGTCGGACAGCACCAGATGCTGACAAGTCAGTACGTCGACATTACCGAAAACCGCCAGATCATCATGTCCGGCGGCCTTGGAACGATGGGATACGGCCTTCCGGGCGCGATCGGAGCAAAAATCGGCAACCCGGACAAACCGGTCATCGCGATTTCCGGTGACGGCGGTATGCAGATGAATATTCAGGAGCTGGCGACTGCCGTTCTCGAGGAGCTGCCGGTCATCCTGTGTATCTTCAATAATGAATACCTCGGCATGGTACGCCAGTGGCAGAAGCTGTTTTACGGCAAACGGTACAGCATGACAAACCTGCGCGCCGGTGCACTTTCCCGCAGAACAGACGGAGAAGAGTACCCGGAATACACGCCGAATTTTATCAAATTGGCTGAGAGTTACGGCGCAAAAGGAATCCGTGTCATGAAGAAAGAGGATATCGCGGCTGCGTTTGAAGAGGCGAAGAAAAACACCAAGACTCCGACAATCATCGAATTTATCATCGATCCGGAGGAGATGGTTTACCCGATGATCAAGCCGGGCGGGACGCTCGAAGATATGATTATGGACTGTTAGGAGGAGAGCGCGATGAATAAGGGAATGAAAAAAAGATGGATTTCACTGTACGTAGAAAACCAGGTTGGTGTCCTTTCCAAGATTTCCGGGCTTTTTTCCGCAAAAAGCTATAACTTGGACAGCCTGACCGTCGGAACGACCGAGGACCCGACCGTATCGCGTATGACGATCGCCACGGTCAGTGACGATGAGACGTTTGAGCAGATCAAAAAACAGCTGAACCGCATGGTCGAGGTCATCAAAGTCATCGACTTCACCGACGTGTTTGTGCGCATGAAAGAGATTCTGTATATCAAGGTATTCAACTGCAGCGCAGCTGACAAAGTCGAGCTGTTCCAGATCGCTGAGACGTTCAAGGCGAAGGTCATCGACTACGGAAAAGACAGCCTGCTGCTCGAGTTTGTCCAGACAGCGACGAAAAACGATGCAGTTGTGAAGCTGATGAAAGAGGAATTCGGCAAGATCGAAGTCGTGCGCGGCGGAAGCGTCGGTATCGAGTCGATCAATGTGATGGAGCGGTAAAAGAGAGGACGTTTTTGCGTGAACGAAAAGAGTATTACCACAATTACGTTAAAAAAGATTAATAAGAAAAGTGTGTATCAGTACATCTATGAGCACCGCCAGACGGCGAAGCAGCAGATTGTGCAGGATCTGACGATGGGGCTTTCGATGCACAGCGGAACGCTCGAGCATATCTGCATCGACCCGGAAGGGCCGGAGTGCTACTGCGCTTCTTTTTATTGAAGAGTTTCTGCAGTCGGAATTTTAATTTTTAGTTATAGAATTTCAGGGATAGAAAATCCGGGAACGGAAAGGTTTACATTGCTTTCCATTCTCGGATTTTTTCTGTTTTTTATCAGTGTTCGTTTTTAGATAAACATCGCATAAATCGACGCTCCGACCACAGTCAGAATACCTGCAACTGCAATCGAAAGGCTGCTCATCGCGCCCTCGACATCGCCCATCTCCATGGCCTTCGCCGTACCGATCGCATGGGAGGCCGATCCGATACTGATGCCCTTTGCAATCGGCTCCTCAATGTGAAACAGCTTGCAGAGCGTCTCCGCCAGCATATTTCCCAGCACACCCGTGATGATGATAACGGCAACCGTGATCGTCACCGCACCGCCGAGCTCTTCCGAAACACCCATGCCGATGGCCGTTGTGATGGATTTCGGCAGCAGTGTTACATACATTTTATGATTCAGATTGAAGATCAGCGTCAGCGCGAGAACCACGGTAAGGCTCGTCAGCACGCCGGAGAGAATACCGGCGAGGATGGCTTTGATATTCTTTTTCAATGCCTCCATCTGCTCATACAGCGGAATCGCAAGGCAGACCGTTGCAGGAGTCAGCAGATAGCTCAAGTATTTTGCACCGTCATTATAATTCTGATAATCGATATCGAAAACAGCAAGGAATACAATGACGACTGCAATGGAAATCAGCAGCGGATTGAAAATCGGAAGCCCAAATTTTTTCTTTAACAGCATGCCGAGCTCATACGCCAGAAGGCTGATGACAACGCCGAAAAATGCAGATTCACAGAGCATATTTGTCATTTTGCGTCCCCTCCTTTGTGTTTCTTTTCCAGCCGGATGACCGCCTGTGTCACGCGTCCGGACACAACCATAACGACGATGGTGCTGACGAGCGTAATCACGAGAACCGGAACGAGAACGGCTTTTAATTCACCCCAGGATTCCATCAGGCCGACGCCCGCCGGAATGAACATGACCGGCATGATCTCAATCATAAACTTGCCTGCGTCCTCGACGGCATCAAGTTTTAATGCCCCCGTCATCAGAAGCGCCAGCATCAGCACAAGGCCGTAGATACTTGCCGGAATCGGAAGCGGCAGCACGGCGTGCAGGATTTCTCCGACGAACGAAACCGCCATAATTACAAGGAACTGTCTTAATAATTTCACTTTTTCTGTTGTCCTTTCTCCCCATAACCCACATAACATCACTCCTTCTCAATGTCACGACCCCGATTATACTACCCGCATAAAAGAATTTCAACCGTAAATGTTACTGCAATTTTGGCTATTTTTGCCAAAAAAAGCAAAAAAATGCTCGCCAATCAAACGAAAAAGTGAAATCGGTGGGCATTTTAACATAATTTTTTGAGTTGATCCGATACGGAACTTTTTAAGCATTGTTTTCGGCATTTTTCCGATCCGGCAGAACGAAGATAAAGATCAGCGAACTGACAAGCAGCATGCCCGGATAGAAGAGGTTTGCCATGATTTCAAAGGCGGAGAGCTCATATCCCAGTTCATGCACCGCGGAAATCGCCACGAGCATCTGCGCGCCGTATGGCAGGATGCCCTGTGAGATGCAGGAGAAGGTATCGAGGAGCGATGCCGTTTTCCGTGGGGTGATGCCGTAGTCCTCGGACATCTGCTTTGCGATCGGGTTTGCCATGACGATCGCGACGGTGTTGTTTGCGGTCGCAATGTCGAGCAGCGCGACGAGAATGCCGACACCGAGCTGGCCGCCCTTTTTTCTGCGGAAGATTTTGTGAATGGCACGAAGCAGGACAGTAAAGCCGCCGTTTTCCCGGATCAGCGCGCACATCGCAGCGACAAGAATCGCAACCATACATGTCTCAAACATACCCGAAGTGCCGCTTCCCATGCTGGAGAGCATATCCCAGAGCGTCGTCTGTCCCGTACCGAGCATGATAACGGCACCGGAAGCAATACCGATAAGGAGTACGACAAACACCTGAATGCCCGCGATGCCGCCGATCAGCACGAGCAGGTACGGAACCATCTGCAGCAGATGGTATTCGTGGACGATCGGTGTGCCCGGCGCCTGTCGGAAGGAGATTACAAGGATCAGCGCCAGCGCGGCAAGAGCAGCCGGGAGAGCGATCCAGAAGTTTTCGCGGAACTTGTCTTTCATCTCGCAGCCCTGTCCGTTGCAGGCGGCGATTGTCGTGTCGGAGATGAAGGAGAGGTTGTCGCCGAACATGGATCCGCCCATGACGGAGGCGACGCAGAGCGCCAGCGAAAAGCCGGAGGTCTCGGCAACAGCAGCGGCGATCGGCACGAGAAGCGTGATCGTTCCGACGGAGGTTCCCATGGCCGTGGAGACGAAGCAGGCAACGACAAAGAGCACAGCGACGGCATACTTTGCCGGAATCCAGGAGAGCATGAAATAGGCAACGCTCTCTGCACTGCTCCTTCCGACAACGCCGACAAACGTGCCTGCGGCGAGGAAGATCAGCAGCATTGTGATGATGTTTTTGTCCCCGATGCCCTGTCCCATGAGAGCGAGCTTTTCTTCAAACGGGACACTGCGGTTCTGCAGACAGGCGACGAGGATCGCTGTCAGAAACGAGACGACGATGGGGATGTTGTAGAAGCCCATCGGAATTTTTAAAATATACTCGGAATAAATGCCGAACCCCAGATAAAACACCAGAAAAACGGCGATCGGGAGCAGGGCGGATGGCTTTCCTTTTTTCATAGAAATAAATACCAGACCTTTCGTGTGATTTTCCTTATTTTTTAATAGGGCGAATAGAATTATTCTATCATCTGGATCAGAAATCGTAAAGTAAAAAAGCAGGAAAAAACACGCCGGACATCTGGTAAATTCCAGAAATCCGGCGTTTTTTATAAGAGGTGCGTTTTGCTGTGCCTGTGCTTTATTATTTTGCGAGGAGCATCATAATCTGATTACTTCTGCTTACGAATTTTGTCATCTCGTCCGGAGAGAGCGGTTTGTGGCTGATCATTGCCAGATCATACAGCTGCTCGCAGAACAGGGATGTGTTGCCGTTCTCGCCATTCTCCAGAATGTACTGAACGAGCGGATGTTTTGCATTCAGGATCAGGGTTTCCTGTCCGCCGAACATGGACGGATCCATGCCGGTCATGCCGTACATCTTCATCATATCCTGCATCCGGCGGCTCTCCTCGGAAAGCGTTACCATGGAGGATACATTTTCGTCTTTCAGGTTCTCAACTTTGACGGTCAGATCTTTCTTGTCGAGGACTTTGCGGAAGAGATCGGTCAGAGTATTTGTAGCGTCGGTCAGATCCTCACCGGACTCGTCTTTCATATCGTTGGTCAGATCTGCATCGATGCGCTGGAAAGTTACATGCTCGTTGTAACGCTCTGCATGGGTGATGAAAGCGGAGTCGATGTTGTGTTTCAGGATGACAGCATCCATGCCCTGACTGCGGAACATGTTGATGTACTGGCTCTGCTGAACTTCGTCGGTGACGTAGTAAACAGTCGTTTTTTCCGGCTCTTTCTTCTCGTCAGCGTTTTCCGTATTTTCGGTATTCTCCGTAGTTTCAGCCTTCTCTTCGGTGTTCTCTGCAGGAGCTTCTTCTTTCTTATTCTCGTTGATGCAGTCCTCAAGAGTCAGATATTTTCCGTCGATGTTCTTGAACAGAATATAGTCCATCATCTTCTTGGAGAATTTCTCGTCCTTGATGCATCCGTATTTGATGAATGGGTTGATATCATCCCAGTATTTCTCGTAATTCTCGCGGTCGGTTTTGCACATGCCGGAGAGCTTGTCAGCGAATTTCTTGGAGATGTACTCGGAGATCTTCTTGACAAATCCGTCGTTCTGCAGTGCGCTTCGGGATACGTTCAGCGGCAGATCCGGGCAGTCGATGACGCCTTTTAAGAGCATCAGGTATTCCGGAATGACTTCTTTGATGTTGTCGGCAATAAATACCTGGTTGTTGTACAGCTTGATGGTTCCCTCGATGGAATCGTACTCGGTGTTGATACGCGGGAAGTAGAGGATACCTTTGAGGTTGAACGGATAGTCCATGTTCAGGTGGATCCAGAACAGCGGCTCGCGGTAGTCGTTGAAGACTTTGCGGTAGAATTCTTTATAATCCTCATCGCTGCACTCGTTTGGATGTTTGGTCCACAGCGGGTGGATATCACTGATGGAAACCGGGCGTTTGTTGATTTTTACTTTCTCTTTGGCCGGGGAAACTTCAACCTGCTCTTTCGTTCCGTCTTCTTTTTCTTTCTCTTCGTATTTTGCGTCCTCGTGGATGTGCTCTACGACAACGTCGTCATCTTTTAATTCGCTTTCATCGATGGTCTCGTATTCCTGCGGCGCATTTGCTTTGGACAGGAAAATTTCAACCGGCATGAAGGAGCAGTATTTTTCCAGAACTTCGCGGACACGGTATTCGTTTGCGAATTCCAGGCAGTCCTCGTTCAGGAACAGAGTGATTTCGGTACCAACAGTTGTCTTGCTGCCCTCGGACATATCGTACTCGGTGCTTCCGTCACAGGTCCAGTGTACCGGGGTGGATCCTTCTTTATAGGAAAGAGAATCGATGTGAACTTCATCTGCTACCATGAAAGCAGAGTAGAAACCAAGACCGAAGTGGCCGATCATCTGATCTGAATTCGTTTTGTCTTTGTATTTCTCCAGGAATTCGGTAGCGCCGGAGAAGGCGATCTGGGTAATATATTCTTCGACTTCGTCTGCGGTCATACCGATACCGTTATCGATGAATTTTAAGGTTTTCTCATCCGGGTTTACAATCACCTGAATGGCTGCTTTGTAGTCATCCGGCAGAGTATATTCGCCCATGCCGTCGAGTTTTTTCAGTTTGGTGATGGCATCGCAGCCGTTGGAAACGAGCTCGCGGACGAAGATATCGTGGTCGGAGTACATCCATTTTTTGATAATCGGGAAAATATTGTCGCTGTTGATTGAAAGATTTCCATGTTTCGCACTCATGAGAAACACACTCCTTTTCTTATAAAAATATTTTGATCCAGCAAAGCGGGGATATCATGCTTTTTTAGATGTCTGCAGCTTTTTTACTGCTCTGATAGTTATAGTAATACTGGCACAGGGAAAAGTCAAGGAAAAATTAGCACTCGAGAAAAAAGAGTGCTAACAGAACAACGGAAAGTATTGAATTTACTGGTATTACGGTACTTTCTAAACTTTTTGTAAAGTCTGATCAGAAGGGCTGCGCAGTTGTTTCTGGAGAATGGATATGCTACAATGAAAAAGCATAGAAGCGTTTCGAACAGAAAGATTCCGAGGGTACATAAAAGAAAAATGGAGGAAATACATGACAAATGCGACAAAGGCGGCGCTGGAAGCGTCATTAAAAAAGCTGCTTTTGAAAAAGCCGCTGGACAAAATTACGATCAACGATCTGACGACAGACTGCGGCATCAGCCGGATGGCGTTTTATTATCATTTTAAGGATATCTACGATCTTGTCGAATGGTCGTGCCTGGAGGATGCGACGCAGGCGCTGCAGGGGAAGAAAACGTATGAGACATGGCAGGAGGGCCTGCAGCAGATTTTTGAGGCAGTGCTCGAGAATAAACCATTTATTATGAATGTCTATCACTCTGTAAGCCGGGAGCAGATCGAAACATATCTCTTTCATCTGACGCACGATCTGCTGTACGGTGTCGTGCAGGAAAAAGCAAAGGGAACCGGCATCTCTGAGGCGGATCAGAGTTTTATCGCAGATTTCTATAAGTATAGCTTTACCGGTGTCATGCTTGACTGGATCAAAGACGGAATGAAAGTGGATTACCATATGATTGCGGAAAAAATGCACCGCACGATGGAAGGAAATGTCGTCAATTCCATCCGAAATTTTGAAAAAAGAAATAAAATATAGTTACACTTTACAAAACAGGGCGGATGATAAAAATTTAATCATCCGCCCTGTTTTGTAAATGGAAAAGCGGGGAAAAATGAAGTAAGATTCAAATTGTCAACAGACAATGGCAACACAAATAGAAACTTGTAAAACAAAGAAAGCAGCATAACCTATACGAACCGGAAATTCGAAAAAACATTCCGGCAGTCGTATTTAGAAAAGAAAGGATGAACGTCTATGTCAAAAAAAGGATTAAAATTCGGAATCGCATCAGCAGCAGTCATCGGAGTTGGAGCAGCAGTGCTGCAGGCAAAAAACAAGAGTGAAGCAAAAAAAGCAGCGGAGACAACCACTGTAACATCAGAACCAAAGAATGATTACCGCAACACCGAGCGCGGAAAAGATAAGAAAAACAGCAAAGGCATTTATTACACCAACGGAAACTACGAAGCCTTCGCAAGACCGGAAAAACCGGAAGGCGTCGATGAGAAGAGCGCATACCTCGTAGGAAGCGGCCTCGCAGCCCTCGCAGCAGCGTGCTTCCTTGTAAGAGACGGCCAGATGAAAGGCGATCACATCCACATTCTGGAAGCCATGGACATCGCCGGCGGTGCCTGCGACGGTATCTACGATCCGACCCGCGGCTACATCATGAGAGGCGGCCGTGAGATGGAAAACCACTTCGAGTGCCTGTGGGATCTGTTCCACAGCATCCCGTCAATTGAGACACCTGGCGTATCCGTTCTCGACGAGTATTACTGGCTGAACAAAAAAGACCCGAACTACTCCCTGTGCCGTGCAACGAAGAACCGCGGCGAGGATGCCCATACCGACGGAAAGTTCAACCTGAGCCAGAAAGGCTGCATGGAGATCATGAAACTCTTCATGACAAGAGACGAGGATCTGTACGACAAGACGATCGAGGATGTTTTCGATGATGAAGTCTTCAATTCCACCTTCTGGCTGTACTGGAGAACGATGTTCGCATTTGAAAACTGGCATAGTGCACTGGAGATGAAGCTGTACTTCCAGCGGTTCATTCACCACATCGGCGGACTGCCGGACTTCTCCGCACTGAAATTCACGAAGTACAACCAGTATGAATCCCTGATTCTTCCGATGAAGAAATACCTCGAGGATGCCGGCGTAGACTTCCAGTTCAATACCGAAGTAACCAACGTTATCTTTGAAATCAACGATGGAAAGAAAGTAGCAAAAGCCATCGAGTGCAAGGTAAACGGCGTCGAGAAAGGCATCGTTCTCACCGAGAATGACCTCGTCTTCGTTACCAACGGAAGCTGCACCGAAGGCACGATCTACGGCGATCAGAACCATGCACCGAACGGTGATGCAGAGGTCCGCACGAGCGGCTGCTGGAGCCTGTGGAAAAACATTGCAAAACAGGATCCGTCCTTTGGACATCCGGAGAAATTCTGTTCCGATATTGCAAAGACAAACTGGGAATCCGCAACAATTACCACTCTCGACAATAAGATCATTCCGTATATCACCAATATCTGCAAACGTGATCCGAGAACCGGAAAGGTTGTTACCGGCGGTATCGTAAGCTGCCAGGATTCCAAGTGGCTTTTAAGCTGGACCATCAACCGTCAGGGACAGTTCAAAGAGCAGGATAAAGATAAGGTATGCGTATGGGTTTACAGCCTGTTCACCGATGTACCTGGCGACTATGTGAAGAAACCGATGAAAGAGTGCACTGGTAAAGAGATCACCGAAGAGTGGCTGTACCACCTCGGCGTGCCGGTTGACCAGATTCCGGAGCTGGCAGAGAACAGCGCTGTCTGCGTACCGACCATGATGCCGTACATCACCGCATTCTTTATGCCAAGAAGAAAGGGCGACCGCCCGGATGTCATCCCGGATGGCTGCGTCAACTTCGCATTCCTCGGACAGTTCGCTGAGACACCAAGAGATACCATCTTCACGACAGAGTATTCCGTTCGTACCGCAATGGAAGCTGTTTACGGACTCCTCGGCGTAGACCGCGGCGTGCCGGAAGTATGGGGCAGCGTTTACGATATCCGCGACCTGCTGGACAGCTCCGTGAAACTGATGGATGGAAAATCCCCGCTGGAAATCGAGCTTCCTGGACCGCTCAACCTGCTGAAAAAACCTCTGCTGAAACTGGTAGATGGAAATGTAGTTGGAGATCTCTTAAAAGAGCATGGAATTATCAAAGAGGATATGGTGAAATAAGAAATAGAAAATAAGTAAGAAATGCAATAAGACCTGCGCTTTCAAACGGCGCAGGTCTTATTGCGTTGCTATGTATGCTCTCAAACAATTAAGCAGATTTCTTCGTGAAAAACAGTGCGGCACAGACGGCGGCGATGCCTCCAGCGAGCTTTGCAACGAGAAGCGGCACGACAAAATCAGGATCGGTGCCGAACGTAAATCCCATATGTGCGGCGATGGTCGATGCGGCGGAGACGAGGAAAGCTGCGTTTACAATCTTTCCGCGCTCGTCCATTTTTTCCATCATTGTGATCGCCGGAACAGGGCTGACAATGCCCATCAGAAGGCCGGCGGCACTGCTGTCGTTCATGCCGGTTCTTCTTCCAATAAAAGAGAGCGGCTTTTTGAGCACCCGCTGTAAAAGCTCCGCCGTCGGAAGGCTGCCGAGCAGTACAATGCCGATGGACGAGACGACCGCCATCGCGTCCTCTAGCGGCGCAAGGTCCGGGAGCAGCGAAAAGCCGGTCATATAGCAGAACGCACCCGCGATGAGGCCGATCGTCGTCAGAAGCCGGATCACATCTGCAAATACCGTGAACGCGCGCACGGTCTGCTCCGGAAAACGCCAGATGCCGAACATCAGCAGAAAGCAGAAGAGGAGCACCGGGAGCGACTGAAGTACGATCTGCAGAAAAGAGAGCCCTGAGAGCAGTCCGCCGACGATCATCGTGACGGGAAGCGTGCCCGTGCCGATCAGCATGCCGCGGGAGAAAAAGAGGCGGTCGCCGCTTTTCAGCATTCCCATGCCGACCGGAATCGTAAAGGTGATGGTACAGCCAAGCGTCGCCGCAATCACAAGTCCTGCGTAGCGCACCATCTCCTGCGATGCCGAAAGCTCTCCGGCGAGCTGGTAGCCGCCCATGTCAATGGCGAGAATGCCGGCGAGAAGTCCCGCATCCAGCCCCAAAAAGTTCCAGATGGGAACGAGGGCGAAACGGAGAAAGCGGGAGAGCAGCGGGGTGAGGCAGATGATGCCCGACATGGAAAGTGCCGTCGGTCCAAGCAGCGTAAAGCCCTCCTCAAACCGTTTTCCAAGTCCGAAGCGATTGCCAGCGATCCGGTCGACACCGCCGAGTACCGCGCCGACTGCCATGATCCACATAATAATCTGATTCATAAAAAGAGAACCTTTCTAAATAAGTATTTTGTCTTTATATCTGTTCTTCAAATGCAATTTCATTTTTCAGCAGAAACTGGCGGACTTCCTCATCGAAGACGCGGTCGAGCGACTTGTCCATCGTAAAGATTTTGAGGGAAGTTCCGGTGGTAAGTAAGAGTTTTCCGTCCTTATACTGAAAATTCAGAAAGCATCCAAACACGTTCTCTATTTCCAGCGGCAGCGCATGGTCCGCGATCATTTTTTCGCACGCCGCCTGCGGAAGCTGAAACACAAATTTGAACTGCAGGGGTGTCCGTTTTCCTTTGATGACGGAATAGCAGAACGATTTCACATCTTTCCAGAGAAGCCGCGTCCGCCCTTTTTCTTTTAAGAGCTGCGCGTCATCGGGATCGAAAAAGTCCGTGTGAAGACTGCCGTCGATGGAGAACGTCGTAAACGTTGTGATCGACGCCTCGGAGACGGGAAAGCGGTCAAATGTCTCGAGACGGAGCAGAGTGTTCATAAAATTCTTTAACTGTGTAATCTGCAGGATAATCATCCGTAGTTAAAACCAGCCTTTCTTTTTAAAATACCAAATTTCAACAGCAACAATGAGAATACAGACGCCGATCAGGATGAAGTACGCATACGGGGCAGAAAGCTCAGGCATATGCGTAAAATTCATGCCGTACCAGCCGGCGATCAGGGAAAGCGGGAAAAAGATCGTCGAGACGACCGTCAGAATCCGCATCGTATCGTTCTGACGCAGGTCGATCTGCGCCTGCTGCATCTCGCGGATCTGCAGGGCGTACTCCCGCAGCATCTGGGTGTGGTCGTACAAACGGTCCACGCGGTTTCCAAGGCGCGAAAACTGACGGGCGCATTCCGGGGGAAGAAAGTGATTTTCGTCCTCGGAGAGTATTTCGCACATGTCGAGAAGCTGCTGGTAATAGGCATGGAACACGAGCAGCTCCCGACGAATCGTGATCAGGGTCCGCTGCAGCTCTTTTGGCAGAGTGTCGAGAAGAGACTCCTCGATTGTCGCGAGGCGCTTCTCAAAATTCTGCAGATAGAGCATATCCTCCTGGATCAGCGATTCCAGAAACGAGAAAAACAGGTGGAAGACATCGGAAGTATCGAGCGGTTCTTCCGGGAAGAGGAGGCTCTGCAAAGCCGGAAGTGTCTGTTCGTCGGCTGCCAGAATAAGCTGCCCCCGGTCGAGATAAAACGCAAGCGAGAATGCAAGGTGAAGCGGATGCGTCTTGTCCGGGACGGCAAGCGATCCGACCAGGCAGTCAGGCAGCAGCTCTGCGCGGCAGTATTCGATGCGCTCCGGCTGCAGACTGCGCCGGAAAAGAGAAAATCCGGGCAGCGCCGCGCAGGCTTTGGAAGCTTCCGAAAACGAAAGCAGGGAAAGCCGGACCGAATCCGAAAAAGTCCATTCCATACGTACCACCTCCTGAAAATAAGCAATGGAAAAATATCCATAAACAAAAAAGCCGTATGACCGTAGTATACCGCAAAAAGGGGAGTGCGACAAGAAAAGGAAAAAACTTTTAACGGAAAAACTTTTATTGGGAAAAAACTTTTTGCAATGGAGCACTAAGTGTGTTATGATAAAATGTAGTTATCAAAACTACATGACAAAATATCAAAAAATTCACTGTGTCGAATTCGTCCCTAGTTCAGGAAGGTTTGAAAAAGAGCGGTGATTGGAAATACGAAACGTCCGCAGTGAGAAAAAGCGGAATCAAGTTTGGAGGGACAAAATATATGAGTTTTCACATTGTTGCAGACAGCTGCTGTGAACTGACAGCAGATATGAAAAAAAGAGGAAATATTGAAATTGCACCGCTGACCCTGGAAGTCGGCGGAGAATCCATTCTGGATGACGAGACATTTGACCAGAAATATTTTTTAAAGAGAGTAGCGGAATGCCCGGAGTGCCCGAAATCCGCCTGCCCGTCGCCGGATTATTTCCGGAAATCTTTTCTGAACGGAGCAGAACGGTGCTACGCGGTCACACTTTCCGCACAGCTCAGCGGTTCCTATAACAGCGCAGTGCTCGGTGCAAACCTGGCGCAGGAGGAGAACGAGGATCTGAAGATTCACGTATTCAATTCCAGAAGCGCATCGATAGGAGAGACCCTGATCGTGAAAAAAATCGTGGAGTGCGAGGAAGCCGGCATGAGCTTTGAGCGCGTCGTAGAGACAGTAGAACTCTATATCAGCACACAGCACACCTATTTCGTGCTGGAAAATCTCGAAACTCTGCGGAAAAACGGCCGTCTTTCCAAGGCGAAAGCACTTGTTGCATCCGCGCTTAAGATCAAACCGGTTATGGGAGCCACATCGGAGGGCGATATCGTACAGCTTGATCAGGCGCGCGGCATCAACAAAGCACTGATGAAAATGGTCGATGCCATTGTAAATGACGCACAGCATGTAGAAAACAAAACGCTTGCCATCTCTCATTGCAACTGCCCGGAGCGCGCCGAGATGGTAAAAGAAGCCCTTCTGGAGCGCCTTGCGGTACAGGATGTCTTCGTACTCGATACCCAGGGCGTCAGCAGTATGTATGCAAATGACGGCGGAATTATCATTGCATTATAACTTTTCTCTTCCCTTTTTGTTGAAAATGTAGTATAATTTTCAACATGTTTGAAAGTGCCGCCGAGCACTTTTTAGAAATCAAAGGAGAAGTAGAACCATGAGTCAGGAAAAAGTTGACCGCTATAAAAAGGAAAAAGCGAACCGTGAGAAAATCATGAGACGTGAAAGATGGATCACGAGACTGGAAGTTACCGCTTTCGTCGTTGTTCTGGCTACCCTGATCGGCTGGTTCTCCGTTGCTGTTTACCAGAACTCGGTAGCAGAGAAAAAGGCGAACCGCACGACAGAAACCACAACGATGAACGTGACGGATATTCAGAATTATCTGAGCGAGACCAACACATCCAGCGACAGCAGTGCAGATGACACCAGCGACAGCTCTGATGTTTCCGATACATCTTCGGACAGCACAGCAGATACGGCAAGTGACAGCACAGCAGATTCCATCAGCGAAAGTACAGCGGAATAAGCAGAATTGTTAAAGAAAGTAAAAGCGCTTACCACAGACGGGAAAATCCCGGAGTGATAAGCGCTTTTGTTATAGAGATTTATAGCAATCCCCGAAAATAATGCAAAAAATTCAGCACCGCAGAGCGTGAATTACTGCGTCACAGATTTTCGTCGTACCCCGGTACGCCTTCAAATCTGTTCCTTGCAATTCGCGCTCTGCAGCACTGCCTTTTTTGCATTATTTTCGGGTCTTGCTATAG
>NZ_QUGU01000014.1:61000-100032 GCF_003479185.1 Blautia sp. AF17-9LB
TGCAGCACTGCCTTTTTTGCATTATTTTCGGGTCTTGCTATAGAAAAAACTATGAGAAACACGCTCCGCGAGTTTCTTAAGTTATCGCGGCAGTCGCCAAGGTCTCGTGCAGGCACGGACTTTGGCTCGTTGTCCGCGTAAATTAAAAAACCGGAGGACATACATCCTCCGGCCTTTCGCTTATGGTTAATTAGCATTTAACAACGTTGGAAGCCTGCATTCCGCGAGCACCCTCGGTAAGATCGTAAGTAACCGCCTGACCTTCGTCAAGAGTTTTGAATCCTTCACCCTGGATAGCGGAGAAATGTACGAATACATCGTTTCCGTCTTCGCCTGTGATGAAGCCATAGCCCTTCTCTGCGTTAAACCATTTCACTGTTCCCTTGTTCATTGTGAGTTACCTCCATAAAATTAAAAAATAAGCATGATGTGGGAATGCATATGTTCCCCCATAAGCGAGTGAACTTTTGATAAAAAAATTCACTAGCTATTACAGATTATATTGAAGGTGAATGCTAATATAATCTCTAATAGCTAGTGACCACGTATTACATCTCAACATCTTCTCGATTGAGACCATTATAATCTTGCAAATCAAAAAAGTCAAGAAAAAACTCTTTATTTCAGGAAAGATTTCGTGTATTATAAAAAGGAATAAATGGTCGGACGACGGCCAGAAGAAAAGAAAGGATCAGAGAACGTAAGATGAGTATCTTAATCAAAAATGGACAGGTCATCGACCCGGCCACCCAAAAAGACGAAATCAGTGATGTTCTGATCGAAAACGGCGTTATTACACGGGTTGAAAAAGGAATCCGCGTAAAAGATGCGCAGGTAATAGATGCAAAAGGCTGCTATGTAATGCCTGGCATCATCGATATGCATGTACATCTCCGCGACCCGGGGCAGACATATAAAGAAGATATTGAAAGCGGTTCGAAAGCAGCAGCAAAAGGAGGCGTGACAACGCTGGTAGCGATGCCGAATACAAAACCGGTCATCGACAGCCCGGACCGCGTCAACTATGTAACGATCAAAGCAGACCGTTTTTCTCCGATTAATGTACTGCAGGCAGGCGCCATCACAGTAGGACAGAAGGGTGAAGAGCTCGCCGATATCGAGGGCATGGTAAAAGCCGGCATCCCGGCGATCAGCGAGGACGGAAAATCCGTTATGAACGCGCTGCTCTACAAAGAGGCCATGGAGATTGCCGCAGAGAAAAACATTCCGGTGCTGGCTCACTGCGAGGACAAGAACCTCGTAAACGGCGGCTGCATGAATGAGGATGCAAACTCGAGAGAGTGGCATCTGCCGGGCATCACAAACTCCGTAGAGAACACGATTGTTGCAAGAGATATCGTACTTGCCGCAGAGACAGGTGCACACCTGCATCTGTGCCACTGCTCGACCAAAGAGAGCGTGGATATGGTGCGTGAGGCGAGAAAGGCCGGCGTTTCGATTTCCGCCGAGGTCTGCCCGCATCACTTTACCCTCTGCAGCGACGACATCGTAAAGGGCGACACCAACTACAAGATGAATCCGCCGCTCCGTACGAAAGAGGATCTCGAGGCACTGCGCCAGGGTCTGAAAGACGATGTCTTCGATGTCATCAGCACCGATCATGCACCGCATGCGCTGACCGAGAAACAGGAGTCCTTCAAGAAAGCTCCGTTCGGCATCGTCGGACTGGAGACGAGCGTGGCTCTTACCATCACCGAACTTGTGGATACCGAGATCATCACCCCGATGCAGATGGCGGAGAAGATGAGCTATAATCCGGCAAAAATCCTGCACCTGGACAAGAAAGGTTCTCTTGCACCTGGCATGGACGCCGATGTGGTTATCATCGATCCGGAAGCAGAGTATGTGATCGATCCGAAGGAGTTTGTTTCCAAGGGCAAAAACACTCCGTTCGGCGGCAAGAAAGTCAAAGGAAAAGTTATGGCTACCGTATGCGGCGGCAAGATTGTATACGAAGCTGAGTAATTTCTATAAGAAAAAACAGAAGAGGGAGAGTAAGCAGATGATTAACAAACTGATTGCAAACATTAAAAAAACAAATGCACCGATCGTCGTAGGTCTGGACCCGATGCTGAACTATGTGCCGGAGCACGTACAGAAAAAGGCATTTGCCGAGTACGGAGAGACACTCGAAGGAGCTGCAGAGGCCGTTTGGCAGTTCAATAAAGCGATTGTCGACGCAACATACGATCTGATTCCGGCTGTAAAACCGCAGGTTGCCATGTATGAGCAGTTCGGCGTTCCGGGAATGGCAGCATATGAGAAGACCGTTTCCTACTGCCAGGAAAAGGGTCTCGTTGTCATCGGCGATATCAAACGAGGCGATATCGGTTCTACTTCTGAGGCGTATGCAGTCGGCCACCTCGGCCACGTGCAGGTGGGAAGCAAATCCTATGCCGGATTCCATGAGGATTTTGCAACTGTCAATCCGTATCTTGGATCTGACGGCGTAAAACCGTTCATCAAGGTCTGCAAAGAGGAGAAAAAAGGTATCTTTGTTCTGGTAAAAACCTCGAACCCGTCCAGCGGCGAGTTCCAGGACCGCATCATCGACGGACGTCCGCTGTATGAGTGGGTCGGAGAGCAGGTTGCCGCGTGGGGTGAGGAGCACATGGGCGATGATTACAGCTATGTGGGAGCTGTTGTCGGCGCTACGTACCCGGAGATGGGCAAGGTGCTGCGTAAAGTAATGCCGAAATCCTACATCCTGGTACCGGGCTACGGTGCACAGGGCGGAAAAGGAAAAGACCTCGTTCACTTCTTCAATGAGGACGGACTGGGTGCAATCGTAAACTCTTCGAGAGGTATTATCGCTGCTTACAAACAGGAAAAATATGCCGAGTTTGGCACTGAGAACTTTGCGGATGCTTCGAGAGCAGCTGTAAAGGATATGGTTGAGGATATCAGCGGGGCGCTTGCTGCTGCAAAATAAGAATACAGGGTGAAAAGCTCAGAAGGTCTGCCGGGTAGATGTTATGTCCGCCGGAGGATATTTTGGGCTTTTCGCCGATTCAAGAAAATAAAAGGAGTGTTCAGCTTATGAAAATCAAGGAATGCTGTACTGTGGAAAGTCAGGAGTGCATTGCAAAAGGAATTTACAGCATGTGGATTTCCACGAAAGTGATTGCGAAAGAGGCGAAGGCCGGCCAGTTTATTTCTCTGTTTTCGAAAGACGGCAGCCGTCTTCTGCCGCGTCCGATTTCTCTTTGTGAGATCGACCGAGAGGGAGGAAGACTTCGGATTGTCTACCGTGTGGCAGGTGCAGGAACGGAGGAGTTTTCGCATCTGAAAGCGGGGGATGAGGTTGATATTTTAGGGCCGCTTGGAAATGGATTCCCGATCGAGGAAGGTAAGGGAAAACGTGTGATGCTGATGGGCGGCGGTATCGGTGTTCCGCCGATGCTGCAGACGGCGAAGGATCTTGGAACGGACACGATCATCTGCTGTGGTTACCGCGATGAGTTGTTCTTAAATGAGGAGTTTGCTGCGGCAGGCGATCTTCATATTGCAACGGAGGACGGAAGTGCCGGTGTGAAGGGCAATGTGATGGATGCGGTGCGCGAGGATCATCTGGAAGCAGATGTAATTTTTGCCTGCGGTCCGGCTCCGATGCTGCGTGCGATTAAGGCGTACGGTCTGGAAAAGGGAATTCCATGCTGGATTTCGATGGAAGAGAAGATGGCGTGCGGCGTTGGCGCATGTCTTGCGTGTGTCTGCCAGTCGACTGAGGTGGATGGTCATTCACATGTGCACAACAAGCGGATCTGCAAGGACGGACCGGTCTTTTTAAGTACGGAAATTGAGCTGTAAGTGACGCGAGGAGGAGAAAAAGCGATGAAGACAAGTGTGAATCTGGCGGGTGTGGAACTGAAGAATCCGGTTATGACGGCATCTGGTACGTTTGGCTCCGGCGCGGAGTACAGTGAGTTTGTGGATTTGAAGGAGCTTGGCGCGGTTGTGACGAAGGGTGTTGCGAATGTGCCGTGGCCGGGGAATCCGACGCCGCGTATTGCGGAGGTTTACGGCGGAATGCTGAATGCGATCGGACTGCAGAATCCTGGTATTGATGTGTTCTGTGAGAGGGATATTCCGTTTTTGAAACAGTTTGACACGAAGATTGTGGTGAATGTGTGTGGACGAACGACGGAGGATTACTGTGAGGTTGTGGAGCGATTGACTTCGGAGCCGGTGGATCTGCTGGAGATTAATATTTCGTGCCCGAATGTGAAGGAGGGCGGTATTGCGTTTGGACAGGATCCGAAGGCGGTGGAGGCGATCACCAGAGAAGTTAAAAAATATGCGAAGCAGCCGATTATTATGAAATTGAGCCCGAATGTGACGGATATTACGGAGATGGCGCGGGCTGCGGAAGCCGGCGGGGCGGATGTGCTGTCGCTGATCAATACGCTTACTGGGATGAAGATTGATATTGAACGGCAGAAGTTTGCGATTGCGAATAAGACTGGCGGTATGTCGGGGCCGGCGGTGAAGCCGATTGCGGTGCGGATGGTGTATCAGGTGGCGCAGGCAGTGAAAGTGCCGATTATTGGTATGGGCGGTATTGCGTCGGCGGAGGATGCGCTGGAGTTTATTCTGGCGGGGGCTACGGCGGTTTCGATTGGGACGGCGAATTTCTTTAATCCGTATGCGACTGTTGAAACGGTTCGCGGTATCGAAGAGTATATGAGAAGGCATAAGGTTGACGATATTAATTCGCTGATCGGGGCGGTGAGATAAGACGGACGGCCTCGAGCGGCTTCGCATCTGCGGTGCGGCGGGCGAGAAAAAGAGGGCGGAACTGTGGCTCAGAATGGGCACAGGGAAACGGGAACCATCCCATTTTCCTGCACCTGTTCCGGGCTCACAGTTTCTGCCCTCTTTTTCTATGCCCGCCACACGGCAGGCGCAAATTCCAGTGAGGTCTGGTTGTGTGGAGCTGAAACGAAGTAGGTCTGGATCCGCCGGGGGCGGATCGGCGTGAGAGTGTTGTGGTGGGTGCATAGTATATAGAAAATGGAAGGTGGTATGTGAGATGAAGTATGGGATCATTAAAGTGAAGCGGGCGTTTTTGTATGAGGAGAATGGGGTGGATGTGGTGGATGAGGTGTTTTTTGGATGGAGCGTGATGTGGGAAGATGAGGGGGAGTGGATTGAGGTTTGGACGCATTATGGGTATCGGGGGTGGATGGAGAGGAATTTGATTGAAGAGAAAAGCCGGGAGTGGATGGAGGAGAGGGAAAAGGCAGGGAATACGTATGTGGTGACACGCGGGTTTGCGGATGTGATGAGGGGAGCGCGGGTGCAGTCGCGGATGTTGGAGACGCTGGGACGGGGGTGTTTTGTGGAGAAAATGGAGGAGACGGAGAATGGGTATTGCAGGGTGAAACTGGCGAATGGGATCAGTGGGTTTGTGCCGGAGGTGGCATTAAGAAAAAGACTGGATTCGGATCGGTTTTTGTGGGGAAAATCGGAAGAGAGGTTTTTTGTGGAGCAGGGGATTCCGGAGGGGTGGTCGGAAGAGAAGTTTCGGAGGAAGGTTGTGGAGTGTGCGAAGGGGTATCTTGGATGCCAGTACCGGTGGGGCGGGAAGGCGGCGGATGGGATTGACTGTTCGGGTGTGGTGTTTATGGTGTATTTGATGAATGGGGTTTTGATTTGGCGGGATGCGGATATCAGGGAAGGGTATCCGATGAAAGCGATCTGGAGAGAAGGGGAGGAGATGTGTCTGGTGGAGGAACGGGCGAAGGCCGGGGATCTGCTGTTCTGGAGGGGGCATGTGGGGATGTATCTGGGGGACGGCAGGTATCTGCACTGTACGGGGCATGAGAGGGTGTTTGGGTGCAGGGTGAATAGTCTGCGGAGAGGGGATGAGGATTTTCGGGAGGATCTGGCGGAGGCGTTGAAAGTGGTTGGGAGTGTTTTTCGTGAAATATCTGGAAGCGGAAAGCTGGAGGAAAAGAGCGATGTACCGTGAAAAACAGGCATTGCATGCGGCACGGGAGTAAATAAGACATATATAATTGACATCAGGAAATATCATTTTTGTATTGGAAATCCCTGAAAAAGTTTGTTATAATAATAACAAAGTCGAAAACAAAAGACAAAAGGCGGCTCAAACAGAGAGTAGGAAAAACAGAAATTCTGCTGATCTGATCTGCCGGAGCTGTCCATCAGAAGCAAAACAAGAAAGGGGTTCTGAACAATGGCAAGATTTACATTACCAAGAGATTTATACCACGGAAAGGGTGCTTTAGAGGCACTGAAAACATTCGAAGGAAAACGTGCAATCGTCTGTGTAGGCGGCGGCTCCATGAAACGTTTCGGTTTCCTGGATCGCGCAGTAGACTACCTGAAAGAAGCCGGCATGGAAGTACAGCTTTTTGAGGGAATCGAGTCTGATCCGTCAGTCGAGACTGTTATGCGCGGAGCAAAAGCGATGGAAGAGTTCCAGCCGGACTGGATCGTAGCAATGGGCGGCGGATCTCCGATCGACGCAGCAAAAGCAATGTGGATCAAATACGAGTATCCAGACATCACCTTCGAAGAAATGTGCAAGGTATTCGGAATGCCGAAACTCCGCAGAAAAGCTCATTTCTGTGCAATTTCTTCTACATCCGGAACAGCAACCGAGGTAACCGCGTTCGCAGTTATCACAGACTATGAAAAAGGTATCAAATACCCGCTGGCAGACTTCGAAATCACGCCGGACGTTGCAATCGTAGATCCGGATCTGGCAGAGACGATGCCGCAAAAGTTAGTTGCTCACACCGGTATGGACGCTATGACCCATGCAATCGAGGCATACGTTTCCACAGCGAACTGTGACTTCACCGATCCGCTGGCACTGTATGCAATCAAGATGATTCAGGCAGACCTGGTAGATTCCTACAACGGAGATATGGCAAAACGTGACAGCATGCACAACGCACAGTGCCTCGCTGGTATGGCATTCTCCAATGCACTTCTTGGTATTGTTCACTCCATGGCACATAAAACAGGCGCAGCATTCGCTGATTACGGCGCTCACCTGATCCACGGCGCAGCAAACGCTATGTACCTGCCGAAGGTTATCGCGTTCAACGCAAAAGACGAGACTGCAGCAAAACGTTATGCAGTGATCGCTGACGAGATGAAACTTGGCGGCGAGACAACGGAAGAGAAAGTAAAACTCCTCATTGACTATCTGCGCGGCATGAACGACAAACTGAACATTCCGCACTGCATCAAGAACTACGGAAAAGACAGCTATCCGACCGAGCAGGGCTTCGTTCCGGAAGACGTATTCCTGGAGAGACTGCACGACATCGCTGTAAATGCCATCGCCGATGCCTGCACCGGATCCAACCCGAGACAGCCATCTGTTGAAGAGATGGAAAAACTGCTGAAATGCTGCTACTATGATACAGAAGTAGATTTCTAAAAAGAAAACATATCAAAATCCCTCCGTTCTCTGGGCGGAGGGATTTTTTGCGTCAGAGAATGAAATTTATTTGTGTGGATTTTATGTTTTTTATGCGAAATCCTGTGTCTGGACTGGAAAAACAGAGGCGTTTATGGTAGTATAGAACAGAATAGAAGTAAAAACGGGCGGCATGCGAGAACCGATGCCTTCCCCTGAAAATATGGAGGAAAATAAGATGGAACAGTATAAGAAAGAGTTCATTGAATTCATGGTCGAGAGCCAGGTATTAAAATTTGGAGAGTTCACCCTGAAAAGCGGAAGAAAATCCCCGTTCTTTATGAATGCAGGCGCTTACGTAACCGGCAGCCAGTTAAAACGTCTCGGCGAGTATTACGCAAAAGCAATCCATGACAACTACGGGCTGGATTTTGACGTTCTGTTCGGACCGGCATACAAAGGAATTCCGCTCAGTGTTGTAACAGCAATTGCGATTCATGATCTCTACGGTGTAGAAGTACGCTACTGCTCCAACCGGAAGGAAGCCAAAGACCACGGTGGAGATGCAGGACTGCTGCTTGGAAGCAAGATCAAAGACGGTGACCGCGTTGTCATTATTGAGGATGTAACCACTTCCGGAAAATCCATCGAGGAGACCTTCCCGATCATCCAGGCACAGGGCAATGTGGAGATCAAAGGACTGATGGTATCCTTAAATCGCATGGAGCGCGGAAAAGGCGATAAGAGCGCACTCGAGGAAATCCAGGAAACCTATGGCTTCCCGGCAAATGCCATTGTAACCATGGAGGACGTTATCACGTATCTGTACAACCGTCCATGCCAGGGCAAAATTCAGATCGATGACAAGATGAAGGCTGCCATTGATGCATATTATGAGGAGTACGGCGTGAAATAAGATGCGGTACACCGGGAAAGGGAGTTTTGCGCTATGAATGAAAAGATTTATAAAACCATGGGACGTGTCGGCGGCGGAAATATCGCTATGGGCGCCGTACTGGTTGTTGTTGGCGTGGCAACCGGTGTTCTGATGATCGTAAGCGGGGCAGGCCTGCTGAAACGACGCGGGGAAATCATGTTCTAAAAGCGCCTTTCAAAAAGAAAAAATGCCGGGATATTTCGGAAGCGCGTGCGCCGATGAGGTATGCCGGCGTTTCTGATAGCAGAGGGGAGAACAACGCAGAAAGGGGAAACGAAGATGAAGCAGGAGACGAAAGCCAGAATCCGCGTTGTGGGACGGATTTTATTTCTGGTGTATCTTCTTGCGCTCGTTTATTTTCTGTTTTTTGCAGAAGAATACGGGAGAAGAAACTTTTTTGAACTGGATTACCGTTACAATCTGGTGCCGTTTCAGGAAATCAGACGGTTCTGGATTTACCGCGAAAAGGTGGGATTCCTTGCCGCATTTTTAAATCTGGCGGGCAATGTGATCGGTTTTCTGCCGTTCGGCTTTATCGTTCCGGTGATGCACAAAAAAATGGAGAGTTTCTGGAAAGTATCGCTTCTTGGTTTTATGTTCAGCCTCTGCGTGGAGACGATTCAGCTCATCACGAAGGTGGGCTGCTTTGATGTAGATGATCTGATCCTGAATACGCTTGGAGCCATGATCGGCTGCGGCGCATTCCTGATCTGCAATAAATTCAGGAGATGGAAATATGGCGAGGAAGAAGTATAATTACAATTTTGTCCGGAAGCCGTCGGAAGGCGGAAAGGAAGCTCTCTATATGGCAGGTGCTTCGGTCTTTCTGTTTCTGCTGGCTTCGATCGTATCGTTTGCATTCCGCGGAAACGGAGGCATTTTTCTCGGAGCAGCGGGACTGTTCTCATTCCTTCTGTCGGGATACGGCTTCTATGTGGGAATGAAGAGCTTTAAAGAAGAACAGGTCAGCCACAGAATGTCGGTTCTCGGCTCGATTACGAGCGGCGGCATGCTGGTCGCATGGCTTGCATTGTTTCTGATCGGTGTGAGATAAATGTACTCTCGTAAAATCAAGCACAGAAAGACTCCGGGAGTACATATAAAAGAAAAGGGGAAAAAGATGGATCGCGAACGTTTTGAAAAACAGCTGAATTTTATTCTGGAGATTGATAAAGAAAAACAGATCCTGCGCCAGACGCACATCCGCGGCTATTCGCGCCAGGAGGACGACGCGGAGCACGCATGGCACATGGCGGTGATGGCATTTCTGCTGCAGGAATATTCGAATGAGAAAATCGACATCGGCAGAACGATGCTCATGCTGCTGATCCACGACCTCGTGGAGATTGATGCAGGCGACACGTATGCGTACGACGCGGAGGCAAACAAAACAAAAGACGAGAGAGAACACAAAGCGGCCGAGCGCATCTACGGCCTGCTGCCGGAGGATCAGGGAAAAATGCTGATGGATCTCTGGCTCGAGTTCGAAGCGTATGAGACACCGGAAGCGCGCTTTGCCCATGTGATGGACAATTTCCAGCCGCTGCTTTTAAATCATGAGAACGATGGAAAAGACTGGACCAGCCACAATGTGCGGATTTCCCAGCCGTTAAAACGAAACGAGAAGACGGCGACCGGCTCCGAGGAGATCTGGAGTTATATGGAAGAGATTCTCGAACAGAGTATCCGGGATGGAAAAATTATTGACGACCGGGAAGAAAAACAGGAATAAGTTAAGAAGAATGAGGGGCAGATCTGCCCCTCGTAACAGTTAAAGAGAAACAGAAAGGGATTTTTTTATGACGGATGAATTATTAAACGAGCGGTATGCGCTTGCAATTGAGCGGATCCGCCAGATTCCGGCGGAAAAAAGCGTTCCGCAGCCGTACCGCGATTTTTTTGCACAGATGGCACAGTACCTCTGCAAAATGGACCAGATCCGGAGCAGAATCGCAGAAGGATATCTAAAAACAGCATCCGAGGAAGAGCTGGCTGTTTTTAACCGCGAGCCGTATGAAGATGTGATCGGGGAGCGGTATGAGACCTCCTACGGAAACCCGGCGTTTGCCGTGCGGGCACTTGGTGAAACGCATGGAAGGAGCCTCTGCTGCCTGTACCGGGAGCTGGGAAATGCTGTTGTCTGGGTCTATGAGGACCGCCTGCTGGGGCTGACTGCGGCGATGGAGCTGTATCTCGAGTTGTATGCGATGTTCGAGGAGGAGACGCTGCCGTCCGCGCAGTATGTAAAAGAGAGCATTTACTGGTATGTGAGCGATTACGCCGAGGAGCGCCAGGAATACCAGGTGCGCGAAATCGTCGACCCGTCGCTGCACTTTGTGAAGGATATTGTGATGGAATCTGATCTGACGGATCTGCGGTATCTGTACCAGTACGGCGAATATATCACCGAAAATGAGAAGGGTACAGCCCGCTTTTTAAATACGTTCAGCCAGGAAGAAATCGACGCGATGGCACGCACCTACACAGAAGGCTTCCGCAAGTGCTTTCTCGTGGCGCGAAAAGATCTGTCGAAAAAGAAGACAGTCAGCATCCGCTTCCACATCGGTTTTGAGCGCATGATCCGTGCGGCAATATTACAGTTCCGCGAGATGGGACTCGAGCCGGTGATTTCCCGCGGCGCGCGGAGAACGTGGGTTGCCGGTGCGTCTGCGAATAAGCAGTATGACTACGATCACCGGAACGATGAGGCGCTGTATCTCAACGAGGATCTCGTGAAGAGACGGCTCCGCGCGATGCAGGTGAAATACGACGAGTACAAAGAACTGGCGGACGGCTATGCCGGCCCTGCCGTGGTGGAAACCTTCGGCGAAGTTCCGTTTGAGCCAGTAAATAAAAAACAGGCACTGCACTTAAACGAGCGCCAGCAAAAGCTCCGTGTCGGTTTCCAGAACGAGGCGGGCCAGATTGTAAACCGCTATATCAAGGATGACGAGTACGGCTACACGATCATCGCCTACCCGATGCCGGAGATCGATCCGCGCTACGAAAAAATTTTCCGTGAGATCGTAAAGATCAACACGCTCGATTACGAAAAATACCAGCGCATCCAGCAGTACCTGATCGATGCGCTCGACGAGGGTGTTTCCGTGCATGTGCTTGGAAAAGGAGAGAACAGAACGGATCTGCGCGTGATGCTGCATCATCTGAACGATCCTGCGAAAGAGACGAATTTTGAGAACTGTGTTGCCGACTGCAATATTCCGGTCGGAGAGGTCTTTACTTCCCCGAGTCTTACCGGCACGACAGGCGTGCTCCATGTGACGGGGGTCTACCTGAACGAGCTGTATTACCGCGATCTCTGCCTGACGCTGACCGACGGCATGATCACCGCGTATGACTGCGCAAACTTCGAAAAAGAAGAGGACAATCGTACTTATATAGAAGAAAACCTGCTGTATCACCACAGGACGCTGCCGATCGGTGAGTTTGCCATCGGAACGAACACGACGGCGTACGTGATGGCAGAGCAGTACGGCATCGCCGGAAAACTGCCGATCCTGATTGCAGAGAAGATGGGCCCGCATTTTGCGATGGGCGACACCTGCTACGCCTGGGCGGAGGACAGCCCGATGTACAACCCGGACGGAAAAGAAGTAATCGCGCGCGAGAACGAGGTTTCGGCAAAACGGAAAGAAGATCCGTCGAAAGCATACTTCGGATGCCACACGGACATCACGATTCCGTACCGCGAACTGCAGTCGGTTGCGGTCGAAAAAGCAGACGGAACGACGATCCCTCTCATTGAGGACGGACGCTTCGTCCTGCCGGGAACGGAAGAATTAAATGAACCTTTTGGCTGATTATGGGTTGACATTTCTGCGCCTGCTTAGTATATTATAAGCAGAACTGAATGATTAAAACATAAATATAAGCATAACTAATGAATAACGCTTAGAACAGTTAATCAGAAAAGGAGAACAACATGGCTAAAGTAGGAATTGTGATGGGCAGCGACTCTGATATGCCGGTAATGAGCAAAGCAGCCGACATGCTGGAAAAATTTGGAATTGAGTACGAGATGAAAATCATCTCCGCACACCGCGAGCCGGATGTATTTTTCGAATATGCAAAAACCGCAGAGGAGAAAGGCTTCAAGGTTATCATTGCAGGCGCAGGTATGGCAGCTCATCTGCCGGGTATGTGCGCAGCTATTTTCCCAATGCCGGTCATCGGAATTCCGATGCATACCACATCGCTTGGAGGTCGTGATTCCCTGTACTCCATCGTACAGATGCCGAGCGGCATTCCGGTAGCAACCGTTGCCATCAATGGCGGTGCCAATGCCGGAATCCTGGCAGCAAAGATTCTTGCAACTTCCGATCCGGAACTGCTTGCAAAACTGAAAGCATATACACAGGAAATGAAAGAGCAGGTTGAGGCAAAAGACGCAAAACTGCAGGAAACAGGATACCGTAACTACAGTAAATAAAAACAAAGGACAAGGGAGGTTCACCATGGATTACAAGAACGCAGGAGTAGATATTGAAGCTGGATACAAATCAGTAGAATTAATGAAAGAGCATGTAAAGAAAACCATGCGCCCGGAGGTATTAGGCGGCCTTGGCGGTTTTTCTGGCGCTTTTTCCCTGGCAAAAATCAAAGAAATGGAAGAGCCGGTGCTGCTTTCCGGTACAGACGGATGCGGAACCAAGGTGAAGCTCGCCATGATTCTTGATAAACACGACACCATCGGCATTGATGCCGTTGCCATGTGTGTGAATGATATCGCATGTGCCGGCGGAGAACCGCTGTTCTTCCTCGACTACATCGCATGCGGAAAGAACTATCCGGAGAAGATCGCTTCGATCGTAAAAGGCGTTGCAGAAGGCTGTCTGCAGTCCGATGCGGCACTGATCGGCGGTGAGACCGCAGAGCATCCGGGCCTGATGCCGGAGGATGAGTACGATCTGGCAGGTTTTGCTGTCGGCGTATGTGACAAGAAAGACATGATTACCGGTGAAAATCTGGCAGCCGGAGACGTACTGATCGGCATGGCTTCCACCGGCGTTCACAGCAACGGATTTTCTCTTGTCCGCAAAGTTTTCGATATGACAAAAGATTCTTTAAATACATACTATGATGAGCTCGGCGCAACCCTCGGCGAGACCCTGCTTGCACCGACCCGTATCTACGTAAAAGCACTCCGCGCCATCAAAGATGCCGGTGTAACCGTAAAAGCATGCAGCCACATCACCGGAGGCGGCTTCTACGAGAACATTCCGCGTATGCTCAAAGACAACACCGTAGCCGTTGTACAGAAAGACAGCTACACCGTACCGCCGATCTTTGATCTGATGGCAAAGAAAGGCAATATCGACGAGCAGATGATGTACAACACCTTCAACATGGGTATCGGTATGGTACTGGCTGTTGATCCGGAAGATGTAGACGCAGCGATGAAAGCCATCCGTTCCACAGGAGATACGCCATATGTGATCGGCCACATTGAAAACGGAGAAAAAGGAGTACAGTTATGCTAAGATTAGCAGTTCTCGTCTCCGGCGGCGGCACGAACCTGCAGGCGATTCTGGATGCGATTGACGAGGGAATCATCACAAACGCGGAGGTTTCTGTTGTCATCAGCAACAATGCAGGAGCGTATGCGCTGGAGCGTGCGAAAAAGAAGGAGATTGATGCGGTATGCCTTTCCCCGAAGACCTTTGCATCGAGAGAAGCATTCAACGAGGCACTGCTGGCGAAACTGCAGTCGTACAACGTCGATCTCGTTGTGCTCGCAGGATGCCTGGTTGTGATCCCGCAGAGCATTGTGGATGCTTATCCGAATAAGATCATCAACATTCATCCGTCCCTCATTCCGTCGTTCTGCGGAACGGGCTATTACGGACTGAAAGTGCACGAGGGCGTATTATCCCGCGGCGTCAAAGTGACGGGAGCGACGGTTCATTTTGTGGACGGCGGAACAGACACCGGCCCGATTATTCTGCAGAAGGCAGTCGAAGTGCACGAGGGCGATACACCGAAGGCACTGCAGCAGCGCGTCATGGAAGAGGCCGAGTGGGTCATCATGCCGCGTGCGATTGATCTGATTGCAAACGGAAAAGTAACGGTAGAAGACGGACACGTAAAGATAAAGGAGTAAGAGCGATGAAAGTACTGATTGTAGGAAGCGGCGGAAGAGAGCATGCGATTGCCTGGAAGGTGGCACAGAGCCCGAAGGTAGACAAGATTTACTGCGCTCCTGGAAATGCAGGAATTGCGGAGTACGCAGAGTGTGTCGATATTGCAGCGATGGAGTTTGACAAGCTCGTTGCTTTTGCGAAAGAAAAAGAGATTGACCTGACCGTCATCGGCATGGATGATCCGCTGGTCGGCGGTGTTGTCGATGCGTTTGAGGCAGAGGGACTGCGCGTATTCGGACCAAGAAAGAATGCGGCAATCCTGGAAGGATCGAAAGCGTTCTCCAAAGACCTGATGAAAAAATACCATATCCCGACGGCGGCATACGAGACATTCTCCGATCCGGAAGCGGCAGAGAAATATCTCGAGACTGCAAAATTCCCGATCGTGCTGAAAGCCGACGGTCTGGCTCTTGGAAAAGGCGTTCTGATCTGCAATACCTTAGAGGAAGCAAAAGAGGGTGTCAAGACGATCATGCTCGACAAGAAATTCGGCAGTGCCGGAAACGAGATGGTCATCGAGGAGTTTATGACGGGACGTGAGGTTTCCGTTCTCTCTTTTGTGGATGGAAAGACGATCAAGACGATGAGTTCCGCACAGGACCACAAGAGAGCAGGAGACGGCGACACCGGCCTGAACACCGGCGGTATGGGCAACTTCTCCCCGAGTCCGTTTTATACCGAAGAAGTGGATAAGTTCTGTAAGAAATATATCTATCAGCCGACCGTAGATGCGATGGCAGCTGAGGGAAGACCGTTTAAGGGAGTTATCTTCTTCGGACTGATGCTGACACCGGACGGACCGAAAGTGCTCGAGTACAATGCCCGCTTCGGCGATCCGGAGGCACAGGTTGTGCTTCCTCGTATGAAGACAGACATCATTGATGTATTTGAAGCCTGCATCGACGGAACTCTCGACCAGATCGACCTGCAGTTTGCAGATAATGCGTGTGTCTGCATCGTACTGGCTTCGAACGGTTATCCGGTTTCCTACGAAAAAGGATTCCCGATCCGCGGACTCGAGACGTTCAAAGAGCATGAGGGCTATTACTGCTTCCATGCAGGAACGAAGTTCAAAGACGGCGAGATCGTGACAAACGGAGGCCGTGTCCTCGGCGTGACAGCACTTGGCGATACCCTGAAAGAGGCACGTGCGAATGCATATAAGGCTGTTGACTGGGTTGACTTTGACAATAAATATTACCGCCATGATATTGGAAAAGCGATTGACGAAGCGTAACGTGAATGTGAATTTTAATTTTGAGTAAAATGGAGCCGCCAGAATCCCGGTGAAAGGGAAATCTGGCGGCTTTGTCTTTTTGTTCTGAAAAGGGAATAAAGCGCCGCCGTTCCGGATACAATAGTAAGGAGAACCTTTGCTTTTTAGCAGAATCAGAACAGGAAAGGCGGTCAGAAAAGATGGGAATCGTTTGTCTGGCGGGGATTTTTGCCGTATTTCTTCTGCTTGCATGGACGCTCTGCCGGGCGGCAGGATGGGAGAAAGAACGGGAAGATCTGGAACAGGAGCAGTACCTGAAAGAGTGGCGGGAGAAAAAGTTGAAAAAAATCGAAAAAATTTGAAAATTAGTGTTGACATTTGGCGGGTGGAATGCTATACTAACGAAGTCGGTTGGTGATACAGATAAAAAGCCAACAGATAAAACACTGATGTGGGGTCTTAGCTCAGCTGGGAGAGCATCTGCCTTACAAGCAGAGGGTCATAGGTTCGAGCCCTATAGGCCCCATATTTTATGAAAAACGGTGTTGAAAATGAATATGGCGAGATAGCTCAGTTGGCTAGAGCACGCGGTTCATACCCGCGGTGTCGAGGGTTCGAATCCCCCTCTCGCTACTTATGGAACCCTTGAGAAATCAAGGGTTCTTTTGGCTTTATGGACAGTATGATGATATGGCTGTCATGTCAAAATCGTGTCTTGAAATCCACAGGGATTTGTGAGAAAATAAGACTACCTAAGAGCTTGTTTTGGGCTCTGAAAGTAAATAAAACAGTAATGGATAGAAGAAAGATAAGGAAAAAACAATGATAGAGTTTAATAAACCACCTTTTATTGGAACAGAACTGGAATACATCCGCCAGGCGGCAGAGGAAAACAACAAGCTGTGCGGCGACGGTCCTTTTACGAAGAAATGTTCTGCCTGGATGCAGGACAATTTCAACGTAAAACATGCGATGCTTACGACATCCTGCACCCATGCACTGGAAATGGCAGCTTACCTGTCTGAGATTCAGCCGGGCGACGAAGTGATCATGCCGTCCTACACGTTTGTTTCCACTGCAGATGCCTTCGTTCTGCGCGGAGCAAAAATCGTCTACGTGGATATCCGTCCGGATACGATGAACATCGACGAGACCAAGATTGAGGATGCCATCACCGAAAAAACAAAAGCGATTGTTCCGGTTCACTATGCGGGCGTTGCCTGTGAAATGAATACCATCATGGATATTGCAAAACGCCATAACCTGAAGGTTGTAGAGGATGCGGCACAGGGCGTGAGCGCGTACTACAAGGGAAAAGCCCTTGGAACGATCGGCGATTTTGGCTGCTACAGCTTCCATGAGACGAAAAACTATACGATGGGAGAGGGCGGCGCGCTGCTGTTCCAGGATGAGAATTATCTGGAAAAAGCAGAGATCCTTCGTGAAAAGGGAACGAACCGCAGCAAGTTTTTCCGCGGACAGATCGACAAATATACCTGGATCGACTACGGTTCCTCCTATCTGCCGAGCGATATGAATGCGGCTTACCTGCTTGCAGAACTCGAGGAACATGAGAAAATCGACAGAAAGCGGATGGCCATCTACAACTATTACCATGAGCAGCTCCGTCCGCTGGCTGAGGCTGGAAAGATCGAGCAGCCGGTTGTGCCGGAAGGCTGTGTACATAATGCACATATGTACTTCATCAAGGCAAGAAATCTGGAAGTGCGTACAAAACTGATCAACTATATGAAAGAGCGCGGTGTGATGTGTGTCTTCCATTACGTTCCGCTCCATACCTCCCCGGCCGGACAGAAGTTCGGTGTTTTCCACGGAGAGGACAAATACACAACAAAAGAGAGCGAGCGCCTGATGCGTCTGCCAATGTTCTACAGCCTGTCTGAACAGGATATGGCATATGTCGTAGAGTGCCTCATGGACTTTAAAGAGTGGTAACATTTCATGTATGAGAAGTTTTTAAACTACTTTACGGACTATATTTTCGTGAAGGATGAGCCGCAGAAAGCCGATGTGATTTTTGTGCCGGGAAACGGATATCCGCAGATGGCGGCGCACGCGGCAGAACTCTGGAAAGAAGGATTTGCGCCGTATGTGCTTCCGTCGGGAAGATACAGTACTGTGCTCGGGCATTTCGCCGGTGTACAGGATCTTGCGGAGCAGTACGGCGGGAACTATGAAACCGAGTGGGAGTTTCTGCGGACGGTACTGCAGAAAAACGGCGTGCCGGAGAAAGCGATTCTGCGCGAAGACCAGGCGACGTATACGTATGAAAATGCACTGCGGTCACGGGAAGTGACAGATGCGGCGGGCATCGAGGTAAAAAAAGCGATCCTCTGCTGCCGGAATCTCCATGCGAGACGGTGTATTCTGTATTACCAGCTTGTCTACCCGGAGACAGAGTTTTTTGTCTGTCCTTCGGATATTGAGTTCACCAGAGAAAACTGGCATACAAAGGGTGAATGGATCGACCAGGTGTTAGGAGAAATGGAGCGCTGCGGCGGTCAGTTCCACAAGATTCTGCGGGAACTGCCGGCGGATTCTGAATTTTAACACCAGTAGACAAGAAGTCCCCCGCTTCTAAAGCGGTGGGATGAATTGTTAAAAGAAACATAACAGCAGTGGTAGGCGGAGAGAAATCGGTATCCTCCACTGACATGAGGAAAGTCACAGTCGAACTATTCTCGACATGTCAGACTCCGTGAAAATACCGATTGTGAGTTGAAACGAAAAGATTTATAAAAAAGAGCGGAAATTGTGGTAAAATTGCGGCTCGTATGGTATACTATCGTTAAGTTAAGTTTCTAATCTAAAGCAAAGGTTGGTGGACAGTATGAATAAGATTGATGAAGTATTAGAGCTTTTAAAACAGAGAGAATGTGAGAACGAAAAACCGAAAAACGTGATTTTATGGGTTCTTGCCATTGTCGGAGCGGTAGCGGCAGTTGCAGGAATCGCATACGCAGTATACCGGTTTGTAACTCCGGATTATCTGGAAGACTTCGAAGATGATTTCGATGACGATTTCGACGATTACTTCGAGGATGAAGACGAAGATAAGTAGGATGGAAAAAAGAAACTCCGGTGCCGGAACGTGGTACCGGAGTTTTTCTGTCCGGAAATCAGTTTGACATAGAAGGAGAAGAGAATGAAAAAAGGAGAAATTTACGAGGGAGTCGTGGAAAGAATCGATTTCCCGAATAAAGGACGTGTACATGTGGAGGGCGAGACGGTTACCGTGAAAAATGCAATTCCGGGACAGAAGATCCGCTTTCAGATCAACAAAAAAAGAAAGAACCGCATGGAGGGCCGCCTGCTCGAAGTAACAGAAAAATCCCCGATGGAAAAGCGCGATCCGGTCTGCAGTATTTTCCCGTCCTGCGGCGGATGCATGTACCAGACGATGAGTTATGAGGATCAGCTTGCAATGAAGGCCGGTCAGGTGAAAAAACTGCTCGACGATGCCCTCGTGGAGGCCGGCCAGGTCAATGAGGCGGGGGAGGCCGATTATCCGTTCCTTGGAATCAAGGGAAGTCCGAAGGAGTTTGCATACCGGAATAAAATGGAGTTTTCCTTCGGCGATGAATACAAGGACGGCCCGTTGTCTCTCGGACTTCATAAAAAGGGAAGCACCTACGATGTCCTGACCGCGTGCGACTGCAAAATCGTGCATGAGGATTTCACAAAGATTCTGACCTGCGTGCTGGCGTACTTTAAAGAGCGGAACGCAAGTTACTACCACAAGATAAGCCACGAGGGTTACCTGCGCCACCTGCTGGTGCGAAGAGCCGAGAATACCGGAGAAATCCTGGTAAATCTCGTCACCACAAGCCAGGAAGAATGGGATCTGATGCCGCTCGTGCAGGAAGTGCTTGGTCTGCCGCTGGAAGGAAAGGTTGTCGGATTCCTCCATATCATAAATGATTCCCTGGCAGATATTGTAAAGAGCGATGAGACAAAAGTGCTCTACGGACAGGACTACTTCTATGAAGAACTCCTCGGACTGAAATTCAAGATCACCCCGTTCTCCTTCTTCCAGACCAATTCCCTTGGCGCGGAAGTTCTCTACAGCACCGCCCGCGAGTTCGTCGGCGAGACGAAAGACCGCACGATCTTCGACCTCTACAGCGGAACCGGAACCATCGCCCAGATCCTTGCACCGGTCGCAAAAGAAGTGATCGGCGTGGAAATCGTGGAAGAAGCTGTTACAGCTGCAAAAGAGAACGCAGAGGCAAACGGCCTTACCAACTGCAGTTTCCTCGCCGGAGACGTGCTGAAGGTGATCGATGAAATCGAAGAAAAACCGGACTTCATCGTTCTTGATCCACCGCGCGAAGGAATCCATCCGAAGGCTCTGCCGAAGATAGTTGATTTATATAGGTGTGAAAAAATGCTTTACATCTCCTGCAAGCCGACTTCTCTTGCGCGGGATCTGGTAGAGTTTGCAAAATATGGATACCGTGTAGAAAAAGTCTGCTGTGTTGATATGTTTCCGGGAACGGTGCACTGCGAGACGGTTGTTCTTTTGTCCCAACTGAAACAAAAGCCGGATGTATCTCACAGGTAAAGAGAAAATGCGGAATTGAGGTTGGAAGGAATTTGCGCGTTGCAACGAGGAGAATGGACTGCTTGCAGGGCAATTCGACGACTGCCGCGACAGACTTGGAACTTGTTCCAAGTCCTAATTTACCTAAAAATGAAGATAGCAGGCAACCGCAGTGTCCAGAAGATAAAGAGAGTGCAATTGTGGAGGCATTGAAGCATTTTAAGATGAATAGTTAATAAAGAGAGGTGCAGATGCTATGCCAGGTATACTCGTGGTTGAAGATGATGAAAATTTAAATCGTGGAATTACATTTTCACTGAAAAAATCCGGATATGAGGTTTTTTCAGCAGAATCAGTGAAAAAAGCGAAAAGAATTGCAAGTGATCATAATGTGGATGTTACCATTTGTGATGTGAATCTTCCGGATGGGAATGGACTGGAATTTGTAAGGTGGATGAGATGCAATTATAATACATACATTATTTGTCTTACAGCACTAGATCAGGAGATGGATCAGGTCATGGGATATGAAGCAGGGGCAGATGATTATATTACAAAGCCGTTTAGTCTTTCGGTACTTCTTTTGAAAATAGAAGCACATTTCCGCCGCAGACAGGAGAAAACGGAAGCCGGAAAGATGATTTCGGGAGATATCGTATTTATCGCAGGAGAAATGAAAGTCCTGATAAAGAGTCGTGAAATCAGTCTGACAAAAACGGAGTTGAAAATGCTGACTTTTTTTCTTCAGAATCCGAAACAGATTCTTTCAAAAACACAAATATTGGAAAATGTGTTTGATCTGGAAGGGGATTTTGTGGATGAAAATACAATCGCTGTCAATATCAGAAGACTCCGTGAGAAAATCGAAGACAATCCGGCTGCACCGGTCTATATCAAGAATATCAGAGGTCTTGGGTATATATGGAATCAGGAGGTAAGGCAGTGACAAAGAGATATCGCAAGAAGATTACAGTAGTGTTCTCCTTGATATTACCTGTCATATTATTGTTTGCAATATTAAATTGCTTTACCACGTATGTGTTTTATGAAGATTACAAATATAAAATGAATCTTATGACAGAGATTGCTGCAAAGGAAGAATTTTCCGGGCTGGATGCTGTTTCGGAATTGCTTAAGGATAAGGATATTGAAACCAACGAACAGGGAAAGCAATTATTGGAGCAATATGGATACTGGGGAAATAAAGGGAATGCATTTTATTCGCAATTCCAGCATCAGGTTATGGTGATCGGTGCTGTAAGCACTGTGATATGCGTGTTTTTTTTGACTTTTTTACTTTATTGGAAGAAAAAAGAAGATGCGTGTCATCAGAAAATATTAGACCAGTTGGAAGAAATTCTGATCAGATTCCGTGAAAATAAATTTGATGATTTACTGAAAACGGAAAATTACGCAGAACTGGAAAAATTGAATGACCAGCTTGAAGCAATCGGACATCATATTCAGTTGCTAAAGGAAGAAGCACGGACAGAAAAAGAGAGCACGAAAGAAATGGTTTCTGACATCTCACACCAGTTAAAGACACCGGTTGCAGCTTTGGATATATGTTTTAGTGTGCTGATGCAGAATGACTTAAGTGCCACAGAACAGGAGGAGTTTCGTATCCGTTGTCGGAGTGCTCTGGATGGACTGGAGACATTATTGCAGTCGCTTCTTGAAATATCCAAGATGGAAACTGGACTGATTCAGATGAATAAGAAAAAACTTCCACTTATAGATACTGTCATATCTGCTGTGAATCGTACATATCCAAAAGCGGATGAGAAAGAAATTGAATTCGTTTTTGACTATGAAAAAGAGCTGGAAACATGCACGATTATGCAGGATAAAAGGTGGCTTGGCGAAGCTGTGATCAACGTTCTGGATAATGCGGTCAAGTACAGTCCGGGTGGTTCAAAAATATTTATCCGGTTACAAAAAAGAAACGATCTTGTAAGAATGGAAATTGAGGATCATGGAATTGGTATTCCGCAGAATGAGTATCACAAAATTTTTCAACGATTTTACAGAGGAAGTTCCAGGGAGGTCATGGAAAAGAGTGGTACAGGAATCGGACTTTTTCTATCGAGAGAAATTATCGAAAAGCACGCAGGTATGATTACGGTAACCTCCGGTAAAAAGAAAAAAGGAAGCACGTTTGTGATTCAATTACCATATGTTAGTTAAATTTTAAATGAGCAGAAATCTTACAATTCTGTAAGACTTCTGCTCGTTTTTGAAAGTGAAATGAAAGATTATCCTGATACAATTTGGATGTAGGTTGAAAAATGACCAAATACATAAACAGGCAAAGAAAGCGTGTTGAAAAGGTACGTTTTACAGAATTGAAAAGGAGGTAGCACATTGAGTGTGATATTAGAAACCAAGCAGCTTTGTAAGTTTTATGGCGCAGGTGAGAATCAGGTCAAAGCGGTCAATCAGGTGGACATTCAGATTGAGCAGGGAGAATTTGTCGCAATTGTTGGAAAGTCAGGTTCCGGTAAAAGTACATTACTTCATATGCTTGGAGGGCTAGACACCCCGACAAAAGGCAGTGTTACTTTAGCAGGGAAAGATTTATACAGGATGAAGGAAGATGCCCTTGCTGTTTTCCGCAGAAGAAAAATCGGATTTGTTTTTCAGGCATTTAATCTGGTTTCATCTGTTAATGTCTGGGAAAATATTGTACTGCCACTGGGGCTGGATGGAAGAAAAGTGGATGAAACGTATGTAAATGATATTATTGCAACTCTGGGGATTGAAAACCGGATTTATAATCTGCCAAATCAGTTATCCGGAGGACAGCAGCAGAGAGTAGCAATTGCAAGAGCACTGGTGAATCGTCCGGAAATTATATTTGCAGATGAGCCGACAGGAAATCTTGATTCCAAGACCAGTGATGAGGTGATCGCCCTGCTTAAGATGACAGCAAAAAAATATGGGCAGACAATTGTAATGATTACCCATGATGACGAAATTGCACAGGTCGCTGACCGTATTCTGGTGATTGAGGACGGACAGGTGGTGGATTTCAGATGAAGACAATAAGCAGGATTGCATATAGCAATGACAAAAAGAACAAGACAAGAAGTATACTGATTATGATGTCCATATGTCTGACTACGATGCTGCTTGTGATTATCAGTACTGTGGGAAATGGAATGATACGTTTGCAGAAAAGTCAGGCGGCAGGCTCATATGGAAGCAATTATGGTCTGTTTGTCGCAGCAGATGGTACGCAATTAAAAGAAGTGGAACGCAGAGCTGAGATATCTGATATCGGCATCATGTGTACGGAGGGCATCCTGAAAGGAAATGAAAATGGCGGGTTTGTCTGCATGGATGAGACTGCAAGAAAAATGCTTCCCTATAATAAGGAATATGAGTTAAAGGAAGGAAAGTATCCGGAAAAAATGCAGGAAATTGCCGCCGGAAGAGCTTTTTTTTGTGCAATGGGATATGATGATGTAAAGGTCGGAGATACGGTTACACTGGATTACCGTGTAGGGATGCGGTCAGAATATAAGCCGGAAGAGTTTGTTGTCAGCGGAATCCTATATGATCGGGATGAGTATACCATCGAGGCATCTTATGTTGCTTTCGGGTCACAGGAGTTTTATGATGAGCACGTCGCAGAGAATGACAGACAGTATAATATCTATTTTACGTTAAACGATTCTGCAAATGTATCTATGAATAATATTGAACCGGTTATAAAGCAGATTGCAGCATCTTGTGGAATCGAAGAAAAAAACGTTATAGTCAATGATCTCTATTTGCAATGGGTCTTGCAGCCGAGTTATGAAACGATTGCGGTATGTGGAATTCTGATTCTTGCAATTGTACTTTTCTCTGTGGTGGTCATTTATAATATTTTTCAGGTCGGTATTGTCAACAAGATACAGGAGTATGGAAAAATCAAGGCTCTGGGAGCGACAAAAAAGCAGATGAAACAACTGATCTTCAGAGAGGGCATTTTTTTGACCATTTTTTCCATACCAGTTGGATTGCTTCTTGGTTTTCTGATTGCAAAATGCGGTTTTAACTGGCTGGTAGAACAGGGAAACCTTGTATCAACCGGAACTGGCTCTATGGGAGTTCAAAATCAGCAGGTGCCTCTGTTTTCCCTGCCTGTTATGCTTCTCTGTATTTTCGTATCATTTCTTACCGTTGCTTTGGCACTGCGTAAACCAATGAAAATTGTTTCACGGATTTCACCTATCGAAGCAACACGGTATTTAGAAAATGCAGAAACACACAAAAAAGGAAAACATCGGTGTACAAGGGGTACAAACAAGATAAAATAGAAATGAGGGGCGATAGAGCGGAAATGTCAGATTTTCCACTCTATCTGAACACGGTCGCTGGTGGCCTTGATCGTAGAGATCAAACCATCGGCGGCTTTTCTTTTGTCGTCAAAATCTATGCTGTCCCAGTTATCGAGATAATAGGATAACTTCTTTATCTGCTGGGGCGATATGGTTTCAACACTCAATTCGGCGATTGCCTTTGAAATAGTCTGGCGTCGGGTGTCCAGTTCTTCAATTTTTTTGTTAGCGTAGGCAAGCAAGGTCGCATTGGCTCCGGTCAGCGTATCCAGCAGCTTTTCAATTTCTGCCTCCACCTGTGCCAGTTCCACTTGATAGGCTGTCAGTTTCGGATTGACTTTTTCCTCCCTGCCGTGGAGTATCTGAAAGTCTTTGAACTTCTCCTGCATGGCCGAGAAAATGAATTGCTCAAATTCTTCTTTGCGGATTTTCCCGCAGCCCGGACAGCCTTTGTTTTCCGTCCGTTTGGTACAGCGGAAATATCCGGTGCTGTTTGGTACATGGGTGGCTTTCAGAGCATACCCACAATGCCCGCATTTGATTTTTCCGGCCAGCCAAGTATTTTTCGGTTTCCGTCCCTGCTGGAAGGTGGTATTTGCCATAAGTTTTTTCCGGCATTTCAGCCATGTGTCAGAGGAAATGAGTGCTTCGTGGGGAGCGATAACAAGTATCTGGTCTTTTAAGCACCTGTCCTTGTCCTCCTTCACATCCCGCCCCTGATAGAGATAGCAGCCGTTTGTTCCGGCAAAGTCGGAAGCGTCATTGACAATCGCTGCGCCCTGGTTCTTGAAAAATTCGTACAGCTCCAAATCGGCCTGTGCGTAAACGGGGTTTCTTAAAAGCTGGGAAAGAAATGTACGGAACATGGATTTGCCATAAATTTTTATGTCATGTTCCTCGAAGTATCGGGTAATATCTCCGAAGGAGGTTTCCGGTTCAGCGTACATTTCAAACATCAGCCGAACATGGTCGGCTGCTACGGGGTCGGCAACCATTTTCTTTGTGCGGATACCCTCTACCACAGTAGGCTCTAACTGATAACCGTATGGTGCCTGTCCGCTCATGTGAAAGCCTTTCAGGCACCGGGAATAGTAGGCGTCTGTGACACGCTTCTGAATTGTCTCACGTTCAAGCTGGGCGAATACAATGCAGATATTCAGCATGGCCCGGCCCATCGGGGTCGAAGTATCAAACTTTTCCGTGGAGGATACAAACTCCACATCGTACTCTTGAAACAGCTCCATCATCGTTGCAAAGTCCAGAATAGAGCGGCTTATACGGTCCAGCTTGTACACGATGACCCGCCGAACCTTTCCCTTGCGGATCTCGCCCAGCAGCTTTTGAAACTCCGGCCTGTCCGTGTTCTTGCCGGAATAGCCCTTGTCCTTGAATACCCGGCAGCTCCCACCTTTCAATTCATACTTGCAAAAGTCGATCTGACTTTCAATGCTGATACTGTCCTTGCGGTCTACTGACTGTCTTGCGTAAATACAATCTTCTCTGATAAATTCCATATTGGGCTCCTTTCCTTGTTGGAATGGAGCTACCAACCTTACAACTATATTATACCATCAGCAGCCCCGGACAACAATGTTGCGAATGATTAGGGAAATCTGTCTCCATATTTGCGGAACACCTCATAAAGACAACGCTCAATTTCTTTTTTGCGCTGTGCTTTCTCCTTCGGGGGAAGTACCGGCGTGAGGCTTTCCAGCACAATAATCTTCCCTTGAAATGCGACAGACTTTGTTTCTCGTTCATAAGTGACAGCTTGCGTCATTGAAAACCTCCTTTGTGAAAGTGCGTGTATATGCCTGCCTTTCCCACTTGTCCCGTGGGGAAATGTCAAAAGACGGCACCCAGCAGGTGCCGCCCTTTGAGCTTTCTCCACTTCGGGTCAATGTGGCCCGAGGTCAGTAAGGACTGGAAAGGTATTTTTCTTTGGCGTCCTCCAAGCTGTTGAGGTCGAATACTTCATAAAGCTGCCCCACAACACGCCGTATATCCTTCTTTGAAAATCCGCAGTCCTCCATTGCCATAATGACATAACCACGGCAGGCGTCATTGCTCCATTCGTCCGGTTCCAAGCCGGGGATCATTCCAAACGCATTTCCCATAAAGTGCTCCTTTTTTGAAAAGATGGGGGAGCCACGCCGGATCGGTTGGCCTATCATCAGACAGCATTGCCGGGGGCTCCCCATATGTTTTCATTTCATTTCAGACACACCGGACGGACATAGGCTTCATGCCCCATAGTATTTCAACTCTCCCCATTCTGATGGCAAGGCGTTCTCATTGCCTGCGACGGCTCACGGCTTGCAAGACCGCTTCAACGCTCGGACTGTGACTAAACGCAAGTATCCGGGTTCTGCGCCTGTTCCGGTGGAGCCAGCCTTGCCCCACCTATGGCATGGACCTGTTCGCTCGCTCAGTTTTACAAAGACTGTATTCTCTGAAATCTGAGGTCATGGCGGGTCTGTCACACAGCGCGTTCCCCTTCGTATCCGGGTGTCTTTTTATTCAATTTTCAATCTGCATGAGGCTTGTCTGAACCTCGGGCCATTGTGACCCGAAGTGTTTTACCTCTCATAAGCCATTTCATTTTCCGGCCTAAATCGGTACGCCTTACAAAGAATTTTTCAAAATTTTTTCTAAGCGACGCAGACCTCGCTCGATTGCGACACGAACTACTTTTTCATGGACGCCCTCTGCCCGGGCAATGTCCTGTTTGGTCATGCCGAGAATGAAATGGGCGTAAATCCGTTTTGCCTGTTTGTCTGGCAGACTGGTAATCGCTGCGTGAAGTTCCTGCATGGTCACTTTCCGCTCATACAGTTCATGGGGAGATAAAGCGACAAAGACAGCCTCATGCTCCAGCCCGTCATCCCGATCAAGGGAATAGTAGGCTTTGTGGCGATATGTACGCAGCCGATAAGCAGCCTCTTTACGCTCAAACTCTTTGAACATTTCTGCAACTTCTTCCGATACTTCCATGAAGCAATCCGATGTATAGAATGGGTAATAGTCCCGCAAATTGATAATAGCCATATTGACCTCCGTTTCGGTTGTTGGTTGACGAGTGACCGAAACGAAGGCGGCGGGGAGCGGCACCGGGGAATGACTTCGGGCCAACATGACCCGAAGCAGCCCCATAAGAACACAAAAGCGCCCGGGCGGCATGAAGCCACACGGACGCATGAAATGAAATGATAGTTAAAGTTCCAACAAATTTCACATACATAGCCGGAATAACCCGGAGGGGGATCTATGCTTTTTTTAACTGATGTAGGTCATGGGTACTGTGAAAAAAGACAAAAATAGACACGGCGATACCTCCCGGACACCGCCGTATCCTTAAAAAAGGGCGACCTTAACACACCCCCCGTATTCTCATTTTTCAAAAAGAAAACGGCGGCCTGAAATTGTTGTTTCAAAACCGTCGTTTTCGCCGCAAGGCCGAATACAACGGTCTTGTAGTGTTGACCAGATAGGCGTTAATGAAAATGCTATCAAAAGAAAAAGCCGATAATCCGTGTGCCTACTGGCTAACGGGTTATCGGCTCTGCGTCTGTGCGTCTGGCTCTTTGATAACAGTAACTTCTAAGCATTTAATATTTACAAGAAACTCTTTTTTGCATTTTGGACAAAACAATGGAAAATTCTCTAAAACCGAATCTGATCTGATTTTCGTCCGAGTTTTGCTCCCGCATATTGGACACAGCACCCAATGTTCATGCTGCATGGCACACCTCTTTTCCATAGATAATTACTTTGTAACAATGGGTTTTCCATCCTTATCAATTAAAGGGCAAATGCCAGCGCCTGCGCCAAACTTCGCAACAAGATAATTGACTCCGGTTTCTTTATCTACCACCACATAAAACCCCTTTACACTTCCAGCGGTTTCGGTAATTTCAAATCTCTTATTTTCCATATAGATACCTCCTAACTATTCAAAAAATCAAATTTCTTGCTTTGCAAAAATACGATAACTGATTTGATACATCACATAGCACCACGCTAATGCCAAAAGCGGAGAGCAACAGAGAAGAATAAACACAAGCTGATCGGTCAGCGCAACTCCTAATGTAGCAAGAAGCTGATATACTCCAAAACAAATCCCTGCCGGAATAAGGAAAGATACCAACAGCAGGATGCGGCCTTTTTCTGCTCCAAACTTGAATACAAGAGGAATTGATATACTACCAAAAATCAGAGCAATCACCCATGAAATCAAGGTCAAAAATAAAAGTTCTCCAATCCCTATAAGGTCAAGCGTGATTTTATTTGTGATAAGACCGCCGATAGAACCAACAACCAGTCCAAAGAGGCTACCAATAGCGCAGAAGATAGCCAGCACCACAAATTTTCCAGCAACCAATTCTTTCTTGGAAACTGGCATTATCATAGCATACCGTGTCCATTTAGAACTGTCATCAAAAGAAAAGGTTGTTACAATCATCATGCTGCACAAAATCGCACATACAAAAATATAGCCTTCTACGCCGGAAAACGGAATAAGCGCAACGGCAAAAACCACAAGGATGAATAACATAGATTTCGCATTGTGGCCGATATTAAATAAATCTTTCAAAACAAGACTTTTCATTTTGCTTGCTCTCCTTTCACATACAGCAGCAGAATATCGTCGATTGTCGCGTCGTCCACTACGGCATTTTTATATTTCCTCCGGGCCTTTTCCTTGTCGGCCACCAGCACATTCCACTGATAATCGTCTTTGCGGTAGGCCAGAACTTCCTCTTTATCGAGCTGATCGAACAGTGCTGCGCCACAGCGGATAATGCCATAGTTATAACGAAGTTCATCTTTCGTTTTGCAGAAAAGAACCTTGCCCTGATGAATAAATGTGATATAGTCAGCGACTTTTTCCAAATCCGTTGTGATATGTGAGGACATCAAAATGGAATGATTTTCGTCCTGAACAAATTCAAGAAATACATCAAGAATATCATCCCGCATCACGGGGTCAAGGCCACTTGTCGCTTCATCCAAAATCAGCAGTTTGGGTTTGTGGGAAAGGGCGACGGCAATACACAGCTTCATTTTCATTCCTTTGGACAGAGATTTAATTTCTTTATCCAAAGGGAGTTGAAAACGCTTTAGATAATCTTGAAACAAATGTCCGTCCCACTGTTTGTAGGCAGCACCAGCAATTTTCCCGACTTTAGCCGGAGTGAGTGTTTCATAGAAGTTAATCCCATCAAACACTACGCCAATATCCTCTTTGAGTTGTTTTGCAGACGACAATTCCTGCCCCCAAAAAGTAACGGTTCCATCATCCTTATGGATCAAATCAAGGATTGCATTGATAGTCGTGCTTTTTCCAGCTCCATTTTCACCAATAAGCCCCATAATTGTTCCTTTCGGAACCGAAAAAGAAACATGGTCTAACTTGAAATCGGCGTATTGCTTTGTCAAGTTATCAACCCGCAAAATAGCGTCCATAGTTAATCCTCCTCTTGATAAAACATCGTCAGTAATTCAATCAGCTTTTCCAACGATATTCCACTTGTCCGCCCAATGTCGGCGGCCTCTTGCAAATGTTCTTCGGCCAATCTCTGCTGTTCTTCCTGATAAAAGTCTTTGTTTTGTGCCGATACAAAACTTCCTCGGCCTACCGTCGTTTCGATAAAACCATCCCGTTGTAAATCTTCATACGCTTTCTGAACGGTAATAACACTCACATGAATGGACTTTGCCAGCGCCCGCATAGAGGGAATGGGCTCGCCGGTTTTTAACTCGCCACTCATAATCATTGCTTTTATCTGCGAAGTTATCTGCTCATAAATTGGCTTGCTCGTATTGCTGCTTATGATTATTTCCACAACGCCCCTCCTTTGTGTTATAATGTGCTTATAGTACAAGTACATTATAACCTTGCATGTTTAATTTGTCAATATGTCGGCCGCGGAAATGAAATACTACCTTACATCAAATTTGATTACATTCTCATAACCTGACCAGAAATGTACAATGATATAGGGTGATATGAGAATGAACCAAGATGAAAGAAGGTTTGACTTTCACGGCCTCGGGGCAGCTCTCAAACGAGCCAGAGAAGAAAAGGGCTGGACACAAGCCTATGTTGCGGAATTAGTAGACCGTGACTCCCGTACCATTATGAATATTGAGAACAAAGGTCAATATCCCAGCTTCGACCTTTTTGTTAAACTCATTACTATGTTTGACGTTTCAGTTGACCAGTTTATTCATGCGGACGGAGGGGCAAGGTCAAGCTCTTGTAGAAAGCACATTGATGTACTTCTAAACTCCATGAATGAAAAAGAGCTTGTCGTGATAGAAGCCACAGCCGAAGGCATTAAGAAAGCCAGGGAAACGGAGGTTCCAGAATAAGGGCCTCTGTTTTTTTGCGTCATTTTAGGGGCTGTCGCTAAGTGGCAAGCAATGCCTCTGTGGCCACAAGTGGCACAAAGGCAGCTTGTTGGGGCTCGCCCCAAACCCGTATCTTCGGGCCAACATGGCCCGAAGTGTCAGCGTCGCTTTGCTCCTTATTTTCATAACCTTAACGCTCCTTTTCCTGCTTTCTTCCCGGCTCGGTGTAGCCCATCAGAGTGTCAATGTTCGCCTTGATCGTGACGATCTCCTGCATATCCCGTCGTGCCTTCTGGTATTCTCCATAGAGCTGTTTTTTCTTTGCTGTGAGCTTGCGGCCTTCCTCCTTCAGCACATCCATTTTAGGGAGCTTCGCCCCGCCCAGCAGAGAGCGCATTTCCGCTTGTGCAGCCCGGTACAGTTCAAGGTCGGCCTCATGCTCCGCAAGGAATTTCCGGCTGTACTTCGTCGCCTTATACTGCTCAAAGACTGGGCGGGTTTTGGCATACTGAACCGTTGCGGCCTTTAGCCCGGCATTGGTTTTCATGGCCTGCTCCGTCTGCTTGACCTGTTCGGAAATAACATGGAAACGGTCTGCCGCCTCGGTGGCTTTCTGCGCCAACTGCTCATAATCGGTCAGGTTATTGTCCTGTATATAGGCAAGAGCGGCGGCCATCTGCTTAATGTTAAATACCTTCGCCCAGCGTTCATATCCCGGCCCCTTACCGGCAACCAGCTTTGCTTGAATATCCACCGCCAGACTGATTTTCCGCTCCGAGCGCCCGGGGCGTTTTTCTTTGCCCTCAATGGCGGACAGAACATCTTGCAAGTCGTAGCCGTCCCCCAGCGTGGAGGCACGCAGACGGGTGAAGCGTTCCTGTCCCTGCCCGGTCAGCCGGAAGCTGATACCGCCGCCCCGAACCGTCTTGACCTCATACCCAGCCCGCTTCATCAAATTGAGAAATTCGTCCAAATCAGCGGGGCGTTCCGCCAACGCAGTATCAATGGCAAGGCGCAGCCTGTCCTGATAGAAAAGCGGCCCTTTCCGGTCTTTCTGCCACTCTCCATAGTTCCGATACTTGCCCTTGCTCCGGGGCTTCGGGTTCTCCACGATGGATAGCCCGTTTTCAAGGCACAGCCTGTCAGAGAGCCGCCGAAGGGCGAAGCTGGAGCCCCAAAAATTTCGGAATTTCCGGGTGCAGTCAAGGGTGGTGGAGTTGTAATAAATGTGACAATGGATGTGCTGCTTATCGGTGTGCGTGGTAACGATAAAAGCGTGCCGCCCCTTTGTCCAGCGCATAGCCAGCTCATAGCCGATACGGTTCGCCTCCTTCGGGGTGATCTCGCCCGGATAGAAGGATTGTCGTATCTGATAGCACAGCACATTATTTTCTTTCTTCTGTTCCCGGCCCGTCATAGCGGCATAGCTGGCCTTTGCCAAAAGGAACTCGTCCGCCACGGTGGCCGGATCACATTCATAAGCGGAGATATACTTTCCGCTTTCTGTTTTCTCCGGGTCCTTGCCATAGTCCAGACAATCCCGGATAGCCTCAGCAATCGTTTCGCCTTCGCCCGCATGGCGCTGTAACAAAGTTGTGGTAGCCAAAAATCATTCCTCCTTTCCATGAGAAAGGGGCGGCCCATTCAGACCGCCCCGACTTCGGGCCAGTATGGCCCGAGGCTGCTTAACTTGCCAGAAACCGGTACAGAGCGGATTTGCCTCCGTCCAGCGCCCAAAGAAGGGAGCCCGCCGCCGCTTGCAGTCCATACGGCGAAAGAAGGAAGGCAAGAAACAGAAATACAATCCCGCCTATGGGCGTCGGCGTGAAAAAGAGAGCGACACCCAGCACCGTCAGGATCACAGAGGCAATCGTCAGCAGGACGGCACAAATATCAAATAGGAACACCAGCAGAGCCGCCAGAAGGGACAACGCTAAAGCAAAGGGAGCAACCAATATTTTCAGCAGTATCTTCATCTTCAAAACCTCCTTTATCTATCCTTCCTACCTCTATTTTATCATGCCTGCCCGGGGACATAAATGTTGCGAAAAATTAGTAAATCCTGTCCTAAAACTTCGGGTCATGCTGGCCCGAAGCTTGATGGTTTTATCTAAAAAGTTATGATATAATGAAATCAATATTTTGGTTAGACGAGGTGATGAACATGGGGAACAGCAGAGACGACTTTACTTCAGCAACAAAGGAATTACTGGCAAATCGGGTTGGTAGAAGATGTAGTAATCCTGCTTGCCGAAAGTTGACTTGTGGGGCAAATACCAATCCTGAAAAAATTACAAATATAGGGGTAGCAGCTCATATCTGTGCAGCGGCTCAAGGCGGTCCACGCTATGACGCTTCTATGACACCCGAAGAAAGAAAGTCGTTTGAAAATGGAATTTGGTTATGCCAGTCTTGTTCTAAATTGATTGATACGGATATTACTCGTTATCCTAAAGAACTGCTACAAAGTTGGAAGCAGCTTGCAGAACAGACAGCAATTTTGGAAGTCGAAACTACTTCTTCCACACCTGCCTTTGAAAAAGATAAAGAGCTTGTCCAATTTTATTTGGAGTGCTTTGATCGTCCAGCCTTTCAAGATGACATTTATCAAGAAGGTCGAATGGAGGATTTTGATAAAGCGATTGAAGATACGCTAATTGCCTTGAATACAGGGGTACTAAGAACTCGTGATGGCTCCATATTAAAACGGGCTGATGGAAAATCTTCTGTCCAAAACTCTTTATGGAGAGAAAAACTCTATACTATCACTGATATGCTAACAGCAATTCGCAGACGATTGAAAATAGCCAAAAAGGAAAAAGCCTATTCGACATATGGCACAGGCGAAGATGTCGCTTATTGTTTCTATGATCGTGAGCTTGCTGAATGGCTTAATTCTACACGAGAAGAAATACTAAAAATTCTATCGTCTATTTGTAAAGAGGCTGGACTTCGGGAATTACATTTTCGGAAACATAGATATAGATGGTAAAAAGAACAAGGCGGCAGGTCCCAACATCGGAACCTGCCGCCCTCGTCTTACTTTGCCACCAGCTCGGAAAGCTCCCGCAGCACCTTTGACACCTCGCTCCACAGTTTTTCATAGTCCCGCTTCAATCCGTCGATTTCCTCCGAGTACACGCCATAGGTGTGTGCGTGTATGGCAACCTGATTGAGATTGTTAGAACAGCGCCGTTGCAGAGAGATCAGCTCTTTTACGGGTGCAAGGTCGATGTGCAGGATATACCCATTCAGAGCCATTTTCCGTACATAAGCCCCGGCGTTGGAAATGCCCACCTCAGCCATCCGTTCATGGATGGCTGCCAGCTCGTCCGGCGTTACCATGACGTGCAGATGGACATTCCGCTTGCGGTTCTCCATCAGCGTTCCAGCTCCCGGCCTTTCCGGCGCTCTTTGGGCTCCTTTACCTTATCAAGCGGTTTTGCGTCCAGCTCCGGGGGCGTGGGCGGGATGGGCGTGTTGTTGGGTACGCCGTCGATCATGTTGCAGTTCTGCTCTGTGGAGAGCTCGGCGGTTTTCAGATAGTTGTCTTTTTCGTGCATGGCGATCCTCCTTTATCGTTCCTCATGGTTTTTATGGCTCCGCTTCTGGCCGGGCTCCTTCGGGGGTTCCTGCCCTCTGGTTTCATCTTTGAGCCGGGCAGTAATGGATGGGCGCACCCGGTCAGGATTGCCCGGTGCTGGTTTCAGCTCATAATCCTCCATCTGCTTTTCGGTCAGCGGCTTTGCGTAGGTCAGTTCGCCCCATGCCATCAGCCTGCCGTCTGCCACAGGACGCCGCCTGTCATCATCGTAGTTGACGATGGAAAGAGGCTGGTTATCCGGCGGCTTCGGGTAAGTTCCTATGTCCACGGGCCGCTGGGTGGAATAATAGCGGTAAACGCCCTCCGGTCCCAGCTCGGTATGCTTGACCGCCGCATGGTAAAACTGCTGATAGTCGTCCACCCGGCGGTCAAAGTCCCTCTGCGCCCATGCCTGACTGGTTCCATAGCGACCCCAGTAGTAATCCCGATGGCCGTTTTCCCCCTCGGTAAACTGCCAGGTCACAAAGGGGCTCGGCGCTCCCGGATTATGCCCCAGCGCAAAGCCGTGTCCGGTTTCAAAGGTGGCAGCTTTCAAAATCACATATCCTTGTACTGTCTCCAAGAGATCCCTCCTTTCTGTGCCTCGGGCCAACATGACCCGAAGTGCTGGATGTTACGAAATAAGAGGGCAGACCGGGGAGGAATGTAATAAGATATTCCCACCCCGGAAACACTCTCCAAAAAGCCCGGAATGTCAAGCCTTTGGAGGCGGCAAATCGTAACAGCCGCCCGGCCTTTTCTCCCGCATTTTCCTCATGCGTTCCCGGCTTTTCCGGCGGTTCCCTTCGGCTTTGCAGGCGTCGGAACAGTAGGCTTGACGCCCCTCGGGCAGAAATGCCTTTCCGCAGACCGCACAGGCCCGCAGCTCCGGGGAGATGCCTTCCGTTGTCAGCGCCGCTTGAAGCTCCGGGTCAAGGGGCAGGACAGCCTCACGGAAATAACGGCAGTACGCCCCTGTCCAGCACTTGTGCAGCATATAGCAGGCACAGTCCAGAGGAAGGCACAGGCCGCTTTCCCGGTCATAGTTGGCGCACATCCCCGTGACCAGAGAACGGATTTTTTTCTTCTCGTCACGGGTCAGCTCCCGGGCGTCCATTTAAGACTTCGGGCCACAATGGCCCGAAGGGCGGGACTCCACGATCAGCGCCCGGAACTTCTTCCGGCACTGTTTTTTCTTTCCTTTGCACTCCTTGTAGTAACGGCATCCCTTACAAGGGTCGTCATTGTCCCAGCCGGGGTGCGGTACTTCCTTCATCATTCGTTCAAAAGGGCTGCTTGTAAAATTCATTCTCATTCCTCCGTATCTTCCTCCCACGGCGGGGTATCTTCGTCCTCGGGTTCCTCTGCGATCTCCTCCAGCTCCCCGTCCTCATATTCGCAGTAATCATCTTCCAAATCCGGGGCCTCATGCTTCGGCTTGTAAATCTTGAAATAGTAACCAATCCCACCGCCGGCCAGCACCACCGCGCCGATCAGGAGCATAGAGAGAAGGGGGCTGTCCTTTTTCTCCGGCTCGGATTCCGGTACTTCCTCCACAGGTTCGGTGGGCTTTGGATCTGGCTCCGGGGTCACTTCTTTGGGCGGTTCCTTGCCCTGTTCGGCAAGAGGAAGAAGGTCGTCTACGGTAACGGTATTGAGGAAATAGACGTTCTCGCTGGTTTTCTGTTTGTCGATCACCAGATAAAACACGCTTTCGTCTGCTGTGGTGATGGTGTAGAACTCCTTTCCATCCTCGTCGGTGGCGTTGTCCACCACGGTTCCCGTCCCGTCCGGGGTAAAGGGGTTCTGGGTTTCCGGCTCCGCTTCGGTTTCTGCCGGGGAGGGAGCTGTCTCCGGCTGCGGCTCGCTGCTCTGTGCATAAGCCGGGACTGTAAAGATCAGGCAACACAAAAGGCTGGCAGCCATCGCCGCCAGCCTGCGGTATTTAATTTTCTTCATGGGCTGTGTCCTCCTTTTCGGGTGCCTCCGGCTTCGGGTCAGTATGACCCGAAGCGGTAAGGCTGTTTTTGGGGTCGTTCAGAAAGGCCATCAGCTCGGCGGGGGTCAGTTTGAGAGAACGCACCGCCTGTACGATCTGGCTGTTTTCTTCCTCCTGTTTCTGCTTTTCCAGCTCCCGGATTTTGGCCTGCCACTCGGCAGCCTTCTCCCGGGCTTTTTCCAGTTCCTTATCGAGCTTGTCGATCTTGTTCATGCAAGGACTCCTTTCCTCTGGCTCACAAACGCCCGAAGGCATAGAAATGTGTCTGCCAGTAGCTTGAATTGATGTTTGCGTATTGGATGGGCGAACCACAATGAAGCATCATCCCGTCGCCCACATAAATCCCCACATGGGACACAGGGCCGGGGCTGTCATAGGTTCCCGTGAAAAAGATAATGTCGCCGGGCTTTGCCTCGGAGGGGGAAATGATAGCGCACTGGTTATAAATGCCCTGCGCCGTGGTACGGGGCAGGTTGTGGACGCCGCTGGCCGTGTACACCCAGCAGACAAAGCCCGAACAGTCAAAGGAGGTGGACGGGCTGGAGCCGCCCCACACATAGGGCCAGCCGATGTACTTTGTGGCTTCTTCCATGAGCGCCGCAAAAGCCGGGTCATCCAGCGCCTCGCCGGGTATCTCATAGCTGGGGCCGGTATCTTCGCCGCCGTTGTAAATCCCTTCCCACAGATAGGGTTTGTTGCCTTTGAGCTGCTGCATAACGGTGTAGATTTCCCGCTGCTGTTCGTTAAGCCTCGGCAGGATCACGGCGGGCAGCGTCTTGTTTGTGAGGGTCACATTGAGAATGTAATACTCATAGGGGACTTCCTCGGTGGTGGTTTCCCCGGTCTCCGGGTCGGTGCTGGTTTCGGTGCGGTAGCGTATCTCGACTTCCTCCGTCAAGGTCAGCTCATACTGTGCCTCGAAGATCTCCCGCAGTTCGTCCTGCACCTGTTCCCGGAAATACACATGGTACTTTGCCGAGAGATAGGACGCCAGCTCATAGGGGTTATGGCCGATCTCGTCCACGGAATAGCGGTACTCGTCATAGCCGGGATGGGTGCTTTCGATGTTCGCTACCGTCTGCGCCAGCTCGTTTTCCAGCACTGTGTAGTCCTCGTCCACCCCCAGCAGGTCCGTATCCTCCGAGGCGTAGGAGGTGCCGGATAACGCATTGGCAAGGCCGCTGCCAAGCGTGGGGAAGATGGAGCTTACCGCCGACACAAGAAAACAGAGCAGCAACAGCAGGAGCAGGACCAGCACCGCCACGGGATGATGGGTCACAAACTGCGCCGCCCGACGGGTCGCAGTTCCCGAAGCGGCAGCGGTTTTCTTTGCGGCCTTTGCGCCCTGTTTTGCAGCCGCCTTTGCTTCTTTGGAATACCGGCGTTTCAGTTTCCATTTCTGCTGCACACGGGAAAGCGGATTGCTGGCAAGCTCCGGGTACTCGGAGGCCATCTTTTGAAAATCCACATTGGCCCGGGCTTTTATGTCCTTCTGTTCCCACTTTGCCACCTTCCGGGCCGGGTGTTCCCGGTATCTCCGTTTGGCATAGCGGGTCAGTTTCCGGGTCACGGCCTCGGCGGCCAGCTCGGATTTATGGGCTCCTTCCACACCCACATTTTCATGCTCGACCTCGTGGATCTTGTTGTGGACATAGAACCATGCTTCTGTACGGGCTCCCCGGACTGCCTTTTTTGCAAGCCCCGGCGGCTTCTTCGCTGCCCGTTTTGCCTCGGTCTTGTCCAGTTTCTCCCGGGCCTTTCCCAGCTTTTCCCCGGCGTGTTCCGCTTTTGCCTGTGCTTTCTGGTACTTGTCCTTTTTGCTCCCGGCCTTCTCGGCGGAGCCCTCCGGCTCCTGTGCCTTGCCGGTATCCTGCGGCCCGCCCGCTTCATCTTCCTGCCTCATGCGGTCAGAGGGACGGCTTTTCCGGCTGTCCTCTTGAAACTTACCGCTTTTGGACTTCGGGCCATTGTGGCCCGAAGGACTGTCCTGCCCGGTATCCTCGTCCTTAAACCGCAGGCGTCGGGATGGTGCGGGGGAAGGCCCTTCCCGTTCAGCCGGTCCGGGGCGATTGCTCCCGGTATCCTCCGTCGGCCCCGGCCTTTGAAAATTCTGTTTGTCCGGTTTCTTTCCGATGATGTATCCCTCCTTTCCAAACCTCGGGCCATCATGGCCCGAAGTGTGTTATGCCCGGTTCATTTCCTGTTTTTTGTCCTCCGGGCGGGTGGTCATAATGGCGTACAGCTCTGTGTTCTGCGGGAAGCGGTCAACAAACGGGATGGTGGTGTTCCCGAAGAACAGCAGCCCTTCGCCGGAATTGGTATGGGTCACATAGGAAAGCTGGTGGGGGCTGATCCCAAGCTGTTTGGCTAAAATCTGCCGGTCCCCCTGTGCCTGCGAGAGCAGCACAAGGAAGTCCGAGTTTTATAGTGATAGGTAAGCCCCTGATATCATCTCAGGCTTTTCCCCCAC
>NZ_QUGU01000015.1:0-98023 GCF_003479185.1 Blautia sp. AF17-9LB
TATCTGTGCAAAATCTAAGTAACAGGCGTATCCGCCGATATTTGGTCTGCCGCCTAAAGCGGCCGGAAGCACGTGGCTTTAGTCATGTGAGGTTCACTACTGTTTCAGCTAATTTATGTTTGCAGGTTTGGGAGAGATTGTTTCTTTTTCCGTCTTTTCTCTGATTTACATCCCCAAATAAGGGATGACAACAGAGTGGAACCCAAATGTTAGCTGGACTTTCTAAAACCCATGTTTGCAAACCGGTAATTTTGATTAGCTGTCAGCTAACAAAAATCGGATTGCGTTAGCTGGAAATTGATCATTTTGAATGGAATTTTGTGTCACGAACGTGATTAGAAAATAACAAAAGCGTTCGTTGTCAGCTAATCCGAGACTGTGAGAAAAAGTCTGTAAATAAGATTCTACTATGATATGCAAGGGTGGTGAGCTTACAGTTTGAGCTTTTCACCCTTGTTTTATATATAACAGTTGTTGAATGGCATGTCAAGAGCAGGCGGTTTTCCGCCTGTCTTGATCGTCGGTTTACTCGTTATTCTGGAAGACGACCTTCGTACATAATACTCAGTTCGCCATATACCTGCGCCCAGTTTCGAATCGTACTGGTCCATTTTTTCGTAGCCTCAAAAGTGGCCAGGTACAGCGCTTTTAAAAGGGCCGTATCGCTTGGGAATACGCTTCTCTGCCGATTCAGCTTCCGGTAGGTGGAATTCAGGGATTCAATCGCATTGGTGGTATAAATCACCGTTCTGACCGTCGTTGAAAACTTGAAAATTGGAGAGATGGCATCCCAGTTATCCTTCCAGCGTTTCATGGAATTCGGATATTTGGGAGACCATTTTTCAGTTACACGATCTAAGGCTGCCAGCGCTTTCTTTTCATCTGCGGCCTGATAAATGGTCTTCAGATCCGCTGCAAATGCTTTTCTGTCCTTGTCAGGGACATATTTCAGTGTGTTTCTTACCTGGTGTACGATACAGCGCTGATACTCGGTTTTTGGAAAAGCAGCAGCGATTGCTTCTTTGATGCCGGTTAAACCATCTGCACAGATGATTAATACATCTTTGACACCCCGGTTTTTCAGTTCGTTCATAACGGAAAGCCAGTATTTTGCGCTTTCGTTGTCGCCAACGCTGATGGTCAGAACCTCTTTCTTTCCTTCCGTGTTGATTCCAAGAATCACGTAAGCTGCAAGCTTTCGGATCACACCATTATCTCTTACGGAATAGTGAATTGCGTCAATGTAGAGAATGGGATAGACTTCGTCCAACGGCCGGTTCTGCCAGTCTTCGATCTGTGGCAGGATCTTATCGGTTACATCGGAAATAAAACTCTCCGAGGTCTCAAAGCCATAAATATCTTCGATGGTTTCGGAAATCTGCCTGGTAGTCATTCCTTTGGCATACATGGAAATGATCTTCTGATCAATATCGGAAATATCTTTCTGGCGTTTTTTCACAACCTGTGGTTCAAACGTTGATTTGCGATCCTGTGGCACTTCGATTTCCATCGAGCCATACCGGCTGTTGACCTGTTTCCGCTTATAACCATTGCGATAATCATCATTATCTGAGCGTTCGGATTTTTCGTAACCAAGATGATCATCCATTTCAGCTTCCATCATTTCCTTAATGGTGCCGCCTAAAAGATCCTTGAGCGCATCCTGAATGTCTTCTGCAGACTGGATATCGTACTCTTCCAGGAGCTGATGGATGATGTTTCGTTTTCCTTCTGTCATTTGTACACGATGTACAGGTTTCTTTTGTCTTGCCATAATAAAAGGCCCTCCTAATGATATTTATTGTATCATAGAAGAACCTTATAAACATTATTTTACAGAAAAAGTTTCATACTCTCAAACTTGCCGAAGCAGAAAACGAATAGTATATTTGGTGGCTACACCCCCAAGCCCCTGTAGAATAAATAACGCCAGTACTGGATATCAAATCCCGCACCGGCGTTATTTATTAAAATATTTTGTTTTTTAATCTTCAACACTCTCTACTGAAACTTCTTTTTTCTTCCTACTTTTACCAGAAATCATCTTGTGTCCTGTATAAATAGCCATAATCATGCAAAGCAAAGAACTTGCTGCAAAGTACTTATGGCCTTCTTTTGATCCCTTATAACCTGTATAAAAATGCTCATGTACGGTAGAGAAGCACAAAGCAAAACAAGGATAGCCAGCCCTGCCACTATTCCGAAGTCAGGGGAACGCAATAGAAAAATTCATAGCTGTATGCTATACTTAATTAGCATTTGAACATATCAAGCTGACACAGCAATCTCTTTACTTGCCGTTAATGCGCGTCTACCAATAGTCCGCACAAAGCAAGAGTAGCGTAAAGGTATAAAAATTTCAAACTTCTTTGTAACGAAATTCCGATTTCTCCGTCTAACCTATGAAGCTGAAGGAGGTGATGACAAGTATGGACTATGAAAAACTCTATAAAGCCTACTATTTACAGGTATACTCGTATACTATTTCTCTTGCCAAAAATCGTGAGATAGCAGAGGAAATCACGCAGAACACATTCTATAAGGCTGTTTCTACAACATCACAATTCAAAGGTAAGTCAGATGAATTGACATGGCTCTGCTCCATAGCAAAAAATCTTTACCATGATGAAATGCGAAGCCGTCAGCGAGTAGCTGATGTGAGTGAAATCAATGACTTGCCATCAAATGAAAATGTTGAGAACTCAGTTGCAGATTCTGACATGGCGTTCCGCATACACCTCGTTCTTCACCGTTTGGAAGAACCATACAAAGAAGTCTTTCAGCTTCGCGTATTCGGGGAACTATCTTTTTCACAAATCGCTGCAATTTTTGGAAAAACAGAATCATGGGCGAGAGTTACTTATCATCGTGCAAAGCTAAAAATTCAAGAAAGGATGGATGAAAAGCATGAGTAAACAATGCGATATTGTTCGAGATATTCTTCCGCTGTATGTTGACGATGCTTGCAGCGAAGCAAGCGCAGAGATGGTAAAAGAGCATTTGAACGCCTGTGCTGACTGTAACGCAATTTATCAGAAATTGCTTTCTCACACGAGCGAAGATGTTCTTCACGAAGAAAGCGAAAGCGTTATTATGCGCCATGAGGCAAAAGAAAAGCAGAGAGGCAGAAAAAAGATAACGATTGCTGTTCTCGTTTCCATCGCTCTTTGTATCATTGCAATTTTTACAGCTCTCTTTCTGTTACCTATAAACATTGCTTATGAGCCTGTCAAAATCGACTTCCCATTTGAGGTTGAAGATGTCGAAAACGTTGAAATGTACCACTATGACGGAGTGCCTGCATCAGCAGAAAAGAAAGTAGTTGTTGCTGAAAATGATATAAAGACCCTGTATGATAAGTTCAAGGGCTTATCCCTAAAAGACAAAACGACTGAGGAAACTGCCGGAGCAGATGTGACCAGCTTTAGATTTAACCTCTCAGATGGAACAAGCTACGATTTGATTTACGCCTGCTATGGGGTTAAAAACGGCGAATTGAAGTCAGCAGCAGGCGGTTTTAAGTATTTCACAAGTGCGGATATCGGCTCTTATTGGAACAATTTGAATACGGAACTTGAGGCAATTCCTATCAATGAGAGTGAATTGCCGTGAGCAGATAGCAAACCCAGCCGAGCCTGTCAACGGTCAAGATGAACGGCGCAAATGCGCCGCCGTTGACAGCCCCGCCCGTCTTTGCTGTTCGGTAATCAAGAGGGCGACAGCACAAGATGCTGCCGCCCTCTGCCATTATTCAGAAAGGGGGATTTTCCATGACCGAACACGAAAAGTATCAAGAACATATCCGGCATACACACGATGCCTTTTGCAAGACTGTTATTCGCCACGCTGCCATAGACGCAGCCCGGAGCATACGGAGCCGCCGCAAGCGGGAAATCTCGCTTGAATATCTGATAGAAGAAAAACACTATCCATTCAGTACCACAGATAAATACTTTGCGGAGCAATCCGGCATGACCAGCTATCCGCTTTTCGTCTGTGGTCAGATGGTGCTTTTGGAAAGTCCAGAGCTTGCCGCAGCCCTGTCCGCACTATCACAGATGGAACAGGAAATCATTTTCTTGTACTACTTCCAACGATTGACGCATAGGGAGATTGGACGGAGATATGGACGGGCTGGCAACACAACCGGGCGGCGTATTCAGATGATTTTACGGCGGCTACGGGCAGAGTTGGAGGGTTTGTCCTATGAGCCAGCTACTTCCCTATGAGACAATCGTTAAGGCAAGCGAGGGCGACCCGGAAGCTGTTGCCGCCGTCCTATCCCATTATGCGGGATATGTCCGCTCTTGTGCGAAAATGGACGGACAGATTAACACGGATATGCAGGAGCATATCGTCAGGCAACTGATAGAAAGCCTGTTGAAGTTCCGCTTTGACCGCTAAACAGAAAAGTTGTATAATTAGAGCCTGACAAATTAAACTTCAATGAGGGTAGAGCAAATGGAACAGATTATCAATTATAGAGACATACCCACAGATAAAAGGATTGACATATTAAATGCTCTTGAGCGAATAGGTTTTTTTCCGGCATACGGCGGCGTGAGAACAATGCAGCAAATTATGGAAAAGTCAGTTCCAGGTTCAGGCCCACAATTCTATTTCGTTTTCCGTGAAAATGAGTTGATAGGGTACAATTTTCTCATTGGGGACACTAAGAAATATAAAGCGTTCCCATGGCTTGCTATTAGCAATATGGATGAGCAGAAGTTGACTGTTTGTGAAGAACTGATGAAAATACAAATTGCCTTTTTTGAAGAACTCGGAATGCAAAAGATAGCAGATCATTGCGTTAGGATTATGGAAGATTACAGAAAAGGAATTGGAAAGCGGAAAGAAAGCGATTGCAGATAAATTCCATTTGAAAAACGGCTGACAATTTAATACCGCCGCCCATCACAGCGGCAGATAAGCAGTAAATCTTGAAAAGGTTTACTGCTTTTTTTGCGCCCATTTTCAAAAATCTTTGGCAAACCACACCGCCGGATTGTTGTAGGGAGCAGACAGGGAAAATAAAAAAATTTTCGCTGCGTTTGCCAAAACGCCCCCTTTTCACCGTTGTAGTGGTGAACAGCGGGCAGAACACGCCGCCGCAATCGCTATATTGGTGGAGCAAGCCAGTATATCCGCAAACCAGAGCCGCCGAGGAAAGCGGTAGTTTTTTAGAGCAAGATTCTACCACGGTGCCAAAATCCGCATATCTGCGGTTTTGCCCCTTTGGTAAATCTTGTTGGGGAGTGCCTTCCCCAAACCCTGCTCATGCGCCCTGTCGGGCGAGAAAGGAGGTCAACGCTTGAAGAAAAAATACAACACACCCCACCGCTGCCATGTGGTCAAAACCCGCATGACCGAGGAAGAATACGCCGACTTTACCGAGCGGCTGAAACACTATGACATGAGCCAAGCCGAATTTATCCGGCAAGCCATTACACGGGCGACCATTCGCCCCATCGTTACCGTTTCCCCGGTCAATGATGAACTGTTGTCCGCCGTTGGCAGGCTGACCGCCGAATACGGAAAAATCGGTGGCAACCTCAATCAGATTGCCCGCGCCCTCAACGAGTACGGCACACCATACAACGCCCTGTCCGTTGAAGTCCGCGCCGCCATTTCTGACCTTGCTGCCTTGAAGTTTGAAGTCCTGCGAAAGGTAGGTGACGCTGTTGGCAACATTCAAACATATCAGCTCTAAAAATGCGGATTATGGCGCAGCCGAGCAGTACCTCACCTTTGAACATGACGAGTTTACCATGAAGCCCACCCTTGATGAAAACGGGCGGCTCATGCTCAGGGAGGACTATCGAATAGCCACGCTGAACTGCGGCGACGAGGATTTTGCCGTTGCCTGTATGCGCTCCAATCTCCGCTATGGGAAGAACCAGAAGCGGGAAGATGTAAAAAGCCACCACTACATTATCAGCTTTGACCCACGGGACGCGGTGGACAACGGTTTGACCGTAGACCGGGCGCAGGCGTTGGGCGAGGAATTTTGCCGGAAGCAGTTTCCCGGACACCAAGCCATTGTCTGCACCCACCCGGACGGACACAACCACAGCGGCAATATCCATGTGCATATCGTTATCAATTCTCTGCGGATAGAGGAAGTTCCGTTCCTGCCTTACATGGACAGACCGGCAGACACCCGCACCGGGTGCAAACACCGCTGCACAGACGCGGCGATGGAATACTTCAAAGCCGAAGTCATGGAGCTGTGCCACCGGGAAAATCTCTATCAAATCGACCTTTTGCATGGCAGCAAAAACCGCATTACCGAGCGTGAGTATTGGGCGCAGCGGAAAGGGCAGGCAAAGCTGGACAAGGAAGCTGCTGCCTTGCCAGCCGAGGAGCAGCCAGCCAAGCCCACGAAGTTTGAAACAGACAAGGAAAAATTGCGGCAGACCATACGCACCGCGCTGTCCTCTGCCGCAAGCTATGGCGAGTTCGCCGCCGTTCTCTTGCAACAGGGCGTGACTGTCAAGGAGAGCCGAGGGCGGCTATCCTACCTCACGCCGGACAGGACAAAGCCCATTACCGCCCGCAAGCTGGGAGATGATTTTGACCGCGCTGCCGTTCTTGCCCTTTTGGAACAGAACGCCCACAGAGCCGCCGAGCAGACCGCAACCGTACCCGAATACCCCCGCAACATAAGGGAGCGTTTGCAGGGCAAAAAAGCTGTCCAAACCACCCCGGAAAAGGACGGTATTCAGCGCATGGTTGACCGGGCAGCGAAGCGAGCGGAGGGAAAGGGCGCGGGCTATGATTGCTGGGCGGCAGTCCACAATCTGAAACAAATGGCGGCTACCGTTGCCGCCTACGGGCAGTACGGCTATTCGCCGGAGGAGCTGGACGCAGCCCTTGTATCCGCCAATGCGGATTTACAGGACAGCACCGCCAAGCTGAAAGCCCTGGACGCTGCTATCCGGGAGAAAAAGGAGCTTCAGACACAGGTGCTTGCCTATGCCAAGACCAAGCCTGCCCGTGACGGTCTGAAAGCGCAGAAAACGGAAAAAGCCCGCAGCGCCTACCGGGAACGGCACGAAAGCGATTTTATCATAGCGGACGCAGCCACCCGTTATTTTCGGGCGCATGGCGTTTCCAAGCTGCCAAGCCATAAAGCCCTGCAAGCGGAAATCGAGCGGCTTACCGCCGAAAAGAACGCCCATTACAACGAATACCGGGAGAAAAGAGCCCGTGTCAAGGAGCTGCATACCGTGAAAAGCAATCTTTCTCAAATCCTGCAAGGCGAGAAAGACAGAGAGAAAAAGCACGAACATGAGCGTTAAAAACCGCCCCGAAACGATACCAAAACGGGGATATGCCCTGCACCCTATCCGCAATACTGCCCACCTTTGAAACGGGGTGCACAGCGCAGGAAATCCCCGAAAATGACACCGAGAAACTACATTTTTACCGACCTATCCGCTTATACCAGCGGAAACGGCAGAAAGGAGCGAGAAATGCCACGCATGAGCAAAAAGCGGCGGTTGGAATGGAGCTTTTTCCTCAACCACCGAAACCGTATTACCTACAATGACCTTTGCCGGGGCTGCACACACGGCTGCAAGCAGAGCTTCCGGGCGATTATCGTCCTCTGCCCCCGGTATTTCTCTAAGAGATGGAAACACAGGGAGGACACCGCCAATGGCAGATAACCGCAAATATTACTACCTCAAACTGAAAGAAAACTTCTTCGACAGCGATTCCATTGTGCTGTTGGAGGACATGAAAGACGGGATTTTGTATTCCAATATCCTCTTGAAGCTGTACTTAAAATCGCTGAAAAATGGCGGCAGATTGCAGCTTGACGAGCATATCCCCTATACCGCCCAGATGATAGCCACGCTGACCCGTCACCAAATCGGGACGGTGGAACGGGCATTAGCCATCTTCCAGCAGTTAGGGCTTGTGGAGCAGCTTGACTGCGGGCTGCTTTATATGACCGACATCGAGCTGATGATCGGTCAATCCTCTACCGAAGCGGAACGGAAACGCGCCGCAAGGCTTGAAAATAAGGCACTTTTGCCGCCGCGGACAAATGGCGGACATTTGTCCGACATTCGTCCACCAGAGATAGAGATAAAGAAAGAGATAGATATAGAGTTAGAAAAAGAGGGAGAGTTAAAGGGACAAGCCATCGCCCGCAGCTATGGCAGATATGAGAATGTATTTCTGACTGATACGGAGCTTTCCGAACTGCAAGCGGAGCTGCCCGAAAAATGGGCGTACTACATTGAGCGGCTTTCCGGCTATATCGCGTCCACGGGCAAGAAATATAAAAACCACGCCGCCACTATCCGCAGATGGGCGGCAGACGATACCGCAAAGGCTGCCCCGAAACAGGGCATACCCGAATACGCCTGCAAGGAGGGCGAGAGCTTATGAGTAATCTGTTTACAGAACGAGTTTTGAATATGGCGGCTGTTACCCCACAGCCGGAGGACTACACGGGCGAGGACGGACTGCTTTACTGCGGCAAGTGTCACACTCCGAAAGAAGCCTACTTCCCGGAAAAGCAAGCCGCCCTGTTTGGGCGTGACCGCCACCCGGCAGAATGTGACTGCCAGAAAGCCCAGCGTTTGGAGCGTGAAGCCGCCGAACAGCGCAGAAAGCACCTTGACACCGTGGAGGACTTGAAACGCCGGGGATTTACCAATCCTACCATGCAGGAATGGACTTTCGCCAACGACAACGGGAAATGCCCGCAAATGGAGATTGCACACTTCTATGTGGAGCATTGGGAAATCATGCGCGAGGAAAATATCGGCTATCTGCTATGGGGCAAGGTCGGCACAGGAAAAAGCTATTTTGCCGGGTGTATCGCTAATGCCCTCATGGAGCAGGAAGTCGCTGTCCGCATGACGAACTTCTCTGCGATTTTGAATGACCTGACCGCCAGCTTTGAGGGGCGCAACGAGTATATCGAGCGTCTTTGCCGTTTTCCTCTGCTTATCATTGATGATTTTGGAATGGAGCGCGGCACAGAGTACGGTTTAGAACAGGTCTACAATGTGATTGACAGCCGCTACCGCAGCCGCAAGCCCTTAATCGTTACCACCAATCTGACATTGGACAGCCTGCAAAATCCGCTGGACACCGCCCATGCCCGGATTTATGACCGCCTTTTGGAAATGTGCGCCCCTATCCTCTTTACGGGAGAGAACTTCCGCCGTGAAACGGCGCAAGCCAAGCTGAACAGACTAAAAGAATTGATGAAATGAAAGGAGTTGCCTATGGCAGAGAACAAGCAGAACACCACCCCGGAACGCCGCCCGGACTGCGTGACAGAGATCCGCATGGGCAACACCGTCCTTGTCGTTTCCGGCTTTTTCAAAAAAGATACCACCGACACAGCAGCCGATAAGATGATGAAAGTGCTGGAGGCGGAAGCCGCCGCAGGACACAAAGCCCAGCTTTCGCCCTAACGCTACAAGCCGCACAGAAAAATCGTCATTTTACCGGGCGGTAAAGAAGCAGAAGCCGCTATACAGACAGCCGCCCCATGTGGTATAATCGAAATACGGAATAGTGGGGCTGGCTGTCGGAAACGGAGGATTTTATGTTAAGACAGACCACCCAGAAAATCACTGCCCTTTATCCAAGACTATCCCATGAGGACGAGCTGCAAGGCGAAAGTAATTCCATTTCCAACCAGAAGCGTATCCTTGAAACCTACGCAAAGCAGAACGGCTTTTCCAATCTGCGCTGGTACACGGACGATGGCTATTCTGGTGCGAACTTCCAAAGACCGGGCTTTCAATCCATGCTTGCGGACATTGAAGCCGGGAAAGTGGCTACCGTTATCGTAAAGGATATGTCACGGTTAGGGCGAAACTACCTGCAGGTGGGAATGTATACCGAGATGATTTTCCCACAAAAAGGAGTCCGCTTTATCGCCATCAACGATGGAGTAGACAGCGCACAGGGCGACAATGATTTTGCCCCTCTGCGGAACATTTTCAACGAATGGCTGGTGAGAGATACGAGTAAGAAAATCAAAGCTGTAAAACGGTCAAAAGGCATGAGCGGCAAGCCTGTTACGAGCAAACCCGTGTACGGCTACCTCATGGACGAGGACGAAAACTTCATCATTGACGAGGAAGCCGCACCCGTGGTCAAGCAGATATACCGTCTGTGCCTTGCCGGGAACGGTCCGACCAAGATAGCCCGTATGCTGACCGAGCAGGAAATCCCAACGCCGGGAACGCTGGAATACCGCAGGACGGGCAGCACACGCCGCTATCACCCCGGCTATGAGTGCAAATGGGCGACAAATACCGTGGTGCATATCCTTGAAAACCGGGAGTACATGGGCTGTTTGGTGAACTTCAAGACGGAGAAACCGTCCTACAAGACCAAGCACAGCATAGAAAATCCCATTGAGAAACAGGCAATTTTCGAGAACCACCATGAGCCTATCATCGACACCCAGACATGGGAGCGTGTGCAGGAATTACGCAAACAGCGCAAGCGTCCGAACCGCTATGATGAAGTGGGCTTGTTCTCTGGTATGCTCTTTTGCGCGGACTGCGGCAGCGTCATGTATCAGCAGCGTTACCAGACCGATAAGCGGAAACAGGACTGCTATATCTGCGGGAACTACAAAAAGCGCACCCATGACTGCACCGCACATTTTATCCGCACCGACCTTTTGACTGCGGGCGTTCTCTCCAATCTACGGAAAGTGACGAGCTATGCGGCAAAGTATGAAGCCCGGTTTATGAAGCTGCTGATCGAGCAGAACGAGGACGGCGGCAAACGCCGGAACGCCGCCAAGAAAAAGGAACTGGAAGCTGCCGAAAAGCGTATCGGTGAACTTTCCGCTATTTTCAAGCGGCTGTATGAGGACAGCGTAAGCGGTCGCATTTCTGACGAGCGTTTCACGGAGCTTTCGGCAGACTATGAAGCCGAACAGCAGGAATTGAAAGAGCGTGTTGCCAGAATACAGGCGGAGCTTTCCAAAGCACAGGAAGCTACCGTAAACGCAGAAAAGTTTATGAACATTGTCCGCAAGCACATGAACTTTGAAGAACTGACCCACACCCTCTTACGTGAGTTTGTAGAGAAAATCGTTGTGCATGAGTGCAGCTACGATGAAAATGGCACACGCAGACAGGATATTGAGATTTACTATTCTTTCGTCGGCAAGGTGGACTTGCCCGAATGACCGCCTGCCCTATCCGATACCAAAGACAAGTACCGGATAGGAAAGGCAAAATTTTTTACACTTCTATTACTTCTTTATCACACATAAGCAAAGTTCCAAGCATTGTAATCAGTGCACCGATAGACCAATATTTATGTGATTTCATTCAGATACCTCCTGCCGTTTTTCTTAATCATATACCTTTTAAAAGATATATACAAACTGGTATTTTGAATCAATCGACAAGCAGCTCGGATCTTCCACTATAAATTCATACCTTCAGCAAATAGGATATGGCAATAAAAATATATCCGGAGATTTCTCTTCCTACTGGATGCAGTCATCCTTAAAGATTTCACCAGTAGAACAAGTTGAACTTTTGAAAAATTTATATCGAAACAACTTCAACTTTACTCCTGCTAATATTCATGCCGTCAAAAATTCCATCCATCTTACCGCCTCTGAAAATGGAGAATTTATGGAAAAACCGGAACCGGACGAGTGAACGGGCAGGATATAAATGGCTGGTTTATAGGTTTTATAGAAAGCCAAAATAATACATACTTTTTCTCCACAAATATTCAAAGCGAACAACGTGCAACTGGTAGTAAAGCATCAGATGGTGCTTTATCTACTCGTATTGATTCGTCACATAAATATAAGCATCTTCCAACGTTGCAGGAATTGACATACACTCCAATTCTGGCTGTATTTCAGAAATCACTCTTAACTGCAATCCCCCCTCAACATACTGTTTAGATGTAATACGATACTTCTGTTCCACTTCTCTTGCTTTTCTCTCATCAGGTACTTTGCAAATCCAGATTTTCCCCTGTGCTTCTTCTGTCAAATTCTTCATAGAACCCGCATACAGAAATCGACCTTTATGCATAATTGCAAGCTGATTGCAGGTGGCAGCTAAGTCTTCTACCACATGAGTTGAAAACAAAACCGTTCTGTTTTCAGAAAAATCTACTAACAAATTGCGGATGCGAATACGTTCCTCCGGATCTAAACCGGTAGTTGGCTCATCCACAATTAAAAATTCCGGTTCATTTAAAAGCGCCTGCACCAATCCTACCCGTCGCTTCATACCGCCTGATAACTGCTTCATTTTCTTCTTACGATGTTCTATAAGACTGGTCTTTTTCAAATAATAATCTATCCGCTTTCTACATTCTGCTTTCGGAACACCTGCCAGATCTCCCATATACTCCAAACACTCCTGAACCGTCAAATTAGGATACAGTTCAATTTCCTGTGGTAAATACCCTATCTTTCTTTGGATTTTTTCATAGTTTCCTTCGCTATACAAAATTCCGTCTAATGTAACCATTCCGTTTGTAGGTTTAAGCACAGTGGTCAAAACTCTCATCAAAGTTGTCTTTCCCGCTCCATTTTCTCCCAATAGTCCAAATATCCCATTCGGTATATCTAAATCTGCATGGTCGATTGCTGTGACACTATTCTTAAATCTTACCGTTAAATCCTCAATATGAATACTCATAAATTTACCCTCTCTTTCTTACGATCTTCGGCAATGCCAGTAACAAAATCAGTCCGATACAAATACACAAGCCTTTCCCATACAGCCATGTAATATCGGCAGTATTTTCTATATCTCTAAAAGAATAAGAAAACAGATTCCATGCTCCAAAAAGTTTATCTCCACCTGTGGAATTTGTTGCTACCCATATCAAAAGACTGCTTCCAATTCCCATCCACATATTGCGAAAAAGCATAGACAATGTATTAGCCAATATTCCCCAAAAGAAAATAGTTACTACAATCGCCCCAAAACAGGTAATAAACTGAAGTATTTCACTTTCTGTTACTGGATGTGTAATTGGTTTCTGAAACGCAAAAAACAATCCATATCCAAGAACAGCGAGCAGCAGCAAAAAAGTTCCCTGTATCATCAGTCTCTGTATAATAGAATAGATTCTCTTTTTTATCTGATACAGTCTCTGAACTTCGGAACGGTTGCTTGTAATTTCCTGCACATAAGTATCTGCACAAAAAACAGCAGTCAATATCGCAAAAGGCGGCTCTATGGATAGTCCTATTTCATACGTGAAAACAACTGCACGAATCACACTTAAAATTACAACAAAGGATACTGCATAAGCAATTTTATAAAATGGCAGAACAATCTTCATTTCCTTCTTCATTTATATTCGCCTCCGCTTCCAAATCTGTATCGAAATCAGTATAATTACTACCGATACAATAATAAGAAAACTTTGATTTAAGAGCGCCATCGGGGGCGGTGTCGTATCAAAAAGCTGCCCCGGAAATCGTACCATGATTGCCAAAGGTTTGCCCCAATATCCGTAAACTCCCTCTGCATTAGTTCCGCCCAAATTGGAATACACCATATAAAGAATCAAAAGTGGTACACCCGGAAGTGGATTTTTAAATATGAGTGAAATCAATGTATATATACTCACAATCATCAGCATATTAGGCAATATATAAAGTACCGTAGAAGCCACAAAATCCCATAGTCGCACTTCAAATCCACTATCCTTTGTATAGATGCGGCACAATACCCAAAACAGTATATTCAAAATAGTTAGCACAAGCAAACAAATTGTAAATCCTGCACTCACTTTTCCCATTACATACTTCCCGGCAGTCACAGGCTTTGTATGCAACAATTCATAAGTATGCTTTTTTGTATCTTGTAAAAATAAAACCGCCAACATAATAATTGCAAAAAACACCATATACAGACCCGCAAAATCAGCAAATTTTCTTGCGTAATAAAAAGAAAATGTCTTATCTTCCAATTTTTTATCTAGATATGCGTTGATTTCTTCTGCCGTTCCCTTATAATACGTACTGTCCTCGTATAAATACCTTGCCCCGTACCAGTCATATTCCTGCTCCAAATACGCATAGGCCTCTTTTAAATTCATGCTTTCCAGCTTTTCAATGACATTCTGTGCTTCTGAATCCGTCAATCCAAACACATCCGTTAATTTTATTTTTACCTTTTCATGCCATACCTCTCTGTGCTTTTCAGGCGTGGCTGGAATATAGCCCTCATACACTTCTCCTTCAACCGAAGTGTTGGACTGATCATTGATGATTTTCTCCCCCGTTGTAAGATAATGTGTGGTTAAATATGGACTTGTCGCATTAAACACACCATAAATCACAAGCAGAACACCTACCCAAAATAACGGTCGCTTTAGATAATTCATAATCTCTCTTTTAAAAATAGCAATCATACGTATTCCTCCTTTCCTTCGTTATAGACATCATAAAATATAAATCACAACAAAAAGACAACAGCATAAAAAAATCGGACCGCTCATGCAATCCGATGAAATACTGCTGTTATTACAGCTCCACTCTGTTTTTCATTTTCTATCAGTAACTGACCACCATGCTTTTCACAATACAATCTGCTGATATACATGCCCATTCCTGAATGTTTCAAACTGTCTTTCACATTTTGCTGATAAAAAAGCTCTGTTGCCTTTTGCTTATCTATTGTAAATCCCACTCCATCATCCTTTATTCTGATCTGTAATTCAGAACAGGTAAGAAACACTTCCATTTCCACTTTTGTCTTGGCGTAACGAAAGGCATTTGACAAAAGGTTTTCTATAACCTCTAAAATCACTTCCTTATCTCCTGAAAATTTTTCTTCTGTTTCCGAACATTCTAATTCATATAGCTTTCCAAATTTTTTCCTAAACACGTTCATCTCTGCCCGTACGTCTATTTCTACCTGTTTACTGGTAATTTCTTCTGCTACTAACTCCCTTGTATCTAAACTGCTCATCTTTCGCATAGTTTCCACAAAGATATCCATACGTTCAATCTGTTTTTTGCTTTCATTTACCATTTCTAAGGCTTGCTCCATGTTTATCTCTTTCTTCGGAAGATATTCTGAAAGCATTTCCTGATACCCCTCCAGCACAGAGAGCGGAGAACGTATATCATGTGCAATGGCAGCCCGCAAAGCCTTTTCTTCCTCAAGCATTTTCCATAACTGTTGATTATTCTCTGCCAGCTGTCCTCTCATTCGTTCAAACTCTTTGCACAATCCGCCCATCTCATCTTCATTTTCATAAGTGATATGGAAATCTAAATTATTTCGACCAACTTGTCGGGAAGCCAGTTCTAATTCTTCGATAGGGCATTTCAGTTTATGCTTATAAAAAAGAAATACCGCTATAATACTCCCTGCAACAGATACGATAAGCACTGTAAATGTCTGAAGAAAATCACATATTTCCGATACATGATAATCAAATTCTTTCATTTCATAAGAATGTGGTCTCGGAACATCTGGCAAATACCTTCTACCATCCCCTTCAGCCATTTCAAAATATTCTTCTTGGTCTACATAATTCCACCAAATGTTGTTTTGTACTGTGCTTGCTATTCGCATAATTAGTGCTGAAAGATAAAAACTAATTATTAAACTAATTATCATATACAAAACAATGGTTTTCCTTAACGAAAGATTTTTTATTTTGCCCATTTATATCCCCTCCCCCATACCGTTGCAATATATTCGTGTTCCGAATACATTTTCATTTTCTTGCGGATTCTGCGAATCAACTCCGTAACCACCCGGCTGTCCCCTTCTGCATCATATCCGCCAATCTTCTCATAGATTCGTTCTTTATCAAATACCATTTCAGGGTTCATAGACAAAAATTCTATGATCTCATACTCTAATTTCGTAAGCTCTAAAGCATTCCCTTTAATATGTACACATTTACTGGCATAGTCAATCACTAATTCTCCATAAAACCTTTGTTCTTTTTTCCTATGTAAACGTTCTTCACGTTTCAAATGGGCAATAATTCTAGCATCTAATTCTTTCAAACTAAATGGTTTTAAAACATAATCATCACCACCAGACAACAATCCCATTACTCGATCCTGTTCTTCTACTTTTGCAGTCAAAAAAATAATCGGACAGGAAACCATATCTCTGATTCTTCTGCACACTTCAATTCCGTCCATTCCCGGCATATTTACGTCCAATAAAATAATATCGGGATTTGCACTTATCTTTTCCATTGCTTCTATGCCATTTTCTGCAATCATTACCGTATAATTCTTCAATGTAAAGTATTGATTCAGCATTTTTAGCAATTCTCTATCATCATCAACCATTAAAATTTTATAGTTCATAAATTTCACCTCTGGCTCTAATGTTATCTTTTCCTTATAGTATAGCTTATAAAAAACAACAAATAAACAACAATTCCTAAAAGGCAACAGCCTTTCTAAACTGCCGCCTTTTCTCCTTCATTTTATTTCCATTATTGATAAACCATCTCTGTATCCACAATCTCCCTTGCACACGATTATATATTGTTCATTCTCGCTACCCATTCCATCTGATTTTCTGCCTTTAACTGTTCCGTGATCCCCTGTGCCTGTTTCATCTGCTCTACAATTCTTTCAAACCTTAAATACTTATAGTCATCTGTATCCAAACAAACAAGCCGAAGTCGCACAACAACTTGAAAATCTTATCAACGGAACAACAGTCCCAGATAGTAGCCAACTGGCAGATGTAGCCAATAAAAAGAAAAATCTCTGAAAAACCTTATCAAGGCTTTCCAGAGATGTAGTAACTATTCATATTCAATGGATCTCTTTTTAAATTTACCAGGAAGTCTTTTGTAAATCCTTTACCTCTTTTGATTCGTAATCATACTGGTACATATCTAAAATTTCAGCATCCATCATACTCCATGATCCATCTGTACTTTTTATATTTTTATAATACACATATTGAGTCTTTGTTCCTTCTTGATTATCACGATCATACATTAGATATCTAATCTGCGTTTCATCTTCGTAGGTAACAATATAGCTATACCCCTTTGCATTATAGTCTTTTCTATATTCTGCATCAGTTTCCTTTATATAGGTTTGATATATTTTTTGATAGCCTTCGTCTATTTTCTTGATTTTTTTTGAATCTTGTTGACTTTCGATTGTCATATCGTTTTGACGTGATTCATTTTTATCGTCATCTTGATGTTCTGATTTTTTCTCTAAATACCCATACTTTTTAGCTATATATTTATCTATATATTCCTGCTGTGTAGTTGAAGCATTTATATCATCTATTCCATCTGCATTTCTTAAGAACCGAAGAACCAGAATATTTTCTTCTTTATACAGTCTATACGATGGTTTATCTAACCACACAGGAGTTTTAACTATCACGGTTCCATTACTATTATAATGTTCTGAATCTTCATTTAACATGGTCACAAATATCCCCAATGCCATTGTTAGCACTACAATTATTCCGACTGCCCATAAAAAAATTCTTTTCAATAAAGATTTCTTTTTGTTCTTCTTTATTGTCCTAGACAAAACACACGTCCATATAATATTCAAACATTGTAGAATTAAAAATTGTATGATAGGAACTGTTCTTATAAACCATAAACGAAAAATCTCTCCATTTGATAAAGGATATCCGATTTTAATGCCAGTATATATCAATGAAACAATAATAGTAATCATCGTAACAACCACCAATGCCTTCATTTTAAAAGACATTTTATTTTCCGTTTCTAACTGTTCTGTTTCTATATCTTGAATAAAACTTCTAAGCAACAGTAATTCATTTTCAGATAGAACATTTTTATTGATCAATATAACTTTATTGTCTTTACGAACCAAATAAATATGATTTTCAATCTCTCCCTTATTAACAAATGAACTCCAATAATTATGTGTAGCTCCAGCCTGTGTGACTATATCCACACCTTCTTTTGAAAACACATATTTTCGCTCATTATTCATTTTCTGTTTTTCTTTATTTATGATTGCTCTCATAAATACTTTTTGTAATTTTTCTACACTTAAACCTATTGCAGCAAATCCAATACTTAACAATAAAAATATCCATGCAAATAATATATGAAACAAGTATGAATAAAATGCTAAAGAAAAGATATAAAAAGCACCCACCAAAGTTGTACCTTTGATTACTCTATTAGTCTTTATAGTTTTTAACGAACTAAGATGCATTAAAATATTGTTTACTTCTTCGTCTATATTTAAGTGATATATAATTTTCTGATCATGAAATTCTTCAACTACCATTCTTGATTTCTCCCTTCACACGATACTGATATTCCGGGACATTGTTTCTATCCTCTTTCCGGATTTCATTCCCTAAATATTGAAAACTCCCATCTTCTTTGAATTTCACTGTTAAATCATGCGTAATAAGAGCATCATCACAGATAACCATGTCGCATACTGCATTTACCGTTAATGTAACCGTACCATCTGGATTTTCTCTTACTTCCACCACCTCCGGCACAGAAGTCCCAAAAAAGTTAGGGGCATAATTACCACATCCCAACGGTGCCCATGCATACATTTTTGCTTCTTCATCAAATTCCGATTTGCACTTCAAATCGTTTTCTTTATTCTATCATAGCATCCATTATTCCGCCATCAGTCTTTCGAACCAGGTATCCATGACAATGATAAACTGGCCTGCTCCTGGCAATTCTTGTAGCATTTCGTCAAGAGTTTTCTGTTTCACATATTTCTGCACATACACCCAACAGGCAATGCTACTGGCTTCTGATACAATGTCAGCTATGGTTTTGCGTATAAGCTCTTCAAATTCAGTAATTTCTTCTTTTGGGACAACATCATACAGTGTTGGTGCCTGATGACTTAATTTTACGCCATTTTCATTTGCATCTTTAAGCAGATTCTTAACTTTTTCTCTTGAATCCTCCGGTACTTTCATGTACTCCCACATAAATGCTACCACATCGGACGGTGTGTCTTTTTTAAGTGGTGGTAACTGAATATAATCATTGTTTTCGCTCATTTTCATATCCTCCTCACGATATAATAAAATCAATAATACGTTCTCTTGTCATGTCCAGTACAGTATCTACGAACACTCCTGCAAACAGGATCAGATACAGAATTACACTCAGCGAAAACAGAAATGCAACCTGTACCCAGTCATGGTAACAGTATGCAGTTGCTATAATCAACAAAGTGAATATAAACCCAAGGATCCCTCTGACAACCGCATAAGTCTGTACTGTCATCTTTACTGCCAGGCCGATCACAAAAAGGATCAGCCATACTGGCAGTAATAATATCTTCCCAGCAAATTTTAAAATAAACATGTGCACCTCCTATCTTACCAGTCCTGGCATATCATGGTTCACCTCTGCCTGATAATACCCGTTCATCGTTGACGGTGCATTAAACAGGGCTGCTAACAAATATTTCTTGATATTCTTCACCTTTGTGGTGTTACCACTCATACAGTGTAAGACATACTCGATATGTGAATAGGTCAACATCAGAAATTTTTTCTTCACCAGTGATGCCGGATACCAGTTGCTGGCAATCAATATCTTGTCGTTTTTACACATCACAGTCTCTACGATCAGGTTCACGATTTCATCTACCTGTCGCATATCGTCATGATGGGTTACTTCCAGTGATTCATAATCAATGGTCTCTTTGACAAGGTTTTCATAAGCCTGATAATCCTCAGAGTGATTATCGCTATCAAATCTTTTCTCATCCACAGATATGATATGATTAGATTTATTATCATTCATTTCAGTATCACTAAGATTAGTATTATTAGGGTTTGAAATGTAAACTTCTTGAAGTTTGTTTTCGGGACTTCTAGAAGTTTGATTTTGGGACTTCATGAAGTTTGAATTGTAAACTTCTGTAGATTCCTCATTTTCCACAGAAGTTTGTTTTTTAAACTTCTTTAATTCCTCTCCAAATTTTTTCTCATCTGTTTTCTCAGGCATAAAGGTTTTCACGTAGATAACGTTCACCTTTCCAAATCCCTGTCTGCGTTTCTCAATCAGACCAATCCCTGTTTCGTCATCCAGTTCTCTCATGGATTTAATGGCTTTATTTCTGCCACAGTTCAGTAATTCCATGATATCTTCGATGGAAAAGTAGATATATGCTCTGTTTTTGTCGTCAAACCACTGATTCTTGATGGAAAGAGACATTCGATCCAACATCAGTCCATATAAAATTTTAGCATCGCTCGATAAATCTTTAAAATAACTGTCTGTAAATAATGCTTTTGGTATGCGGTAGAAGCTGAACTGATCAGCTTCGGTACCGTAAAAATAATTAAATGTCATTTTTTTCTCCATAGTTTCCTCCTTTCATTTTCTGCTAAGAAGTCCTCTTTTTAAACTTCTTTGACTTTGTTTTCTTAGCATTTTCTATCCTTAACAGGACTGTTCCTGCATCCATTTTTCTAATAATGATTCAATCACCTGCTCCATATCTTTGGCTGTATAATCATCCGGAAAGTACTTTGTCAGTTTCTTTTCTGAGAAAGTAAGAGACCGGGATACTTTCTTTGCCATCACACAGTTATTGAAAATTGATAACATCTGGATCTGATTGATTGGTCCATCATTCAGCTGATTTCTGAGTGCTGCAATCTGTTTTGGTTTGATAAATCCTGTGTCGCAGATATATTCGTAAATCCATCCCTGTACTTCCTTATCGATGTAAGAGATATCTACAGCAACCGTGAATTGAAGCTTTTTGTTATCTACCAGATCAAGAAGTTCAGGAATCAATTCTGTCAGGCGAATGTAACGCTGAATCTGTTTAGAACTTTCTCCAACTTGCTCTGCTAATACATCCCTAGATACAGTTCCTATTAAATTCTGGTCATTTTGGCCAGAATTACTTTTTGGTCTTCCTGCTTGTCTTTTCATAGCTGCTAATTTCATCTTATAAGCAAAAGCTTTCTCACTCGGCAACAGTTCCTCTCGCTGAATGTTAGCGTCCACCATCGCCACAATGGCATCATCATCCGATAATTCTCTTACGATTGCCGGAATAGTCGTAAGTCCTGCAAGCTGTGCTGCATGCATTCTTCTGTGACCGGATACCATTTCATATTCTTCATTTTCATCCATGCGAAGCAGTACCGGAGTCAGTACTCCATTGATCTTTACACTTTCAACCAGATCCTGCATCTTTTCATCATCCAGCACCTTGAACGGATGATTCTTAAACGGATGGATCTTACTAATTTCTATCTCCATTGCTGACTCTTCATTTACCACACCAAGCAGTTCATCAATACTTGCCAGTTTAATCTTTTCGCCACTTCTATTTTTCATTACTCAAAACCTCCTGTGTCAATTTCATATATGCCTCGGCAACTTTTCCTTTCGGACAGTGCATGTAAATACTTTTTCCCTCTGCACTGGTCTCAGCTGCTTTTACAGACATCGGGATCACATTTTCAAATACTTCAATCTGGCTTCCGTAGGTTGTATGTACTCTCGATGCAATGTCTCTTGCGTAATTGGTTCTGAAATCTACCATAGTCAGGAGAATGCCCTCAATCGCCAGTTTCCGGTTCAGTCTTTTCTTTACTGTAAGAATGGTCTTGATCAGCTGCTGAAGTCCTTTAACAGGCAGATATGCGGCCTGTACAGGTATCAGCACAGAATCAGAGGAGACCAGTGCATTGATTGTCATCATACCAAGGCTTGGCATACAGTCGATCAGGATATAATCGTATCGGCATCTTATCGCATCGATATATTCCTTCATGATCATTTCTCTGCTCATAACATTTCCCATCGTTACTTCCAGGGCAGAAAGCTCAATATTTGCCGGAAGTAGATCTACATTTTCCTGGTGATGTAAGATACCATCTTCCAGAGAGATTTCTTCTTCGTTGATGACATCCATCATGATCGTTGCCAGTGTGATGCGAAGATCATCCGGTTCCTCATATCCAAGACTTGCTGTTAAACTTCCCTGTGGATCCGCGTCAATCAGCAACACTTTCTTACCTTCTCTTGCCAGTCCAATGCCTACATTTACGGTTGTGGTGGTCTTTCCAACGCCGCCTTTCTGGTTTACTACGGATATAACTTTACACATGATTTCTTCCTCCTTTAACTTTCCCATGATTCTTTTTTCCATAATTTCAACAGTGCCAGTATTTCCCGCTTCATCATTGCCGGTGTATAGGAATTCGGAAAATACTTATGTAGCTGTTCGTTTGTGAAAGCCACTCTTGTGATTTCACCCTTTTTAACCTCACACATGATTTCTTCCATCTTTTCCAGTGACAACTGCTTTTCTTTACTCATTTGCCGGATCCTCTGGGCCTGTGAGAGTGATGGGATTGCCTGTGCATACTCCATTGCTACAAGCAGTTCCTTTTGCTCTTTTTCACTTAATGCAGCTATCTCTACAGCCGGACAAAAAGAAATGATCTCATCATCCAGTTTCTGCAGCATTTCCGGTATCAGTTTTGTCAGTGAGATATAACGCTGCACTTGTTTTGGGCTATCACCACAATCTTCACTGATGATTTCTATTGCCCGCTTTCTTGGTGTTTTGTGGTCAACTTGGCTCTTTTTTCGACCACTTTTTCTTTTTAATACGTCATTCTTCAGTTTGTAAGCAAAAGCTTTTTCACTGTAGCTGATCCGTTCTCTGTGAAGATTAGAATCTACCATGCTTAAAATGGAATCATCTTCACTTAATACCCGGATGATTACTGGTACTTTACGGTATCCCAGTTTCTCCGCAGCATGTTTTCTTCTGTGACCGGATATGATCTCATAGTATCCATCCGGTACTGGTCTGACGATTAGCGGATTTAAAATTCCATACTTCTCAATGCTTTCCTGCAGAAGAAACATTTCCTTATCATCTTTTACTTGAAACGGGTGCTCTTTGAACGGACGAAGACGCTCAATCTCAATTTCTATGATTCTTTCTTCGTTTTCTCCTGATTGTCTGTTTGGCTCAGTCATCTTGACTCCTTTCCTCCAGGATTCAGAAAATAAAAAATGCCTGCCTGGAACTTTTATAGATAGTAAAGTTCCAAACAGACATTGCTGTTTGACCATTAGCTGTAGCTAATAGAATTAAATACTGTTTCAGCTAATTCATGTTTGCAGGTTTGGGAGAGATTGTTTCTTTTCCCGCCTTTTCTCTGATTTACATCCCCGAATAAGGGGTGACAACGGAGCGGAACCCAAATGTTAGCTGGACTTCTTAAAACCCATGTTTGCAAACCGGTAATTTTGATTAGCTGTCAGCTAACAAAAATCGGATTGCGTTAGCTGGAAATTGATCATTTTGAATGGAATTTTGTGTCACGAACGTGATTAGAAAATAACAAAAGCGTTCGTTGTCAGCTAATCCAGCTAACATTTTCGAACGCTTTGAAGCCCGTCGCCAAGAGGATTTGAACCTCCGACCCCTCGCTTAGGAGGCGAGTGCTCTATCCAGCTGAGCTATGACGACACATGCCGCAAACCCTTGATTTTACTGGGTTTCTAGGATTTTTCCCTTCGGCCATATATAAGATTATCAACTCTTTTTCGAGTTGTCAATCTACAGATTTTTTTGATTTGGTAACATTAGAACGTTCCCCAATTTGGGGAATGCTTTGTTGTCACCATTAGCATTTTTCAGAATAGATTCGAACTGAAAGTTGTTTTTCATTTTTTCCCTTTGGGGAATGCCTCGGCTTTCTCTTAGGAGGCGGACGCTATATCCTACTGAGCTACAGAAACAAGAATTATAAATGTTTCAGCCGGGTCAGCAACAAAAATATTATACTATATTTTTGCTGCTTTTTCAAGACGAAACACATACTTGCGATTCCGCAGTTTACTTCAGGAATTTTCCATTGTGAGTACCTGATAAATTCTCTTATAGGCTTTTTCATAGGTCCAGCAGCAGCCTTCGACAGCTATCACATGCAGGACGAAAACGGACTGTGGAGCGGATATGGATATGAGATGATGCAGGGCATTGCCAAATATATGCAGTGTACGTTTTCCTACGTCGGATACGATAAGACGGCGAAGGAATGTGAGGAGATGCTGCAAAATGGAGAAGCAGACATTTATACGGCTGCCAAAAAGATACCGGAGCGCGAGGAGGAGTTTGCATTTTCCCGCCATCCGGCGATCACCGCATTTACGAGCATGAACGTGGAGACACCGAACTGGCGGTCTGATCTGTACAATAAATATTACGGTTCCGTGGAAGTGAATACTGATTACACGGCAGAGGAAAAAGCGCTTCTTTCCCAGCTGAAAGAGAGCGGCGCCGTGATCCGCGGCGTGATGAATCCGGACGGAAATCAATACTCGTGGTATGAAAACGGGGAGGCAAAAGGAATTGCGGCGGCGCGGTGCGTCGGGAAAACTGCAGAGAATAGTGGTAATCGACGATGGTGTGACGGTCAAAGAAATCCTGAACAATGAATGGCCGAATGCAGAAATTGTGTCGGTGAAAGATACGGACGAATGTGTGCAGAGACTGGTCAATGAGAATGTGGACGGTGCACTGCTGATGACCTACACAGCGCAGAAGCTGGCAAGAGATGATACGCAGAACCGCCTCCGCGTGGAAGTTGTGCCAGGTGCATCGATGTCCCTGCGGATGGGCGTACTCTCAGAGGTTGACCGGAGTTTCTACGGTCTGTGGGAAAAAACGCTTTACAACGTATCACGAAAGAGCAGAGCGGAAATTGTGCAGAGCTATGTGGAAGATGTGGGGACACCGACCATCATGGCGTATCTGTTTGACCACCCGCTGTATCTGGTGGCACTGATTGCAGGTGTGCTGCTGTTCTGCTTGCGGAGGATAATGCACTGAATGCAGAGGTTGCGACGGAGCTGCTCGGAAGCCTCGGCCTTGTCGTGGACTGGGCGGAGAATGGTTCCGAGGCCGTGGATCAGTTTGAAGCGTCGGATCCGGGAAGCTATTTTGCGATCTTCATGGATATGCAGATGCCGGTGATGGAGGGCATCGAGGCGACGAAAAAAATTCGAAACAGTGTGCGTGAGGACAATGATGTTCCGATTTTTGCGATGACAGCAAATACCTTTGCAACGGATCGCAAGCGGTGCGCGGACGCGGGCATATTCTGAAACCGGTGAACTTAAAAGAAATTCAGACGACGCTGGACGAGAAAGTGCGGACGGCATGCGCCGGATAACGGGACGGATTAATAACAGAAAAATTTGGAGAAGGGGCTCTACTGCTTTGGATTGCAGTGGAGCCTTTTTATAGTGTATCATAGGAAGTAAAAGAAAACAGGGGAGAATCACGGAATGGAAATTGCAGAAAATATCACATGGACCGAGGAACTGGAAAGGCTGGATGTGCTTCTTTCGCAGGGGCAGTTCGAGCTGCTGCTTCCGGGTGAGCGGTACGGGGGAGGAGAAAAGGAGATCTGGCTTGTCTATCTGATGAACGATGCGGCAGAGAGCTTTCTCGTTTTTCATGACGCGGAGCTGACGGGAACGTATCAGAAGGAATACGAGGGAGAAATAGATGCTGCACTGGAAAAAGACGGGGAGCAGTACGTTCTGATCGTGCGGCAGGGAGAGACGGTGTGCACGCTGTTTTTCAGCCGCCTTTCATTGGAAGTGCATCTGTTTGATTACGGAAAAACGGGTCATTTCTGGGTGGACGGATACGAGTATCTGCGGCAGATTGAGTTCCGTATTGCGATCCTGCGGGACAAGCTGGAATACCTCGGCGAGGCGTTCTGCACCGAGGAAGAAATGCGTCTGGCATCGCTGGCCAATTTCCCGCCGCTCAATTTCTGCTGCTACCCGGCCGTGCCGGATCAGTATCTCGTACCGTCATGCCCGTGGTGGGAAGCGACGGAAGAGGCAATTACGGAGATGAAAAAACTGGCATCGGAGGCAGGCGATAAAGTGCTGCTGAGGTATCTTGCACTTTATGAAAAATGGCAGGGAAAACTCCTCGCAAAACAGATCGCAAAACTGCTGCATACGAGCCGCCACGCGAAAGTCGTGGATTTACTGGAAAAAAAACTGGCCCGCGAAGCACAGAATTACCCGAAACGACGCTTCACTGGCGAAGAAGGAACCCAGATCCGAAAAATCCAGGAGCAGGCAATGAAACGGAAAAAGATACTGGAAGCCGAAGGAAAACGCGCATCATTGCTGCGCGAGGAGCCATTCTTTTATGCACGGGATTCGGTGGAATATAAGGCCCATCTGATGATCTGGGGAACGAAAGGGAAAGACCGGGTTGTGGAGGTTGAGACGTTTAAAAATTGAAAATGAATTAAAGAAAAGGTACAAAAAGTGAATAAAATAAGATTCATCTGGTGGAAATGGAGTTTTTAAAAACAGTTCATTGCGGCAGATGCGGGCTTGTGATATTCTGAAAAGAAAGAAACATTTGACGAGGATAAGCAGGAGGAATCATTTCATGGGACATTTTTATTTTGTGCGTCACGGGCAGACGATCTGGAATGTGGAGAATAAGATCTGTGGGGCGACGGATATTGCATTGACGGAATTTGGGCATCAGCAGGCGGTTGAGACCGGGGAGAAAATCCTGAAAGAGGGGATTCAGGCGGATGAGATTCTGTATTCCCCGCTGGTTCGTGCGGCAGACACCGCGAAACATATTTCCGAGATGACCGGCATCCCGGCGCGGCCGGAGCCGCGGCTGACGGAGCAGAATTTTGGAAAATGGGAGTCCACAGCACGCGATGGAGCGGACTTCAAAAAGGCGAAGGAATGCTTCGCAATGAGCCACGAGGGCGGCGAATCGACTCTGCGGCTGGCGCAGAGAATCTATAATCTGCTGGATGAAATTCGGGAAGAATCCGATGAAAAAACGTATATTCTCGTCGCACACAACGGCATTGCGCGTGTCGTGCAGTCGTATTTTCACGATATGACGAATGAAGAATATGCGGCATTTGGTGTGAAAAACTGTGAGATTGTACGATACGATTTTCCAGAGAAATAAAAAAAGATTACAGAAAACGGCGGGGATATATTCAATCCCCGTTCGTTTTTTTGTCCGATGGAATCAACGAATGCATCTGATAATACTTTTTTGTAAAAGAGATCAGCGTCTGCATATCGCTGCTGATGTATCTGCTTTTCTTCCATATCATGCCGATTTTCACTCGAATTGGTGTCTGCATCGGAATGCCGATGATTTCCGGAAATTTATCAGTCATGCTGGAATACAGAAAACAGGCATAGCGGCCCGTCTTTAAAAACTGCAGTGTCGTGTAAATCTGGCTGCTCCGCATGATGATATTCGGTGTATACCCCTCAAGTTCGAACCGCAGCTTCAGGAGCTGATTCTGCACCGAGTCAGCATTAAAGAAAATTAAGGGCTGTTTTGCCATATCCTGAATGGAAACCACTTCTCTGCCTGCCAGGGGGTGGTTTTTTGCTACACAAAATACGACCTGGTCATCCGCAAGAACGGCATGGTGAAATTTATCAATATTATACTGTTCCATATTGACAAGCGCCAGATCCAGTGTGTCATCCTGCACCAGATTACAGGCACGGACCGAACCATACTCCTCAAGAGATACCGCAATTTCGGGATGCTCTTCTGAAAAAGCGAGAAGAAGCTCGGGAAAAAAGACGGTGCTCAGCATCGGCGGAATACCAATGCGGATCGGCGGGCGCACACGGGAGAGATTGGAATAATCCGCCTGCAGCTCATTGCAGTACTGGAGAATATAATTTGCTTTCTGATAAAATTCCTCCCCTTCACGCGTCAGAATTAACTGATTTCCCTTTCTGGAAAAGAGACTGACGCCGAATTCAATTTCAAGATCACGGATAGCAACCGATACGGTCGGCTGCGTCACGTACAATTCTTCGGCCGCTTTTGTAATACTGTGGCACCGGCTTGCCATACAGAAGTAACGAAGCTGATTTAAAGTCATTTTTCCCCTCCAAATGTTCGTTGAGACAACGTTATATTACCATTAAGATACCATAGAGACGTAAATGTTTCTATATTTTTTTTCGGTTTCCCGCAAAACCAGGTAAAAATGCACAAAAAAAGAGCCCCTGTTTTGCGAATATAAAAATTTTTTATGGGGTCATGTATTCCACCAATTTGTTTTTTAACCAGTACACGCCGTATAATACAAGTAACAAAAGAAACGTGTTCGGCCGATGCTTTTCAAGAAAAAGAAAACTGAAAAAACGAAAGGAGATTTGGGAATGTCTCAAACCACAATCACATTGCTGTTTCTGGCATTTGCGATTGTCAGCTTCATTCTGGAGAAAATTCCGCTGGGTCTGACAGCTTCTATCTGTGCGCTTGGATTGACTCTCACCGGAATTCTGGATGTATCAACGACTTTCTCTCAATACGTAAACAGCAACGTTATCCTCTGCGTCGGCATGTTTGTTGTCGGCCAGGCACTTTTCGAGACGGGAATGGCAAACAAAATCGGAGGACTTGTAACCCGCTTTGCCAAAACCGAAAAAACACTGATCATCGCCATTATGGTAATTGCCGGCGTGATGTCCGGATTCTTATCCAACACCGGAACCGCTGCCGTACTGATCCCGGTTGTCTGTGGAATCGCAGATGAGTCCGGTTATTCCAGAAGCCACCTGCTGATGCCGCTTGTATTCGCGGCAGCCCTCGGCGGAAACCTCTCTATCATCGGAGCGCCGGGAAATTTGATGGGCGTCAATGCACTGCAGGAGATGGGAATCAAAACCAGCTTTTTCATGTACGCGCCAATCGGAATTCCGATGCTGCTGATAGGAATCCTCTACTTCGTCTGTTTTGGATATAAACTTCTTACGCAGAATCAGAACGAAGCAGCCCAGAACCTGGAAGAGCAGAAAGATTTCAGCAATGTTCCGAAATGGAAACAGATCATTTCACTTGTTGTTCTGATCGTTGTAATTTTCGCTATGATTTTCGAAGAATTAATTGGAATCAGCATTCAGCTTTCCGCCTGTCTTGGCGCACTCTTTTTGGTGCTGACCGGGGTTCTGACAGAAAAAGAAGCGTTGAATTCCATTGACTTAAAAGTAGTTCTCCTCTTTGGAGGCTCTCTTTCCCTGGCAAAAGCACTGGATGTCACAGGGGCAGGAAGTATGATCGCCGATAAAATCGTCGGTCTGCTCGGATCCAATCCAAATCCGATTCTGCTTCTCCTGGTAATTTTCCTGGTAACCTGTGTACTGACCAACTTTATGTCAAATACAGCCACTACGGCACTTATGATTCCGATCGCTGTTTCTCTTGCAAACAGCCTTGGAGCAGACCCGCGGTCCGTTGTGATTGCAACTGTTATCGCCGGTTCCTGCGCGTATGCAACACCAATTGGTATGCCTGCAAACACGATGGTAGTCGGACTCGGAGGCTATAAATTCAAGGATTATGTAAAATCCGGCCTGCCTCTGATCCTCGTATCCTTTGCAATCTGCATGATACTGCTGCCCATCCTGTTTCCTTTTTATCCATGATAAGCATTCCTTCGCATAAACAGGTATCACACACCACAAGGGGCAGAAAATTCCTGCCCCGCACCACAAAGTTCACTCATGAAAATCATTCATAGGAGGTATATTATGACAAACGAAAATGGAGTAAAAGTTTTAACAGACATGGTAGCTGATTTTGTTGCCCACATCGGCAAAAAGCTGCCGGACGATGTAGTTGCAAAGCTGGAGGAGCTGGGCTCCCAGGAAACAGCAGCGCTTCCGAAAGCACTGTATGAGACGATGACCAAAAACCAGAAACTGGCGGTGGAATTAAACCGTCCGAGCTGCCAGGACACCGGCGTGCTTCAGTTCTGGCTGAAATGCGGAACGAATTTTCCGTACATCAATGAACTGGAAGGCCTGCTGAAAGAGGCTGTTGTACAGGCTACCTTTGCAGCACCGCTCCGCCACAACTCGGTAGAGACTTTTGATGAGTACAATACCAAGAAAAACGTAGGAAAAGGAACCCCGACCGTATGGTGGGATATCGTTCCGAACAGTGACAAATGCGAAATCTACGCTTACATGGCAGGCGGCGGATGTACGCTTCCTGGAAAAGCGATGGTTCTGATGCCAGGTGCAGGATATGAAGGAATCACCGATTTCGTACTGGATCAGATGACAAGCTACGGCTTAAATGCGTGTCCTCCGCTTCTTGTCGGCGTTGGAGTTGGAACATCCATCGAAACCGCAGCATTAAATTCAAAGAAAGCGCTGATGCGCCCGATCGGTTCCCACAATGAAAATGCAAATGCAGCAAAAATGGAGCGTCTGCTGGAAGACGGCATCAATGCCATCGGCCTTGGACCGCAGGGAATGGGCGGAAAATATTCCGTTATGGGTGTAAACATTGAAAATACCGCCCGCCATCCATCCACGATCGGCGTTGCCGTAAATGTGGGATGCTGGTCCCACCGCCGCGGCCATATCGTGGTAAATCCTGATCTGACAGTAACTTGTGATACACATTCCACCTGGAAATTTAATGCATAAACGGAGGTACGAATTATGATCGAAATTAGAGGAGATAAAAAAGTTCTGATTACACCGGTAAGCGCAGAAGACCTGAAAGATATCCACATCGGAGATATTGTTTGGCTGGACGGCGATCTCATGACCTGCCGTGACGTTGCACACCGCAGACTCGTTGAGTACGGAAGAGAGCTTCCATATAATATCAAAGACAAGGCAATTTTCCATGCCGGCCCGATCGTACGGAAAATTGAGGGAACAGAAGATGATTACGAGATGGTTTCTGTCGGACCGACTACTTCCATGCGTATGGAGAAATTCGAGTATGAATTTACAAAACTGACCGGCGTACGTGTCATTGTCGGAAAAGGCGGCATGGGTCCGAATACCGAGCGTGCATGTAAAGAATTCGGTGCCATTCACTGTGTCTTCCCGGCAGGCTGCGCGGTTGTTGCCGCGACTGAGGTGGAAAGAATTGCAGAGCATCACTGGGATGAACTGGGAATGCCGGAGACGTTATGGTGCAATAAAGTAAAAGAGTTCGGTCCGCTGATCGTTTCTATTGATGCAGAAGGACGCAACCTGTTTGAAGAGAACAAAGTTGTTTTCAACGAGCGCAAAGAGGCTGCAAAACAGGCAATTTATCCGGAAGTGAAGTTTATCAAATAATAAGAGTTTTTGACAGGAGCAGCCTATGGGACCACAGGAAATGCTGGACCGGGCGGAGGTGAAAAATAAGTGGCAGCTCACGCCGCTGAAGGATTTCAAATCACCCCGTCTGACGGAACGCATGTGGCGGACAGCGGTGGTTGTTCTGCTGACTTCCCCGATTTATGAATATCTGATTCCCGGCGGCCGCAACCCCTGCTTTGCGCTGATCGGCGCAGTGTACGGGGTTGGGAGCCGGTTTGAAGAGGGATTCCACAATGGAATCAATCGCCTGATCGGAACGTTTGTGGGAGGAATCCTGGTCATTCCATTCTACATGCTGTATCAGAAACAGCCGTTTGGAATTCCGGCTTTTCTGTGGCTGGCGGCGGGGCTCTGCCTGGTATTGTGGTGCAATCTGGCACTGCAGGCGGACTCTGCGATCCAGCCGGGAATCGTGGTCTACTTTGTGGTACTTTACACAGTTGGTGAGGAACGAGTTGTTTTCTATACGCTTGCCCGGATTCTGGATACCGGCATCGGCGTACTGATTTCCCTTCTCTGCTATCTTTTACTGCCATCGAAATATGATAAAGAACAGGGGCTCTCGTTCCGGACCATGTGGAAGGCGACAAAACATGCGTTTCAGTCTTATAAGGATAAAAACCGTCTGTTCCGCGAGGATGAACAGAAAAACTTTGGAATGAAAAACAAAAAATAAGCAGGATGCAAAAAAAGAGATGATCTGCTCTGTGCCGGCAGATCACCTCTTTTTTGTATGGCGTTTATGATATTTTATAATATTTCGATGTATGCTGGCGGTAGAGCAGCAGCAATCCGCGGATGCAGAGCTCGATAGCCATGGCGATCCACATGCCGCGCAGGCCGAGCGGGGTGATGAGAAGCACCGCGAGACCGAGGCGGATGACCCAGATGCTGCCAAGGTTCAGAAGGCTTGGCACAAACGTATCGCCTGTTCCGCGGAGGGCTCCGGCGGCAACGATGGAAGCGCCGAAAAACGGCTCGGCGAGCAGTTCGATGCGGAGTACCTCGGCGGCAAACGAGCGAACCTGCGGGTCAGGAGTCAGAATGCTAAAGACGAACGGACAGAAGATCATCATCAGACCTCCGGTGATGGCCATCAGGACTGCGCCCATGGCAATGCAGATATTTCCGTAGCGTTTCGCCAGCTTGTAATTTCCGGCGCCGTAGCTTCTGCCGACGAGCGTTGTCGCGGCGGAACCGATGCCGTAGCCTGGCATGTAGCAGAGGCCTTCGGCGGTGACGGCGAACGAATTGGCCGCAATCGCAATGGAGCCGAGCGGGGCAATCAGCATGGTGGCAGCAACCATGGCGCTGTTCATCGCGATTTCCTGTACGGCAACCGGCACACCGATTTTGAATGCAGTTTTCAGAATTTTCGTATCAAAAACCGTTTTTTCCTTCCGGCGGAGACGCAGCCGCGGATTGCGGACACAACAGAACCAGGCACCCGTGAGGCTGATGACGGCGCAGGCCAGCATCGTTCCCATACCGGCACCCATGACACCGAAAACCGGAATCAAAAGAGCATTGAAAATGATATCGAGCACGCACATGACGGCATTTAAAATACTGGGCGTCACCATATCACCGCTGCACTGCAGGAAGGACGACATCAGCGAGTTGAGCTGGGAAAACGGAAGCATGATGGCAAACATCATAAAATAGAGCGTGGCATTCCGCCGGATCTCCTGCGCACCGCCGAGCCACCCCGGCAGCGGATGACTGATCAGAAGCCCGATCAGGCACAAAACAGCCGACACAACAAGCGCGGACGCGATGCCATGCCGCACAACATCCCTTGCCTTCTTGTCATGATTTCCCCCGATCTGATGCGCTACCTGAACAGAAAAACCGGCTGAAACCGCATAAATCGCACCGCTGAGGAGCCACGTCGTCGACGAAACCAGCCCGATCGCCGCCGAAGCATTCGCCCCAAGCGCGCCGACCATCGCGGAATCAATGTATTGCATCGCAATCGTAGTAATCTGTGTAAGAATCGCAGGCAGACTTAATCGCCCGACCTGCTGAATCTGCGGTTTCAGTTCAGTCCAGTTTATTCTATTCATCATTTTCTCCAGAACATGTATTTTATCGTATGGTTTTTCTTAAGAATGTAAAGATAAGTGCGTATTTTACGCTAACATGCTTTGAAGAAAGTGTCAATCAAAAACGAGGTTTAATTTGACTTTTTTCTATGCGTATTAGGCATAGGGGCGGAGAGGATTCGAATTTAATTTTCCGGCGGAAGGTTGTTCTTCACAGCGGGGTTCGCCTGGGTCGTGTTGGTTGCAGTCAGCAGGGAATCTGTCGGGGCGACCGGGCTCATGAGGACGCGGCCGGTTCCGCGGTAGACGTTGACGAGGCCTTCGCCGCTGACGGCGGAGCCGACGAGGGTTTTGGTGGAGCGCTCTACGGTGAAATCAAGGTTGGAGGACCAGCAGACGGCGAGGTTTCCATCGATTTTCAGTTCGTCGTTTTCGAGTTCGACTTCGATCAGCTCGCCCTCAGGTACGTTGCTTTCGAGGGCAACGGCGCCTCTGCCGACGAGGCTCAGATTGAAGAAGCCTTCACCGCCGAGGACAGCGGAGGAAATACTCTTGCGGGCGGTCAGTTTGTTTTTGACTCTGCCGTCGCAGGCGAGGAATATGCCGTCCTCAATCGTCATTCCGGAGGAGCCCCATTTCTCGACATCCACAAGAATGATGTATTTGTAGGTCGGTTCCAGCACGAGATATCCGTCGCCAACGTACTCCGGTTTTACGGCAGATTCCTTTGTCATGGCGCCTTTGATGGCCTTTCCGAACAGGTCGCCGATCCCTTTGATTCCGGCGGTCGCCTGTACATGGCCGCCCATCCACTGCATCGCACCGGACTGGATAATCGCGGAGTGCTCCTTGTCCAGTTCAATGACAACCTGGCGGCGGCGCACATTCATTTTGCTCATGTAATACTCCTCCATGGCAGTCATCGGCGAGACGCTGGAATCCTGGAGATATTCCATGACGTGGAAATTTTCGATGGATTTGGTGAATTTCCGGTTTTCGTTTTCGAGATTTAAAATTTTCATAGGCACGTTCCTTTCTTTCATTAAGAAGAAAAATAGTGATCCGTCTTGTTTCTTTTATTATACAGGAAAGAAAGCAAAGAGCACAGAAAAATTTAGAAAAAAAGGAAATCTGGAAATCATGTTGTCCATTTTTCAGCGGAGTGATAAGATAAAGTTCAGAAAACGCAAGCAGTACGGTCAGAGGAGGAGTTTATTATGAGTACAATTACTGTCAGAGATGCAAAAATAGAGGATGCTGCACGGATTCTGGAGATTTATGCGTATTACGTAGAGCACACCGTGATTTCTTTCGAGTGGGATGTGCCGTCGCTGGAAGAATTCGAAAACCGTATGCGGGATATCATGAAGAAATACCCGTATCTCGTGATCGAAAGAGATGGAAAAATCGAGGGTTACGCATATGCCCATCCGTTCGTTGGCCGCGCCGCATACGATTGGTCGAGCGAGCTGACGATTTATCTCGACCACGATGCGCGGAAAGGCGGACTGGGACGGAGATTGTATGAAGAACTGGCCGATCGTCTGAAAAAAATGGGCATTCTGAACCTCTACGCCTGCATCGGCTATCCGCAGGTCGAGGATGAATATCTGACGAAAAACAGCGCCGAGTTCCATGCGCATCTCGGATTCGAACTCGTGGGAACCTTCCACAACTGCGGCTACAAATTCGACCGCTGGTACGATATGGTCTGGATGGAAAAAATCATCGGCGAGCCGCACGCGGGACAGCCGGCAGTAAAGCCGTACAGCGAGGTTAAAGAATGAGTACGATAACGACGTATACAAGAAAACACTTCGATCCCGTACATCCTGATCCGGGGCTGCTCTGTGTGGAAGATTTTGCGCATGCGCTGCCGATGATCTGCCGCGGAAACGGCCATGTGACGACGTTCTGGTCAGTGGGAGAGCACTGCATCTGCTGTGCGAAAGAGGCGGCCGCGCGCGGTTATTCCCGGCGGCTGGTGCTGGCGTGCCTTCTGCATGACGCGAGCGAGTGTTACATGTCGGACGTGCCGCGGCCATTAAAACAGGAAATGCCGCGGTACCGCGAGATCGAGGACCATCTGCTTTCGGTGATTTATGAGAAATATCTTGGCAGTGATCTGACGGCGGAGGAGCAGCGGATGATGAAACAGATCGACAATGATCTGCTGTGGTACGATCTGACAAATCTGCTGGAGGAACTGCAGGCGGGAGATGCGCCGAAACTTCACATCACGCTGGACTACACGGTGCGGCCGTTTGCTGCGGTGGAACAGGAGTATCTGGAATTATTCGAACAGTATCGGGAGACGGGCGATGAGAGAGGATAAAAACGAAAACCGCTGGGACAAGCTGCTGCAGATCCACACAATGGGGCGGGATGACAGCCGGTCGGATCTGTACCGGTATCCGTATGAGCCGACCCCGTACTGCGTGCTGGAGCGGATGGCAAACACGGGGATGATCCGAAAGGGAAATACGCTGCTCGATTACGGATGCGGAAAGGGCCGCGTAGATTTCTTCTTATCGGCGCAGACCCGGTGCCAGTCCATCGGTGTGGAGTATGATGACCGGATTTATGCGAAGGCAATGGAAAACAAAAAGGCGGCGGCCTCTGGTGCGCGGACGGAGTTTGTGCTGGAGAGCGCCGAAAATTTTCCTGTTCCTGTGGAAGTGGACCGGGTGTATTTTTTTAACCCGTTTTCGCTTGAAATCTTAAGAAAAGCGATGGAAAGACTGCTGGAATCGTACTACGAAAATCCGCGGGAGATCCAGCTGTTTTTCTATTACCCGTCGGATGCTTATATCTCGTATCTGATGACGGTGCCGGAACTGGAATTTCTCGATGAGATCGACTGTATGGATCTGTTTCCGGGCGGGGACAGCCGGGAGCGGGTTGTGATTTTTACGATTCAGGAATAAAAAGTTTTGTAACAGCAAAAACCGTGTGGAATACAAAAAAGCATGAATTATATTTGAAGAAAGGGCGTTTTTATGAAATATCAGGTAATGCGAATTGAGGAAGACCTTGATTTCGGCTGTGAGGAGCGCGGTGCCGACGAGCCTGTCATGGCAGTTGTTGTTTTGAAAGATGAAAACGGAACAGAATCGCGCATCCGCCAGGAGGATCAGATGCTGTATGACTGGAACATCGAGGAGGGCGACACCGTTATTCTGAATGAAAACGGCGAATTGAGAAAAGTACTCTCCGGTGACTGGACGCAGAATTGCAATTCGAAAAATGTAGATACGACAAAATTCGTCAACATGATGCAGGCCGTCAAAGCCGGAAAACAGATTGACTGGATCTGTCCGTTCTGCAGCGGAACAGTAGAACGATTGGAGCAGAAAGGCGGAAAAACCGTAATCGGATGCACATCGTGCGATATGCGGATTCAAATAGAAAATTAAACGATTTCGGCCTTTAAGGCCGAAAGAGAAAGGAAACACAAATGGTAAAACCAATTATGAGAGACGTTCTCTTCCTCGGACAGAAATCCATCCCGGCGACAGAGGAAGATCTGCAGGTGGGAAGAGATCTGCAGGACACACTGGCAGCAAACCGCGAGGCATGCGTCGGCATGGCGGCAAATATGATCGGCGTGAAAAAACGCATCATCATCGTAAACGCCGGATTCCGCGACATCATCATGTTCAACCCGGTGATCGTCCGCAAAAGCGGCCCTTACGAAACAGAAGAAGGTTGCCTCTCCCTGCCAGGCGTGCGGAAAACAAAGCGGTACCAGAACATCGAAATCGAATACTACGACTGGAACTGGAAAAAACAACGCCAAAAATTCACCGGCTGGCCAGCCCAGATCTGCCAGCATGAGATGGATCATCTGGAAGGGATACTTATTTAGATCCTACAGCAGACAGGAGGACAGTATGACAGACAGAGAATGAATGGTAAAAGGAATCATTTACAACCCGAATGTGGAAGATCTGGCCAAAGAGCCAGAAGTCACCATCGTTCCAGGCGTCACAATCGGCGAACACGACCGCGAGTATTTTTACCGGGACGAAAAAATCGACTGGGAGAATCTCAAATAAATCGGGACAAATTTCGAAAATATAAAATTTTTGTAAAATAATGTCGAAAAAACGATTGACAAGTGGCGAAAAGAAACATATGATAATACCTGTCAATATACATATTCGGCAATAGAGGCGCGAAGGCTAAGAGTAGCTGTCCTGAGACAACGGGGTCTGGGACGGGCAGGGAAAGGAGCATTCGCCGAAACGGGGCAGTTCCCGAAAAACTGTCTGCGTTGGGGTACAGTCGAACAGGCTGTGCACTCTCACCGTACTGGTGGAGGAGCTATTGCTTCATGAACGTAGATTTATGGAGCAGTGGTGAAGACCGCTGCTCTTTTTATTGTACTGCAGTTGGAACCGTGACAAAAGGTTCCGAGGGTGGAAATCTGTTTGGTTGGAGAACGAAAGACGAAACAGGTGTTACAGGATACGTCTGAAGAAAACTGTTGCCGGAAAAGAAAAAAGGGAGGATTTTGACATGATAGCATTTCTTAACTGGCTGGACGGTGTCCTTTGGGGCGTGCCGCTGATCGCGCTGATGATTCTGACCGGTCTGTACTTTACCGTTCGTTCTGGATTTTTCCAGTTCCGTCACTTTGGCTGGATTATGAAGAGAACCGGCGGAAAACTGTTCCAGAAAGAAAAAGAAGCAAGCGAAGGAAAGGGTATGCTTTCCTCATTTGAAGCAATTTCAACTGCCATCGGCGGTACCGTAGGATTCGGAAACATCGCCGGTGTTGCAACCGCAGTCGCAGCAGGCGGCCCGGGAGCCATCATGTGGATGTGGCTTTCTTCCCTGCTCGGCATGATCCTGAAACAGGTTGAGGTTACCCTCGGCTGCTACTACCGTCACACCAACGAAAAAGGTGAGTACTACGGCGGTCCGACTTACTACATGGAGTGCGGACTTGGCGAGGAGCGCCACTGGGGCAAGCTGTGGCTGATCCCGGCGCTCATCTTCGGCATCGGTATTTTCTCCACCTTCTTCGTAACCTCTTCCAACCTGACCGCATCTCAGGTCGTAGCCGGTGCGTTCGGTATTGAGAATATCAATCTTGGAAGCTTCAAAGTAGAAGGCGTTATCGTGATGGGCGTTCTGCTCTGCATTCTGACCTATGTCGTTACAAGCGGCGGTACGAAGAAAATCGCAAGTCTGTTCAGCAAGCTCGTTCCATTTATGAGCGTTCTTTATATCTTGATGGGACTTGGCATGATCATCATCAACATCAACCGCGTTCCTGGCGTATTTACAGCCATCGTAACAAACGCATTTACCGGAACAGCAGCGATCGGCGGTTTTGCCGGCTGCGCAGTCAGCGAGATTATCCGTGTGGGTATGGCGCGTTCCGTATACTCCAATGAGGCTGGATGGGGTACTTCTCCAATGATCCATGCTTCCGCAAAAACACCGCATCCGGTAGAGCAGGGTCTGTGGGGATCTTTCGAGGTATTCTTTGATACCATGGTTATCTGTACAATCACCGCACTTTCCGTTATCTTAAGCGGAAACTGGACCGACGGAACGAACGGCGGAACACTTGCTTTAAGTGCATTTGCAAGCGGATTCGGCAAATTTGGAAGCATCCTTCTGGCAGTCATCATGGTCATCTTCACTGTAACGACTTCCGGCGGATGGTTCACCTACTATCTGGCAATTCTGGAGCATCTGTATAAAAAAGAAGGCAAGATGAAAGATATCGTCATGAAAGTCTTCTATGCAGTCCGCGCTCTGCCGGGCGTACTGTGGACGATCTATCTGGTAAAGACCAACAACCAGGGCTTTATCTGGACTGTCGTTGATATCACATCTGCGATCCCGACCTTCGTCAACGTAGCAGTGATCCTGATTCTCTCGAACCAGTATTTCAAACTGCTGAAAGACTACAAAGCAAGAAACTTCGGCCAGGGCACGGTAGACAAGAACGCCTGCCTGTTCTACGAAGAGAAAACGAAATAAAAAATATTCAAAAGCGAATCCAGACACGCAAGAGAATGGCGTGTCTGAATTTGTATATTGCGCAAATGGGAAGAAAAGAATAGAATCAAATTTAGATGACAGTAGGAGGATAATGATATGAAAACAATTTACAAAAACGGAGCTGTCTACACCGGAAAACTGCCGCTTGTCGAAGCGTTTGCAGTAGAAGACGGCAAATTTGTTTTCGCCGGAAGCAGCGCAGAGGCAGATGCCCTTGCAGCAGCCGGCGACAAAGTTGTAGACCTTGGCGGAAAATTCGTCTGCAGCGGTTTTAACGACAGTCATATGCACCTTTTAAATTACGGAAGCTCCCTGCTGAAAGCGCAGCTTGCCGCACATACCGAAAGCCTGGAAGATATGCTCGCCTGCCTCGACACCTTCCAGAAAGAGCATCCGCGAAAAGACGGCGCATGGCTGATGGGCCGCGGCTGGAATCAGGATTACTTCACGGACGTGGACCGCATGCCGAACCGCTACGATCTTGACCGCGTATCAACCGAAGTTCCGATCTGCGCGACGAGAGCGTGCGGCCACTGCCTCGTAGTCAACAGCAAAGCGCTGGAACTCCTCGGCGTCACCGCAGATACCCCGCAGCCGGAGGGCGGAGAGATCGGTATGGAAAACGGTGAGCCGGACGGAAGATTCTTCGACAATGCAATGGAACCGGTTTACGACAGCATTCCGGTGCCGAGCAAAGAGGAAATCAAAGATATGATCCGCAGCGCCTGCAAAGCCCTGAACAGCTACGGCGTCACCAGCAGCCAGAGTGATGATTACTGCGTTTACCGCGCCGTTCCATGGCAGACCGTCAACGAAGCATACAAAGAACTCGAGGAGTCCGGCGAGCTGACCGTCCGCGTTTACGAGCAGAGCAACTTTACCGATCTGGAATCCTTAAAAGGTTTCGTTGAGGCTGGAAATGTGACCGGCATCGGCACAGACCGCTTTAAAATCGGACCGCTGAAAATGCTCGGCGACGGCGCACTCGGTGCGAGAACAGCATTCCTCAGTCGCCCATACGCAGACGACCCGTCCACCTGCGGAATCCCGGTATTCACCCAGGAAACCATGGATGAGATGATCGGCTACGCCAATGCACACGGCATGCAGGCTGCAGTTCACACGATCGGTGATGCGTGCCTCGACCGCGTGTTAAGTGCCTATGAAAAAGCCCTTGCTGAAAACCCGAGAGAAGATCACCGCCATGGCATCGTGCACTGCCAGATCACAAGAGCCGATCAGCTTGAAAAAATCGCGAAAATGCATCTTCACGTTTACGCACAGAGCATCTTCCTCGATTACGATAACCATATCGTAGAGGAGCGCGTCGGCAAAGAGCTTGCGAGCACAAGCTACAGCTGGAAGACGCTGATGAATAACGGCGTCTCCGTCAGCAACGGAACTGACTGCCCGGTAGAGCTGCCGGATGCCCTCGCCTGCATGCAGTGTGCTGTCACAAGAACAACGCTGCGCGACCACGTCGGCCCGTACCTGCCGGATCAGAAATTCACCGTACAGGAAGCACTCTACAGTTACACAATCCGCAGCGCCGAGGCAAGTTTCGAGGAGAACGTGAAAGGCCAGATCGCAGAAGGCATGATGGCAGACTTCGTCGTACTGGGTCAGAATCCGTTTGAGGTGGATGAGAGCATGATCAAAGACATTCCGGTGTGCCGGACGTATCTTGCTGGTGAACTGGTATATGAAGCATAAAGATATAACTCAAATGAGTGATAAATGTCAAATGAAAATTCATACAATGAAGGGAAAAACGTGAAATAAGATAACCTGGAAATAGTATGGAATAAAGGCAGAAACAGAGGAGAACCTCCTGCGGCGATAAACGGTCGCAGGAGGTTCTTTTTTGATCCTGATAGGACCATACGGTCGTAAAAGAATCGAACAAATGGTTGCATAAAAGGGCGGGAATGTGCTATGATAAAGGAAATTTTACGAAAGGAAAAAACAGACAAATGCTTGGAAGAACACATTTTTTTATTGGAACAGCAGCGGCACTTGCTGTTTTACAGCCGCAGACGGTTCCCGCGCTTGTGGCCGGTGCCGGGGCTGCCGCGATCGGCGGTTTGATCAGTGACATTGATGTCGGCACTTCACAGGCGCACCGCGATGCCGATAAGATTATTACGGCAACAGTTGCAGTTGCGGTGCTCACAATTCTTGCGGAGTATAAACTGAATCTTGGAATTTACCGCCGCCTCACAAGCGACAGCAGCGTGCTGCGTCTCCTCGCCGGAACGGCAGCATTTTTGCTGATCTGCGCCTATGGGAAACAGCAGCCGCACCGCTCCTTCATGCATTCATTTGCGGCGCTGGCATTGCTGACGGCGTGCGTGGACATCATCTACCCGGATGTGTCCGCTTATTTTGCCGTGGGCTTTCTGTCCCATCTGGTGCTCGATTTTTTCAACCGGAAACCGGAAAAGCTGTTCTGGCCCTGGAAGAAGGGATTCTGCCTCGGACTCTGCTCAGCACGGGGACTTGTGAACCGCGCACTGCTCGGGTGCGGCATGGTATCTCTTGCTGTAATACTGGTGATCTCGGCGCCTGCAGGGCGGCTGATGGCTAAAATCATGCGGGCAATTTACGGATGAGATGGGATTGACAAAAAGATAACAAGACAAAGGAAGAAAAAGCAGGAATTTTTCGGTGTTAAAGTTAATATTTTATACATTTTATAGTAGGATTTTTGATTAAAATGATGTAAAATAGAAAACAGAAATCCGGCGTCCGTAATTGTTTTTGAAATGAACGAACAGGGAACCGCCGGCCCGTTACCGCAGCCGATTGCGGAGCGCAGCGCAACCGACAACAGAGATTAGAGCACAACAGGCAATACAGGAGTTAGTATGAACGAAGAAATGAAAAACCAAACAGAACAGTTACCGCTTTTAAAAGTACACATGATGGGAAGTTTTTTCCTGGAGTACGGCGACCAGCCGATTTCCTTCCGGAAAACAATGGCAACAAAATCGATGAGACTTCTGCAGATTTTCCTCTATAACAAGGACAATGGAATTTCCAGAGGAAGACTGTTGGAGAGCACATACGGAAGAGAAGATGTGGCGGACGCGGCAAACAGCCTGCGTGTCGGCGTACATCGCCTGAAAAGAAGCCTTGTCGAGGCAGGACTTCCGCAGTTTGAGTACATTTATACACAGAAAGGCGTTTACCACTGGACCAGCCCGATGCCGGTCGAGGTAGATGCGATTGATATCAAAAATAAGATCCTGGAAGCAGGAAAAGAGACAGACGAGAAAGCGCGCATGGATCAGATGATCGAAGCACTGGAGCTGTACACCGGAGAGTTCCTTGCAGATTTCGGCGAGGAAGAGTGGGTACAGGCGGAGCGCGCGCAGCTGAAAAAAGTATATTCCGATGCACTGAAAGAAGTAAGTGAGTATCTTCTGAAAAACGAGGAGTTCGATGAGCTGCAGAAACTGACTTCTGTTGCTTCCGAACTGTATCCGTTCGACGAGTGGCAGGCAGTCCAGATGCAGGCGCTGATCGGCCTGGAGAGATACAAAGAGGCCATGAAACTGTACGAGCAGACCTCGAAACATTACTTTGAAGAGCTTGGCGTTACACCGAGCGAGAAACTGGTGGAGCAGTACCGCTATCTGGGAAGCCGCATGGGCAGCAGACACCGCGTGATCGAAGAGGTACAGGCAGATCTTCAGGAGAGCCCGGGAGAAAAGGGCGGAGCATTCTTCTGTTCCCTCGCCGGATTCCGTGACTGCTACCGACTTGTTTACCGTATGTCCGAGCTGAACGGACAGATGCCGTGGCTGATGCTGTGCACCATTACAGACGGAAAAGGTTACCCGGCAAAAGGCGGTCCGCGCCTTGACCGTATGTCCGAAAAGCTGCTTGAGGTAATGAAACGCAGCCTGCGTCATTCCGATTTCTTTGCAAAATACAGCCCGTCCCAGTATGTGATTCTGCTGCAGGGCGGCAGCCAGAGAGGATGCGAACTCGTCTACAAGAGAATCAGCGAGCGCTTCTCCGAGGAGAAAAAAGGCTGGGCAAAGAATCTGAAATACAGTGCACTGCCGGCAATTCAGACCGAAAAAGAGCTTGAGTTCTTAGAAGGAGACGATGTTTTATGATTCGCGTACAGCTGCTTGGAAGATTCCGCATGTACGATGAAACACGCTGCCTCAACGAGGAAGCGATTCATTCCCCGATGATCACAAAGCTGCTGGTTTATATGATCTGCAACAAAAACCATATCGTAACACTGGAACAGTTAACCGAAGCACCCTGGACGGATGAGGAGAGTGAAAATCCGTACGGAGCACTGAAAAATATGATGTACCGTCTGCGCGGAACGCTGCGGAAGGTATGGCCGGTTGAGAGAGGATCATGCCTGCTATATGAAGGCTGTCATGGAACTGACGAAAAGCCTGGAGCACCGCAGACCGCAAAGGAAAAGTACAGGTTCTCAGTGATCTAAAAGAGCTTTATCAGGAACCAAGAGAATTAGAAAAAATAAATTAATTTTTAAGTTGACAGCAGACTAAACAAATGGTAACTTTAAGCTGTGATGAAACGAGCTTAAATCCAGAAAAAGTCTGCTGTCTTAAGTTAAATAAAGTACAACAGACAGGGAGGATAACAAACATGAGTTACAGAGAAGTATATGAAAAATGGTGCAATGATCCATATTTTGATGAGGCATCCAGAGAAGAGCTGAAAGCACTCGAAGGAAATGAGGCAGAAATCGAAGACCGTTTCTACCGTCAGCTTGAGTTCGGTACCGGCGGACTCCGCGGTGTCATCGGAGCGGGTACCAACCGCATGAACATCTACACCGTACGCCAGGCAACCCAGGGCCTTGCCAACTACATTATTTCCCAGAACGGACAGGAAAAAGGCGTAGCCATCGCACACGATTCCAGAAGAATGTCTCCGGAATTCGCACGCGAAGCAGCACTCTGCCTGAATGCAAACGGAATCAAAACGTATCTGTTCGAGTCCCTGCGTCCGACACCGGAGCTTTCTTTTGCTGTCCGTGAATTCGGCTGTATTTCCGGTATCGTCATTACCGCAAGCCACAACCCGAGAGAGTACAACGGATACAAAGTATACTGGGAGGACGGCGCACAGATTACACCGCCGCACGACAAAAACATTCTCGCAGAGGTAGCAAAAGTAACCGAGTTTTCTGCCGTTAAAACGATGGAAGAAGATGATGCAAGAGCAGAAGGCCTGTTCCAGGTCATCGGAACCGATTTTGATGACCGTTACGTTGCAAAATTAAAAGAGCAGAGCATTCATCCGGAAATCATCAAAGATGCGGCAAAAGATATGAAGATCGTCTACACACCGCTTCACGGAACCGGAAATGTGCCGGTACGCCGCGTTCTGCGCGAGCTTGGCTTTAATCAGGTTTACGTTGTAAAAGAGCAGAAAGTGCCGGACGGAAACTTCCCGACGGTGGCTTACCCGAACCCGGAAGACGAGAAAGCATGGACACTGGCGCTGAAACTGGCAAAAGAAGTAGACGCTGACATCATCCTTGCAACCGACCCTGATGCAGATCGTCTCGGCGTTTATGCAAAAGACAGCAAGACCGGCGAGTACGTAAGCTTCACCGGAAACATGTCCGGTATGCTGATCGCAGAGTATATTCTGCGTGAGCGCACCAAGAACGGAACCATGCCGGAGAACCCGGCACTCGTTGAGACGATTGTTACGACCGATATGGCAAAAGCAATCGCAAAAGCTTATAACGTGGCACTGATCGAGGTTCTGACCGGATTCAAATACATCGGCGAGCAGATCAAATTTTTTGAGCAGAGCGGTGCACACAATTATGTATTTGGTCTGGAAGAGAGCTATGGCTGCCTGGCCGGAACATATGCAAGAGATAAAGATGCCTGCGTGGCAGTTATGATGCTCTGCGAGGTTGCTGCATACTACAAACAGCAGGGCAAAACACTGTGGGATGCCATGGTGGATATGTACGAGGAGTACGGCTACTACAAAGAGGGTCTTGCAACGATGACCTTAAAAGGTATCGACGGTGCAAAAGAGATCCAGACCATGATGACCAACTTCCGTGAGAACCCGCCAAAAGAGCTGGGCGGTTTCCAGGTTCTTGCCGTACGCGATTACAAAGCAGATGTACGCCAGGATCTCGTAAGCGGAGAGAAGAGCGCGACCGGACTTCCGTCCTCCAACGTTCTTTACTATGAGCTGGAAAACAACGCATGGTGCTGTGTGCGCCCATCCGGTACTGAGCCGAAGATCAAATTCTATTTCGGCGTAAAAGGCACATCCCTTGAAGATGCAGCCGAGAAACTGGAAAAATTAAAAAATGCAATGGTAACTGCTTAAACGCTGTGTGATATAGAAACAAAAAAAGGCCTCAGCCCGGCGGGTGAGGTCTTTTTGTACAAAAATCGGCCCGGCGGATCAAGCTTACCTGAAATAAGGAGAAGAAAATGGCGATTTTATATTATGATGAGAAAAAGCTTTTTCAGTTAAATACAGAGAATACGACGTATGTGATCGGCCTGAGCCCGGAAGGCTACGTCGGACATGTTTACTATGGACCCCTTCTGCACGGAGAGCCGGATCTGTATCCGCTCCGCATGGATGAGCCGCCGTTCACCCCGTCCGTCAATAAGAGAGAGAAATCTTCGTTCCTCGACCGTTTTCCAATGGAATACCCGACCGGAGGAGTCGGCGATTACCGTGAGAGCTGTCTGAATATAAGAAATGCACAGGGCCGTATGGGATGTGAGATTTTCTTTGATTCCTATGAAATTTTCAAAGGAAAACGCCCGCTGACCGGTCTTCCAGCTTCTTTTGGAACCGAGGACGAAGTAGAAACTCTGGAAATCACCTGCAAAGATCCTGTTCTTGATCTTGTTGTTGTCCTTTCCTACTCTGTTTTTACAAAAGAAAACGTTATCACCCGAAGTGTCCGCGTGAAAAATGAAGGCAGTGAAGCGCTGAAGGTAGAGAAAATCTACAGTGCCTGCCTCGATATGGACAACGAAGACTTTGAGATGCTTTCTCTTCATGGATCCTGGGGAAGAGAACGCCACATCCAGCAGGGTGCGCTCCGTTACGGAAAACAGCTCGTTTCCTCCGGAAAAGGAGAGTCCAGCCATCAGGAGCACCCGTTTGTGGCCCTGGTGACACCGGGAACGGATCAGGAGCGCGGCGAGGTTTACGCAATGCACTTCGTATATTCCGGCAACTTTATCGGACAGGTGGAAAGATGCCAGTTTGATACCGTTCGTATGGTCATGGGTATCAACCAGGAGGAGTTCTGCTGGAATTTAAAAGCCGGCGATGAATTCCAGGCGCCGGAGGTTGTTATGGTCTACTCTGCCGAGGGACTTGGCAAAATGACGCGTTCCTACCATGCATTTTATCGCAGACATATGATCCGCAGCCCGTACAACCACAAAAAACGCCCGATTCTGATTAACAACTGGGAAGCAACTTACTTTGATTTTGATACCGATAAACTCCTCGATATCGCAAGAGAGGCAAAAAAAGACGGCATCGAGATGCTTGTTATGGATGACGGCTGGTTCGGAAAACGAAATAAAGACGATTCTTCCCTCGGTGACTGGGTTGTCAACGAAGAGAAGATCAAAGGCGGCCTGAAAAATCTGGTTGACAAAGTGAATGAAATCGGTCTTGAATTCGGTATCTGGTTCGAGCCGGAGATGATCTCCCCGGACTCTGATCTCTACAGAGAGCACCCGGAATGGGCGATTCAGATTCCGGGAAGAGAAGCGACTGAGATCCGCTGCCAGTACGTGCTGGATCTCTCCCGCCCGGAAGTGCAGGATTATGCGTATGAATGTGTGGCAAAAATCCTGCGCAGTGCAAACATCAAATACGTGAAATGGGATATGAACCGTCAGTTAAGCGACCTGGGAAGCACCTACCTGGACAAAGATTCCCAGCAGGAGCTGTTCCACCGCTACGTGCTCGGTATGTATGCGATGCAGGAGCGTCTGATACAGGAGTTCCCGGATCTGCTTCTGGAGAACTGCTCCGGCGGCGGTGCACGTTTCGATCCTGGAATGCTTTACTACAGTCCGCAGATCTGGTGCTCCGACGACACCGATGCGATTGAGCGTCTGGAAATCCAGGAGGGAACAGCCCTCATTTACCCGCTCTGCTCAATGGGTGCACACGTCAGCGTATGCCCGAACCACACGGTTGGCCGTGTAACTCCGTTTACAACGAGAGGCCATGTGGCACTGGCCGGAACGTTCGGCTATGAGCTTGATATCACAAAACTGCCGGAAGAAGAGAGAAAGCTGATTCCGGAGCAGACCGCAATGTATCACAAATATCATGAACTGATCCGCGAGGGAGAGTATTACCGTATTCTTTCCAGCCGTGAAAACCACAGATCCGACTGCTGGGCAGTAGCATCGGAGGATAAAAGCGAAGTGCTTGTGACCTACGTACAGGTGCTGGCACAGGCAAATATGCCGTCCCGCAAGGTTCGCCTGCGCGGCTTTGATCCGGCGAAAAAATATCGTCTGGAGGGAACCGATGAGGTTTACAGCGGCGAGATGCTGATGAATGCCGGTTTCCGGATGAAAGATTTCTGGGGTGATTTCGTCAGCAGACTGTATCACTTTGTTGCAGTAGACTAAGGAGCAACGGATATGGCAAAAGTAAGATTGGCAGATATTGCAAAGGTGGCGGGCGTCAGCGCCGTCACCGTGCATAACGCGATTACAGGACAGAAAGGGGTCAGCGATGAGATGCGCGCCCGGATTCTGGAAATTGCAAAGGAAATGGGGTACCGCCAGCCGGGAAGCGGAGCGAGAAATACACAGGGAAAAAGCCTGCGCTGCATCGGAGTGGTGATTCCGGAACGGTATCTGGCAGAGTATACGACATTTTACTGGAAAATGTATCAGGAGATGGCACTGGCGGCGACGGAAAAGAGCTGTATGGTGACCGTGGAGATCCTGAAACAGGAGATGGAAGATGAGATGATCGTGCCGTGCATCGCCAAGGAGCAGACCGTCGATGCACTGATCCTTATGGGAGACACGAGCCGCGATTACATCCACTATCTGAAGAAAAACGTGGATCTTCCGATCGTATTTCTGGATTTCTACGACAATGAGCTGGCAAAAGATGCCGTGATCGCAGATAACTTTCACGGAATGTATCTGATGACGGAATACCTGTATGAGCATGGCCTTACCAAGCTGGCTTTTGTCGGTTCGATTCATTTTTCCAGCAGTATCATGGATCGGTACTGCGGTTTTTCTAAGGCTGTTCTGGAACACCGCGATGTGACACCGGCGGAATGGATTCTGGAGGACCGTGATGAGCGGGGCCAGATCGAAATTCATCTCCCGGAACAGATGCCGGAAGCGTTCGTCTGCAACTGCGACCTGACCGCCGGCCTTCTGATGCTCGAGCTGGAAAAACGCGGCATCTCCGTGCCGGAGGACGTTTCCGTTGTCGGCTTCGATAATTACCTGTATCCGGGTTTCCCGGATCTCAAGATCACTTCGTATGAGATCAATACGAAGGCGATGGTAAAAGTAGCGCTCGAAAAAGCGCTGAAGCAGATCCGCGGCGCGGCATCCGGCAAAAATATGGAAATTGTCTCCGGACAGCTGGTGCCGAAAGAGAGCGTAAAGCTTTGATTTTTATAACTGAATTATAAATTAAGAAACGGGGCATTTTGAAATGCCCCGTTTTTGTACATATTACACAACAAAGTCACTTAAAAATTGACAGTATCTAACGGAACTTATTTTTTAAGTAATTTCCAGTTGAAAAATTAATCATCTATGTTAAAATTAAGCTAAAGGACTGGGCGTGAGGGTGATAAAACACGGCGGTTCGGAGAAAAAAGAATGAAAAAACAAGATTCTGTCCACTAACAGAAACTTAAAAAAACAAAGTACAACTCATAAACAAACAATATTTTTCATGGAGGTTTCAAAAAATGAGCGAAGTTAAAATTATTGGAGATGCTGTCAAAAATATGCCATGGCAGGAAGGCCCGGCTGAGTTTTCCGGTGCACCGGTATGGAGATACAGCGAGAATCCGATCATCGGAAGAAATCCGGTGAAGGAAGTAGCAAGAATCTTCAACAGCGCCGTTATGCCGTACGGCGACGAGTTCATCGGAGTATTCCGTGGTGAGCAGACAAACGGAATCCCGTACATCTACCTTGGAAGAAGCAAAGATGCGATCCACTGGAATTTCGATGAGAACAAAATCCAGTTCGTTGACGAAGAAGGCAAACCGTTCATGCCGGTTTACGCATATGACCCGCGTCTTGTAAAAGTAGAAGATACCTACTACATCATCTGGTGCCAGGACTTCTACGGTGCAGCCATCGGAATGGCAAAAACAAAAGATTTTGAAACCTTCGTACGTGTGGAGAATCCATTCCTTCCATTCAACAGAAATGCCGTTCTCTTCCCGAGAAAAATCAACGGCAACTTCGTGATGCTGTCCCGTCCAAGCGACAGCGGCCACACACCGTTCGGTGACATCTTCCTGTCCGAGAGCCCGGATATGCTGTACTGGGGCAAACACCGCCACGTCATGAGCAAGAGCCCGGAGTGGTGGGAGTCCTTAAAGATCGGCGGCGGCGCAGCTCCGATTGAGACCAACGAAGGATGGCTGCTGTTCTACCACGGTGTAAGCGGCACCTGCAATGGCTATGTATACAGCATCGGCGGCGCAATCCTCGACAAAGAGAATCCGTCCATCGTAAAATACCGCTGCCAGAACTTCCTTCTGACACCGGAAGAGTGGTATGAGGAGAGAGGCTTCGTTCCGAACGTAACCTTCCCGTGCGCAACCATTCACGATGCAGAGACCGGAAAGATCGCGATCTACTACGGCGCAGCCGATACGTATGTAGGACTGGCATTCACAACCGTAGATCTGATTGTAGATTATATCAAGAAAAACAGTGTCGTACGCGAGTCTGACACCGAAATTGGAAGAAGATAAGAAAGAAGGAAAGAAAAGATGCAGTCTTTGGCAAAGGAAGTAAAGCAGGAGCTTACTGGACGGATCGTTCCGTTCTGGGAGGGCTTAAGAGATGAGGAATACGGCGGATTTTACGGCTATCAGGACTTTGATCTGAACGTGCAGAAAACGTATGAGAAGGGCTGCATCTTAAACAGCAGAATTCTCTGGTTTTTCTCGAATGCGTACCTGACCTTAAAGGACGAGAAGCTGCGCGCCGATGCGGAGCATGCGTACCGCTTTATGAAACAGGCGTGTGTGGACCGCGAGTACGGTGGCGTGTTCTGGTCTGTCACCTACGACGGAAAACCGCTCGATACGACAAAGCATACGTACAATCAGGCATTTGCAATTTATGCGCTGTCTACGTATTTTGATGCGACGGGCGACACCGAGGCGCTGGAGCTGGCAAAATCGCTGCAGCAGATCATCGAGACACACTGCACCGACGAGTACGGTTATCTCGAGGCATTTACCCGCGATTTCAAGCCGGAGAGCAATGAAAAGCTCTCGGAGAACGGCGTCATGGCAGAGAAGACCATGAATACGCTGCTGCATGTTTTCGAAGCATATACCGAGCTGTACCGCGTGACAAAGGATCCGTTTACCGGTGACCGTCTCCGCTTTATGATGGATCTCTTCGCGGATAAAGTATATAACAAAGAAAAAGGCCGTCAGGAAGTATTCTTCGACCGGACATGGAATACGCTGATTGATCTGTATTCTTATGGCCATGATATCGAGACTTCCTGGCTGATCGACCGGGGTACAGAAGTGCTCGGCGATCCGGCTTACCGGGAAAAACTGCTGCCGATCACCGGAGAGATTGCGGAAAATATCTACAACACGGCATACAAAAATCATTCGCTGATGAATGAGTGCGAGCGCGGTGTGGATGATACCACAAGAGTCTGGTGGGTACAGGCAGAAGCAGTCGTTGGATTTTTAAATGCATGGCAGAAAAAACCGGAGGAAACAAAGTATCTCGATGCGGCAAAAGACATCTGGGGCTACATCAAGGAATATGTGATCGACAAACGAGAGGGGTCTGAGTGGTTCTGGTGCGTGAATGCAGACGGAAGCCCGATTCATGAGCCGATTGTAGAACCGTGGAAATGCCCGTATCACAATGGACGTATGTGTATGGAAGTAATTGGGAGGTTAAAAGATGCTGAATAAACAGTATTATGTGGAAAAAGCCAAGGTAGACCGCCTTGTGGCAAGAAAGAACACAAAAGCAGATTTTTACAACGGTATTTATGACCGCTATGAGTATCCGGTGCTGACAAGAGAGTTCGCTCCGGTTCACTGGAGATATGATCTGGATGAGGAGACGAATCCGTACTTTATGGAGCGTCTCGGCATCAACGCTGTGATGAACTCCGGCGCGATTTATCTGAATGGAAAGTATTATCTCGTTGTCCGCGTGGAGGGCAATGACAGAAAATCTTTCTTTGCTGTTGCAGAGAGTGATACTGGTATCGACGGATTCCATTTCTGGGATTACCCGGTTGTGCTGCCGGATACCTGCGCAGAGGAAACCAACGTTTATGACATGCGTCTGACCCAGCACGAGGACGGCTGGATTTACGGAGTGTTCTGCTCTGAGAGCAAGGACAAAAACGATCCGGATCTGTCCGCGGCTGTTGCTGAGGCTGGTATCGTAAGAACGAAAGACCTGAAGACCTGGAAGCGTCTGGACAACCTGAAAACCTTACGTTCTCCGCAGCAGAGAAACGTTGTTCTGCATCCGGAGTTCGTAGACGGAAAATATGCCTTCTACACCCGTCCGATGGATGGTTTCATTGAGACCGGAAGCGGCGGAGGAATCGGCTTCGGACTCTGCGATGATATCACACACGCTGTCATCGACGAGGAGAAGATCATCAGCAAACGTATTTATCATACCCTGACCGAGTCCAAAAACGGTGCTGGAGCAGTGCCGATCCGAGGTAAGAAATGCTGGATCAACATTGCACACGGTGTAAGAAATACAGCAGCAGGCCTTCGCTACGTTCTGTATGTCTTCGGTACCGATCTGAACGATCCGTCCAAAGTCATTGCAGAGCCGTCCGGTGTATTCCTGGTTCCGCTTGGAAAAGAGAGAGTCGGAGACGTTTCCAACGTTGTATTTACAAACGGCGCGATTGCGCGTGAGAACGGAGAGGTTTACATCTACTATGCATCCTGCGATACAAGAATGCATGTAGCAACCACCACAATCGACAAACTCGAGGACTATCTGTTCAACACACCGCAGGATCCGCACAGATCCCCGGACTGCGTAAAACAGAGATGCGAGCTGATCTCCAAAAACCTGGAGCTGCTGAAAAACGAGAAATAAAAGCGTCCGCTGCGGCGCATGAAAAAAGGAGCTGTTCTCTTTACGGGAACGCTCCTTTTTTCATGTATATTATTTGTTTTTGGTATACCGCGCGATCAGAATTTAACAAGTCCGGGAGATCCTGCGCCAGAAGTTTGTTTTTTCTGCGGAAGAATGCTCCGCTACTTTCATCATTTTATCTGTATTCATATGCACTCCAGATCTGTAAAGGTTATGAAAACCTGGAAAGTGTTTCGAGAAGAACCGAAACGTCAACGGGTTTCGCGATATGGGCGTTCATGCCGGATTCCAGTGCTTTTCGGCGGTCCTCTTCAAACGCGTTTGCCGTCATGGCGACAATCGGGATTTCCCCGCGTTTTCCCGGGAGTGCACGGATCGCTTCTGCGGCCTGATAGCCGTTCATGTTCGGCATCTGAATATCCATCAGAATAACATTGTAATAATCTTCTGGTGCGTTCTGGACTGCTTTTAAGCAGAGGGCGCCGTCTTTTACGTGCTCGGCGTGAATGCCGTTTTCTTCCAGAACGGTGAGTACAATTTCTGCATTCAGGTCATTATCCTCGGCAAGCAGCACGCGTTTTTCGGAAAGCGTCTGCAGGGACTGCTCGAGAATCTCGTCTTTATGCTGGTGAGCCGCAAGCTGTTCTTCGGTCGGAAGTTCAAACGTGAGGCAGATCGTAGTTATTGTTCCGGCACCGAGTTCGCTTTCCACATCGATCGTTCCGCCCATCAGATTCACGAGGGATTTTACGATCGGAAGGCCGAGGCCGGTTCCGGTGATGTGGCTTTCGGTGGAGGAATGTTCTCTTGTAAATTCTTCAAAAATATGCGGCAGATACTCTTTGCTCATGCCGATACCGTTGTCCTTCACGGTGATGCGGTAGGAGGCAAAGCCCTTCCTTGGTGCCGGTGTCTCTTCGATTTTTACGGAAATTTTTCCGCCCTCCGGCGTATACTTGATGGAGTTGCTGATGATATTCAGCAGAATCTCCCGTATTTTTGTCCGGTCGCAGAGGATGGCATCGTGTTCCACCGTGTTGTAACAGAGATAGGAAAGCTTTTTGCTTTTTAACGAAGGCTCAAACACTGCATTCAGGGAATTGATCAGCTCGCTGTAGCTGCCGAGCTCGATTTTCAGCGAGGCCTTACCGCTCTCAATGCGCGCCATCTCAAGCACGTAGTTGATCAGGGAGAGCAGAAAACTGCTGGAGGACTTGATTTTTGCAATGTAGTCGACCGCGCGGTCCTTCTCGTCGATGTGCTTTTCCAGCAGATCCGAGAAACCGATGATGGCATTCATCGGAGTTCGGATGTCGTGGCTCATGTTGAACAGAAAACGTGTTTTTGCTTCGTTGGCAGACTGCGCTTCCTGTACGGCTTTTTCCAGTTCTGCTGCGTGAATCTCGTCTTTATAGCGGCGCATCTGGAACTGCAGAAAACCAATAGAGGCAAGCAGGGAAAGGATGAGTCCGAGTGCAAAGGAAACAAAAACCTGCAGCGGACTGAGCCAGCCGTTTTTCGGTACAATTTCAAAATGCCAGGTGTCGTTCGGCACGGTGCAGAGAACTTCGATGGCATCGGAACGCCGGGAATTGCCGGAGTGTGCGATGGAAACGTGTTCGCCGGTGGCCGGAGAAATTTTCCAGAGTTCGTAGGTGTAGCCGGCTTCTTCCAGTGTATCCAGTTCAATTTCGTTCAGAAACGATTCCCAGTCGAGAACGAGAATCGAAAAGCCCCAGAAGGTCTGGTCACCGTTGGCATCGGTGGTATAAATCGGGTCAAAGAGCAGTGCTCCGATGTCGCCCTGCTGCAGCTCAAACGGTCCTGCAATCGTGTATTCGCCGCTCTCTTTGGCAAGGCGTGCCTCCTGTTTCCGGGCAGGATGCTCGAGCATGTTAAGTCCGAGTGCGGCTTCGTTTCCGCTCATCGGATAAATCAGTGTGACAATGCCGTCCTTTGCAAGCTCATGTGCTTTGATGACATTCTGGTCGTCCTGCATCAGCGAGGAGAGGACGGAAAACTCTTCGTCATTGACGGTATAACCGGCTTCAATCATGTGTTTCATCAGATTGGATTCGGCAAGATAATGGTTTAACTGCGATTTCACGCGGCCGATGGTCGTCTGTGCGGTATAGTCAGCTTTCAGCTTTGCTTCCTTTAACTGATTCTGATACAGAAAAACGGCGCAGAGCTCGACAAGAAAAAATGTAATAAAAAACAGCAGAAGCGCCTGAAATCGAATCTGTTTTTGCGTTAATTTTGTTTTCATATCGGATGCTCATCTAAATTCGTAATATTTCCGGCTTTTTCAGGTGATTTTTTTGAGTAAAAACGAAGGCCGGAGTTAAAAATATTATATCGGATTTACCCTGGGATTTCAATAAAAGAAGCGTTAAGTTTGAAAGAGAACGGGATGAAATGAATGGGAAATGTAATGCATAAGAAGAAAATTGCCAGAATGGGCGGAGAATGGAATTGCCAGATAGTTGCTCATTATATCAAAATCATTTATAATAGGGACAGACGACACAGAATGAAGGATTGACAATACAATGGACTATGTGATTTTTGACCTGGAATGGAACCAGTGTCCCTATGGAAAAGGAAAAGAGAACCCGAAGCTGCCATTTGAGATTATTGAGATCGGCGCGGTGAAGATGGATGGTGAGCGGAATGTGCTGGGAACGTTTCACCGGATTGTAAAACCGGTGGTCTACCAGCATCTCCATCACCGGACGCGCGAGGTCGTCGGACTGACAGAAGAGGATCTGCAGAACGGAATCCCATTTGCGCAGGCCGTGCAGGAATTTTTTGCATTCTCCGGCGGTGCGTGCATGTTCGGCACCTGGGGACCGGGAGACCTGACGGAGCTCCAGCGGAACATGAAATTTTATAACCTCCTGTCGCTGATCCGCGGGCCGATTCATTTTTACGATGTACAGAAACTGTTCGCGATCCAGTACGAAACGATGAAGAGCCGCCGGGCGCTCGAGTACGCCGCCGACTTCCTCCATCTCCCGAAGGACGAGCATTTTCATCAGGCGCTTTCGGATGCAAAATATACGGCCGACATTTTTGCGCGCATCGATATGGATGTTGTGCTGGCGTACGACTCGATCGACGTATATCAGAACCCGAAATCGAAAAAAGAGGAGATCCACGCCGTCTATAATGGCTACACGAAATTCATCTCCCGCGAATTCGACACAAAAGAAGAAGCCATGCACGACCGCGAGGTCTGCAGCACGCACTGCTGCATCTGCGGGAAAACGGCAAGAAAACGCTTACGCTGGTTTTCGGCCGGCGGGAAAAACTACTACTGCGTAGCCTGGTGCCCGGAGCACGGATATTTGAAAGGCAAAGCCCGCATGAAACATTCGGATGAAGGAAAACTCTTCGTCGTGAAAACCATCCGAATCAGCAGCGAACAGGAGGCGGGGGAAATCCGGCAGAAGAAAGAGAACCTGCGGAAGAAGAGGAATCAGAAGAGGAAAGAAATGTAAGAAAGGCAGAGGAAATGGAAACGGGATAAAAGGTTTCATTTCTTCTGCCTTTTTAATTGGAAAACAGAGCGGGATCGGTTATAATAAAAATTGAAGAAACTATCGATAAAAGCAGGTTTGTCGGTAGTTTTCTGTTATAGAAAAGAAATGGGGGCAGAGCCGGAGATGATGCATGTGGAAGCGGTGGATCGGGAAGGGCTGCGAAGAAGAGTAAAAGATCCCTTCTATCAGAATACAACATCCATTCTTGCTATGGAGAATGATCAGGTTCTTGGGCGAATTGAGTATCATTTTTACGGATGTATGCAGGACGGTTACCGGATGGCATATGTGGACTGGGTTTATGTGCTGCCGGAAGCCAGACATAAAGGCGTTGTGCAGGGGCTGTTTCAGGAGATGGAAAAAGACTGCAGGAAACATGGGATTAACCAATATTATCTGATTCGGGCGACAAATCCAAATGCAGATAAATTTTATCACAGCTTTGAAAACGCAGAGCTTGATGAGGAGCCGTTTTTACGGAAAGAACTGAAAGAATAAGAAAAGACAAAAGGACGAAAAACAATGGCAAAATTATATTTCCGCTACGGCGCGATGGGCAGTTCGAAATCTGCTAATATTTTGATGGTTCGCTATAATTATGAGGAGCGTGGACAGTATGCTGTCCTGCTGAAGCCGCGGACGGACAACCGCGACGGAGAACATGAAATCAAGTCCCGCATCGGGCTGGAGGCACCGGCGGAATATGTGGATGAATTTTTAAAAGAAATTTCAGAGACCTGGAGTACAGACAGCGGGGAATACCGGTATCACGGAAAGAAAGTGGATGCGGTTCTTATCGACGAGGCGCAGTTTCTTTCTCCGGAGGAAGTTGATACGCTTTCGGACATCGTGGATTTTTATGGGATTCCGGTTCTCTGCTACGGTCTGCGTGCGGACTTCCAGACACATCTGTTTCCGGGTTCGAGAAGATTGATGGAAATCGCTGACATCATCGAGGAAGTCCCAACGGTCTGCTGGTGCGGAAGACGGGCGCAGTGCAATACGAGATACGCAGACGGAAAAATCGTTCGGGAAGGCGCGCAGATTTTCCTTGGATCGAACGAGAGTTATGTGGCGCTTTGCAGGAAACATTATAAAGAAGGAAAGCTGTGGAAGGAAGATGAGTAAGATAACAATATATGAAGTACAGGAGAGAATGCCGCGGATGGAAACGCTGGTGGAACTGTGGGAAGCTTCCGTCCGTGCGACACATCATTTTCATCGTTAATAGGAGCTTCTTTTGCAACAACATCCATTCGTATCAGTTTATCAAGAATATCCACAAGAGCAGGTCCGCTGGAAACATTTGATTGCTGCAATATAATCTTTTCTGGGATAATACTCCGTTTTGCACCATGCTTTTTATCGCTGGGGAACATCAGAAAAAGGATATGGAAAAAAGCCGATGGAGATGTTTTTGATTAAAAAACTTTAGGAATAACAGCAGGGGAGAGTGAAATGAAAAAAATATTTTTAATGAGGCATTCCATCCCGGAAAAAGGGGATATGCCGAATGAGCAGATTCCTCTATCGGAAGAGGGAAAAGCGCTTGCTGTATCAAAAAGAAATATATTTTCAAATGTGGACAGATGCTTTTCTTCACCTTATCGGAGAGCAATGGAAACGGCTGAATTCATCGCAGATCACCCGGTCATTGTGAAGGAGCTGCATGAAAGAACGATCGGGGATGCCAGGGAGGATTTCTGGCTGAAACAGTATGAAGATCACGATTTTCGCAATCCGGGCGGGGAATCGTTAAATCAAGTGAAGGTGCGGATGAAAACCGCGATCGATTCTATCGTCGGACAGATGAAAGAAGGAGAAACAGCACTCGTGGTTTCTCATGCAACGGCAATCTGCGCATATTTGCTTTCGTATTGTGAGATCGAGGTGAAAGATGCGGCGAACAAAGCAAGAAAAATATCCTTCCATGGAAAAGAAATCCTGAATGGCAGATTTCAGCCGGCAGATGGATTTGAAATCCTTTTTGAAAACGATATTTTTTCGGATATTCGTGTTATGGGGAGAGAAAAATGAAAACATTATATTTGATCGGCGGAACGATGGGCGTTGGCAAGACGACGGTAAGTCAGCAGCTGAAAAAAGATCTGGCGAACAGCGTTTTTCTTGACGGCGACTGGTGCTGGGACGCCGATCCGTTTCAGGTGACGGATGAGACGAAAGAGATGGTGATGGACAACATCTGTTATCTGCTGAATAACTTTCTGCATTGCAGCGCTTATGAAAACGTTATTTTCTGCTGGGTGATGCATGAGCAGAGTATTGTTGATGAAATCGTCAGTAAGCTGGACACGGAAGAATGCAGAGTGATTAAAATTTCGCTGATCGTGGATGAAGCAAATTTGCGGAAGCGGTTATTATCCGACATCGCAAATAAGATTCGTACGGAAGAGATTATGGACAAAAGCATTGCACGAATTCAGATGTATCAGGTACTTGATACGGTAAAAATTGATACGAGTAATAAGAGTGTCTGTGAAATTACAGAGGAAATTGCAGCACTTTAAGATCAAAAAACAAGGAGCCAAACCAAAATGACCGAACGAATCATAGACAATGAACTCCGGCTGATCCCATATTACAGGAATGACGAGGCCTCTCTTCCGTGGTATCAGGATCTGGACGTGTGTAGGCAGGTGGACAACCGGGAGAAGCCGTATGATGTGGAGCTGTTGCATCGGATGTATGATTATCTTACCGCGCACGGTGACTGCTATTATATAGAATATAAGGGCGTGCTGGTGGGAGATGTTTCGCTGAGAGAGAATAGTGAAATCGCTGTCGTTGTCTGTAAAGAATACCAGAATCAGCATATTGGAAGACGGTGCGTTCTGGAGATGCTGAAGCTTGCAAGAGAAAAGGGAATGGAGCGGGTAAAAGCCAATATTTATTCTTTTAATGGACAAAGCCAGCGCATGTTCCAGTCGGTCGGATTTGAGAAAACGGCGGAGGAATGGTATGAGTCTAAGCTGTAAGTGATTGCAGAGAAAGAGAGAAGAAATGAACATAAAATACAATCAGCTGTGCATTAGAAATGCCGAAAAGAAAGATTGTGAACAATTAGCCGTCTGGTGGAACGATGGAACCGTCATGGCCCACGCCGGATTTCCAAACGGGCTTGGGACAAGCGCAGCGGAAATTGAAAAACAGATTGCCGACGACAGCGATGAAACAAGACGAAGACTCATCATAGAATACAACGATGTGCGAATCGGCGAAATGAGTTTCTATGTATTCGAAAATCATCGATATGAAATCGGAATCAAAATCTGCGAATCCGATTACCAGGAAAAAGGCATTGGAAGAGTTGTACTGAGCATGCTCATAGAAGAATTGTTCCGCATGGGAGCCAACGTTATTTTTCTTGATACCAACCTCAAAAACACAAGAGCACAGCATGTCTACGAAAAACTCGGCTTCCGCAAAACCGCAGTCCATTACAATTCCTGGAAAAATCAGCTGGGGGAAATGGAATCTTCTGTCGACTATGAGCTGACGGCGGATGAGTTTTGCAATCTGAAATAGAAATTGTAAAATAAATGAGGGACGAGTGTAAAGAAAGTTCGATGGGAGAAAGAAGTATGGTATCTTTGACATTGTCTAAAAAAGAAATGGGTTTTCACTGGGTAAGGTTTATGCCTGACAGGACTTGCTCGTTTCTTTTTTTGCTTTATAAACGATTATAATTTATCCATTGCGGCAGTGTTAATGTAAAAACAGCAAGTCCTCTTGACAATGTGATTAGCCTGAACTAACATGAAGCTATAAGAAACATAAACGGTAGTCTGAGGAGGAATGTGAGATGCTGTTGTTGCAAAACATATTATACTGTCTTCTGTTTATTCTGATGGTAAAGTGTCTGGTAAGAAATGATGGAATGAACTGTGTTTATTTTTACCCAAAGGAATATATAGAAGAAGCCGATAAACGTGGACTGATCGACAAAGATGCGGTCATGAAAAAAGGAAAGCAGGTTATGATTCCATTTTGCATCATTTTGTTCGTGGTGCTGATCGCGATCATTTTTGTCTGGAATAAAGTCACCGATTTCAAGACGGCATATCTCCAATCCTACCTCTTCCTTGTGGTGATGAACTGGTTCGACGGAATTATGCTTGACCGGGTGTGGGTTGGACACAGTAAAATATGGGAGATCAAAGGAATGGAAGGGATTCCGTACATAAAACCATGGAAAACCGTGCTGACAAAACGAGGCCTGGCGACGATTCTGTATCTGATCATTGCACTTGTGACAGCTGGGATTGTAGTGCTGGTTGGGAAAATCTGTTAAGAGACAGCATTGAAAAAAAGAGAAGAATATTATATACTACTCATGAGTAGTATTTTTGCGTAAGGGACTTTCGGAATATATAGGAAGTTAAATATCTCTGTTTTACTGGAGCAAATCAGTAAAACAGAGATATTTTTATGCCGCAGGCGTGCCAAATTTGATTCGAAAAATTTTTGGCATTGAGAACGAAGGGCGGAGACGGTATAATGGAAGCAGAATTTTAACATCAGTAGACAAGAAGTCCCCCGCTTCTAAAGCGGTGGGATGAATTGTTAAAAGAAACATAACAGCAGTGGCGGGCGGAGAGAAATCGGTATCCTCCACTGACATGAGGTAAGTCACAGTCGAACTATTTTCGACATGTCAGACTCCGTGAAAATACCGACTGTGAGGTTCACACAACAGAAAAGGTATAAAACATGAGATATCAGATCAGAAATGCAAAAGTACAGTTTGGCGCGGATACGATTTTAAACAGTGTGAATTTCGAAATTCACGATACAGAAAAAATTGCAATTGTCGGTAGAAACGGCTGTGGAAAAACGACGCTGCTGCGGCTGATTGCCGGGGATATTGAGATGAGTAATCTGGACAGCGATGAGACCTGCGGGATTACAATGAGCGGAAAACAGAACATCGGTTTTCTGCGCCAGATTAATTTTACCGATGGAGATGTGCCGGTAAAAGAGGAGCTGGAGAAGGCTTTCTCAGAAGTCTTTGCGTGCGAGGCACGAAAAAAGGAAATCGAAAAGCTGCTCGCCGAGACGGAAGATCACAAAAAGCTGCTGGCGGAGTACGATTTTCTGGAGCGGAGAATCGAGAGTCTGCACGGGTACAGCTGGAAAAAAGATATGGAAACGATGTTCCAGAAATTTGGTTTTGCGCTCGAAGATCTGGAAAAACCGATCGGTGAATTTTCGGGCGGACAGCAGACAAAAATTGCCCTGATTCAGCTCCTCTTACAGCGCCCGGACATCCTGCTTCTGGACGAGCCGACCAACCACCTCGACATCGCTGCAGTGGAGTGGTTGGAAAATTATCTGAAAAGCTACGAAAATGCCGTTATCATTGTATCACATGACCGCATGTTTCTGGACCGCGTGATTGATGTGACGTATGAAATCGAATACGGTGACATCAAACGGTATCCGGGAAATTATTCGGCATTTGTGAAACAAAAAGAAGAAGCACAGATCAAACAGGAAAAAGACTATGAAGCGCAGCAGAAGGAAATCGAGCGTCTGACGGCGTGGATTGAAAAATGGAAAAACACACCGACAAAAGTTGCGGCCACCCGTTCGAAACGAATGGCGATCGAGCACATGGTAAAAATTGAGAAACCGCGGCGGTTTGACACGAGGACATTCCACGCCTTATTCCATCCGGTACGCGAAAGCTATACGGATGTGCTCACGATGAAGAAACTGAAAATCGGATACGATACCGTCCTGAGCGAGGTTTCGGCCGTCATCAAAAAAGCAGAACGGATTGTGATCATCGGAGAAAACGGAAAAGGAAAGTCGACGCTTCTGAAAACCGTTGTGGGCGAAATCAAGGCATTAGGCGGAAGCTATCAGTTTGGAAACCGCGTGGATTTTGCCTACTTCGATCAGCACCAAGCAGTCAACCAGAAATTCGACCCGGAGCAGACGGTGCTCGACTATTTCTGGAGTCTTTATCCGAACCTGCTTCGCAACGATGTCCGAAGCGCACTGGGAGCCTTTCTGTTTTCCGGTGAGGATGTCGAAAAGAAAATGGGGCAGCTCTCCGGCGGTGAAAAAGTGCGGCTGGAGCTCTGCCGGATTTTCTATACGAAACCGAATTTCCTGATCCTGGACGAGCCGACGAATCACATGGATCTGGCGGGAAAAGAAGCGCTGGAAAAAATGCTGACCAGCTACGAGGGAACCGTTCTGTTCGTATCGCACGACCGTTATTTCATCAACCAGGTGGCAACCGGCATTCTGGAGTTCGGCGAGAGCGACGTACAATTTTACGGAATGAATTATGCACAGTATCTCGAAGAAATCAAACGGCAGACACCGGGCAGAGAAACGGGAAATGCGGGAGGAATTGTACGGAAATCAGCCGACGTTCCGACACTGGATGATGTGTTTGACAAAAAGAAATATTATAATCCGGGAAAAATTCTGTCCCGCTTAAAACGGCAACTCGAAAAATACGAGGAGCAGCTTGCGGAGAGTGAGAGCAGAATGTCAGAACTTCAACTGGAAATGATGGACCCGGAACTTTCCGCAAATTACGAACGGCTGATGGAGCTTCAGACGAAAATAGACGAAGAAAATCAGACACAGGAATCCCTGCTGGAACGCATGATGGAAACGGAACTGGAACTCGAAGAGATGGAAACACAGGACGAATAGAGAGGTGAGTACCATAGAAAAGATAGATCAGTCTAAAAATGGACTATCATGAAAATGAAGTTTTTCTCGTTTTAGGATATTCGGTTTGTTATATTTTGTAAAGTATTCTGCACCCATGACTGGTATGCATTCGTAAGCGGGGCTGAAATCTTTCGGATAAAAAAGTCAAATTTTGTTGACAACCCCGAAGACATTTGATAGTATTTATCAAGTAATGTAATATTCCATGAGGGAGTAGTTAGCACGAATGTGTGATTTGTCAACATTCTGATTATAAGAAAAGAGTATAATCTGGCAAATCTTAAATAATGAGACTCATGTATATCGATGAATCACCGGTGTATCGCATATCGGATGTTCCTTGATATACATGAGTCTTTTTTTGCGGATAATGAGTAAAACCTGCTTCTGTTAACGATACTATTTTGGAATATATGCTTGGAAAACAAAGGAGGAAAACATGGAAAATTTCATCAACAACGCCCCGTTTGCTCTTGTGCTTGTCTGTCTCGTCATCGGTTTTGTCCTGCTGATCAAAGGTGCGGACTTTTTCGTAGAAGGAAGCTCAAGCGCAGCAAAGAGACTGCACGTTCCGTCGATCATCATCGGACTGACCATTGTTGCCATGGGAACATCACTTCCGGAGACCGCGGTCAGTGTATCGGCTTCGCTTACCGGCAACAACGAGCTTGCCGTCAGCAATGTCATCGGTTCCAATATCTTTAACCTGATGGTTGTCATCGGTGTCTGTGCCGTACTGACTACCGTAGAAGTTGCAAAGGAAACCATCAAAAGAGACATCCCGCTGTCCCTGATCTGCGCCGGACTTCTGATGCTTTTGGGAATCATCGGAATTGGAGACAAATCAGGGATGATGCTTGGTCACCTGGACGGTGTGATCTTAATTGGTTTTTTCGCAGGCTATATTGTCTACATGGTTCGGATTGCGTTAAAGGCAAACAGGGAAGGAAAAAAAGTCGAAATTGAAGGCGGTTCCGATGAGGATATCAAGCTGCTTTCCGTTCCGAAGAGTATCGTGTTCATCGTTGGTGGAGCAGTCGCCATTGCAGTCGGCGGAGATGTGACCGTAGATGCCGCAGCGAGAATCGCGGGCGATCTCGGAATGAGCCAGACTCTGATCGGACTGACCATTGTTTCCATCGGAACTTCCCTTCCGGAACTCGTAACTTCTATCGTTGCTGCGAGAAAGAATGAAGTTGATATGGCACTTGGCAACGCGATCGGTTCTAATATCTTCAACATTCTTATGGTACTTGGCATTGCATCCGCAATCAGCCCGATGGCCATCATTACGGAAAATATAATTGATTTGTGTGTATTGATCGTATTCACGGTATGTGTATGGATTTTTGCAGGAACCAAAAAGAAAATCGGAAGAGTCGAAGGTTTCTGTATGGTCGCATTTTATGCCGCATATGCCATTTATATCATTATAAGATAAGGGGAATGGAAAATGGTGTTATTTCTAAAGGTGTTTCTTACCGAGTTCATCGCAGAGATGGGCGATAAGACGCAGCTCATGCTGATTGCGCTTACTTCGAAGTACAAGCTGAAAGACATTATCCTGGGAACCGCAGCCGCGATTCTGGTACTGAATGGAATGGCGGTTCTCGCAGGCGGCCTCGTCAGCGAATTCATTCCGGACTGGCTGATTAAGACGATTGCAGCACTCGCATTTCTTTACTTCGCAGCATCCACCATTTCCGCTGATGATGACGAGGAAGAGGAAGAAGGCGGCAAATCCAAAATTCGGTTCGCACCGCTCGCCGTTTTCTGTACGTTCTTCGTAGCAGAGCTCGGAGACAAAACACAGCTTACCGCAATCACCTTTGGTGCAAATGAAGGTATGGGATCCGCATTCGTTGTATGGATCGGATGTTCTCTCGGACTGTTCGCAGCGGATATTCTCGGAATGCTGGTCGGCTACCTCTTAAAGAGCAAGACACCGGATGGGCTGCTGAATACACTGGCGTTTGTCATCTTTTCAATTTTCGGTGTATACACACTTTACCAGGGACTGAAACTGATCAGCGCAAGCGTCTGTCCACTGCCGGTATGGCCGGTACTGATCGCAGCAACGGCTGTTTTTGTTGTTGTATGTGTCTGTCTTTTTGTGAAAAGAGAGAAGAAAAAAGCAAAATAAAAACTGCGCACCGCATACTCATGATTTGGATGAGAAATGCGGCGCGTATTTTTTATGCGGCAAAATGAAAGTTTACCATTGAAGCATTTATAGGGTATAATATTTTGTAACTATTCAGAGTCCCATCTCGCCATATGAAATTCCAGAAAAATAGCTCATTCATGTAAACATGATTCGCGATTTTTCTTCCATTTCGCATGGCTCTGAATAGTTACAATATTTTCAAATCATTATTTACGAGGATGAAGGATAATAACATGTCTGATTTTAGTATCAACGAAATGCAGGAAATGCAGAAAGCGGGAAAAATGCGGACTGAAAAACAGAAGACCGGAATTGTATGGGATTCTCACAGGAGGACGAAAGTGAAAAACCGGAAGCTGCGTGGGAAAATCCTGTCCTTGTGATAGTCAGAGGGATCAAGTATAATGAGTCATATAAAATGTTGACGGGAGGGATTTGCATGGGAAGTTATCTGAATCCGGGAAATGAAGCATTTGCGGTTGCATTAAATTCTGAGATTTATGTTGATAAAACAGGACTGCTGACTTATACGAATAAAGTCATGAACACTCTGCAGGGATATATCTGCAACAGCCGCCCGCGGCGGTTTGGAAAATCAATTACGGCAAACATGCTCACCGCGTATTACAGCAAGGGCTGCAGTTCGAAAGAAATGTTTTCCGGGCTGGAAATCAGCAGGGCAAAGGATTTTGAAAAACATCTGAATCAGTATGATGTGCTCCACTGGGATATCCAATGGTGTATGGAACCGGCAGGCGGACCGGAGCGGATTGTTTCTTATATCTCAGAAAAAACGATTTCGGAGTTAAAAGAATATTATCCCCATATCCTTCCAGAAGAAATCCGGTCACTGCCGGAGGCGCTGTCGCGGATCAACGCGGCATCCGGGACAAAATTTATTGTGATTATAGACGAATGGGATGTTCTGATTCGTGACGAGGCGGCGGATCTCAAAACACAGGAAGAATATATCAATTTTCTGCGGGCGATGTTCAAAGGGACGGAGCCGACAAAATATATTCAACTGGCATATCTGACAGGTATTTTGCCTGTAAAAAAAGAAAAGACACAGTCGGCGCTGAACAATTTCAAAGATTATTCGATGCTGTATGCCGGGCCGATTGCACCATATGTAGGTTTTACAGAAACAGAAGTTCAAAAACTATGTGAAGTATATGGTCAGAAGTTTGAAGAAGTCAAACGATGGTACGACGGTTATCAGATTGGGAAATATCATGTATACAATCCAAATGCCGTTGTGAACCTGATGCTCGAAGGCGAATTCCAGAGCTACTGGTCCGGAACCGCATCCTATGAGGCGATTGTTCCGCTGATCAATATGGATTTTGATGGCCTGAAAAGTGCCGTAATCGAAATGCTTTCAGGAGATCATGTTCCGGTTGATGTTACCTCTTTTCAGAACGATACCGTTAGCTTCGCCAATAAAGACGATGTGCTGACGTATCTGATTCACCTTGGATATCTGGCCTATGACCGGACATTTAGAACTGCTTTTATTCCGAATGAGGAAATCCGTCAGGAATTGATTCTGGCAACGAAAAGGAAAAAATGGAATGAGTTGATTGTATTTCAAAAAGAATCAGAGCAGCTTCTGAAAGATACAATTCAGATGAATGGAAACGCAGTAGCAAAAGAAATTGAAAAAATTCACAGGGAATATACTTCTGTGATTCAGTATAACAATGAAAACTCACTCAGCAGTGTTCTGTCCATTGCCTATTTGAGTTCCATGCAATACTATTTCAAACCAATCCGCGAATTTCCCGCGGGTCGTGGATTTGCAGACTTTGTGTTTATTCCAAAGCCGGAGTTTCAGAATTATTACCCGGCGCTTGTTGTGGAACTGAAATGGGACAAAAGCGTCAGAGCAGCATTGGATCAGATCAGAGACAGAAAATATCCGGAGTCTGTTGCATGCTATGCAGGGGAGCTTTTGCTGGTGGGAATTAACTACAATGAAAAAACAAAAGAACATGAATGCCGGATTGAAAAGTATGAAAAATAAGGGCATATTTCAATTTCAGTTTACAGAGATAAAAGAGTATGGATAAGATAGAGATATATCATTATTTAAAAAGGCAAAATATAGCGTATGAAATTACGGAACATAAGGCAGTTTTCAATATGGAAGAAGCAGATGCTGTTGATTTGCCATATCCAGAGTGGGGCGCTAAAAATTTATTTGTTCGCGACGATAAAAAACGTAATTATTATTTGATAACGATGAAAGGGAACAAGCGAGTAGATTTGAAAGCGTTTCGCAGGCAACGTGGTCTGCGTGCACTTTCTTTTGCATCTGCGGAGGAATTATTTGATATTATGAAACTGATACCCGGTGCCGTTACGCCGCTTGGTATTCTAAACGATGCCGAACACAGAGTTCAAGTCTTCATGGACGTGGAATTTGTCGGAAATAAAATTGGTGTTCATCCAAATGATAATACAGCAACCGTTTGGATGCAGGCTGATGATTTAATGAAAATAATTCAGAAGCATGGAAATACTGTGGAATACGCATGTATATAATCGAAAGGTATTGCTAAAAAGTCTGAAAAAAGAAAAGTTCACAAACAAAAATGGTTCTCATTCTGCACTAAATATATTTACCGAGTATTCCATGACAGATCCCGGTGATCTGGCGGAATATTTTGGCTTCACAGAGCAGGAGATATCTGCCCTCTGTGAAAAATATGAGATGAGTTTTGAAGAAGCAAAAACGTGGTACGATGGTTATCAGTTGATTGCGCATCGGCAGACTGGAGACGAAATTTATTCCATGTATAGCCCGAAATCTGTGGTAGAAGCCATGCTGCGCCACAGATTCGGAACCTATTGGAACCAGACGGAAACGTATGAGGCCTTAAAAATTTATATTCAAATGGATATGGATGGCCTGAAAGATTCTGTGGTTCGAATGCTTGCCGGTATCAATTATAATAAAAAAACGAAGAAACATGAATGTGTTATTGAGGCAATGCAAAAATAAAAAACGGAAGTCTCATATCTGCGTAGTAAGGGCGGCGGATATGGGACTTTTTGATAAAGACAATTAAAATTTATGGAGGAGAAAGAATGATTATTGATTCTTATGATATCAACAGCGAGCCGATTGTAAAGCTGGAGAATTTTTATGGGGAGAAGCAGCATCTGGTAAAAAAATGTATGGTAATTTTTTCAAAAGTAATATATGAATACATGCTTGAAAAATTCCCATGCCGACAGATTGCAGAAGTAAGAGCATGCAATGGAAATATACCGGTTTGGACTCTGCCATATGAGGGAGAAACGATTGGCTTCTATCTGACGCCAATTGGTTCGGCTCTGGCAGCAGGAACGATTGCCGAAGTCAATCATTTAACAGGAGCATCCGTCTTTATCATGTTTGGCTCGTGCGGCAGTCTGGACAAAGAAGCAACCGATGGAAAGTTTATTCTCCCAACGGAGGCATACCGGGGAGAAGGACTGTCCTATTATTTTGCAGAACCGCAGGACTACATAAAAATAAAAAACACGGACAAACTGGCGGAATTTTTCAAAGAAAGGAAACTGCCATACGTTCAGGGGCGCGTATGGACGACAGACAGTATGCTTCGGGAAACGGTAAATCTTGTAAGAAAAAGAAAAGAAGAAGGATGCATTGCCGTGGAAATGGAACTCGCAGGCGTTCAGGCGATCTGTGATTTTTATGGATTTGAACTGTATGATTTTCTTATTGCGGGAGATGTGCTGATCGAAGGAAACTATGAAACGGATGGATTATCTGCCGCTAACCACGATCTGGACAAGCTGTTTCTGGCGCTGCAGATAGCGAAAAGTGTATAAAATTATAATGTTTGAGGAAAAAGAAATATTTCAGAGCCGTTTGCAGAAACTTTTAGATAATACGAAAGCGGGAATTATGTATGGAGAATGGAATGACAATGGGCGATTGCTTACGGACGAATAAATTAATCATTTTAAGAGGAAATTCCGGCAGTGGAAAAACAACTATTGCAAAGGAATTACAGCAAGTGTTCGGAAATAATACAATGCTGATCTCGCAGGATGTTATCCGAAGAGATATGCTCAAAGTCAAAGACGGAGAAAATACAAAGGCGCTGCCTCTTCTGGAAGAACTTCTGCGATATGGAAGAAAACACAGCGAGATTGTTATTCTGGAAGGAATACTGAATGCGGAATGGTATCGTGCATTATTTGAGCTGGCAGTAGCTTTATATGGAAAAAATATATACGCATATTACTTCGACATCCCCTTCGAGGAGACCGTGAAGCGCCACAAAACAAAGCCGAACTGCAATGATTTCAGTGCAGAAGATATGCAGAGATGGTGGAACGAAAAAGATTATATATCCGTTCTGCATGAAACCAGAATAACGGCGGATCAGGACAGAGAAAGCATAGTTCGTGACATCTGTCAAAACATAATATCCAATGGAAAATAATTGCTTCGGACAGGGAATGATCTTTGTTCTGCCAGAGAAATATGATAAAATAGAAACAGAAATAAATTTTTGCAAGCCTGTCGGTGGTAAAGGATTTAGGAAGGAGCAGACCCATGAAATCAGTAATTTCCATTGGAAATCAGGATTTTATATCCATCAGAAAGAATAACTGTTTTTATATCGATAAGACGGATTTTATCAGGGAATGGTGGGACAATCAGGACAGTGTTACTCTGATCACACGCCCAAGAAGATTCGGCAAGACCCTGAATATGAGTATGGTCGAATATTTCTTTTCCGTAAATCATTCCGAATGCAGCAAATATTTTGAAGACCTTGTCATCTGGAAAGAGGAAAGATTTCGTAAGCTGCAGGGAACGTATCCGGTGATTTCCCTCAGCTTTGCAGATATCAAGGCAACCACATATGAGACTGCAAGAAGAGCGGTAATTCGTAAGCTGGTAAAATTATATAGTACTTTTGAATTTGTCAAATCCAGCAAAGTATTAAATGAAAAAGACCGCGCCTATTTTGATTCCGTTGAAGAAAATATGTCGGATGATGCGGCAGCAGTAGCTGTCAATTATCTGTCCGATTATCTGAGCCGCTATTACGGAAAAAAGGTGATTATTCTTCTGGATGAGTATGATACTCCTTTGCAGGAATCGTATATTCATGGGTATTGGGAGAATCTTACTGCGTTTATCAGAAGCCTGTTCAATTCCACATTCAAAACGAATCCCTATATGGAACGGGGACTGCTGACAGGAATAACAAGAGTCAGTAAAGAATCTATCTTTTCCGATCTGAATAATCTTGAAGTTGTAACAACAACATCGGAAAAGTACAGCGGCTCGTTTGGCTTTACAGAAGAAGAAGTCTTTCATGCGCTGGAGGAAAATGGGCTGTCCGATGAAAAAGGAACCGTCCGCTATTGGTATGATGGATTTTCCTTTGGAAAACGGAAGGATATTTACAATCCGTGGTCCATTACAAAATATCTGGACACGGGAGAATATGGAACGTACTGGGCAGACACCAGCGGAAATATGCTGATCTCCAATCTGATCCGTCGAAGTCCTGCAAAGATCAAGACGGAAATGGAAGATTTATTAAACGGCAGAGTGATCTGCACAGAATTGGATGAGCAGGTTATTTTTGAACAGCTTGGCAGAAAGCGGGGAGCCATCTGGAGTCTTATGCTTGCGAGCGGATATCTGAAAGTGGATCGGTACGAAATGGATAACCGAACAGGAAAGCGCCAGTATGATTTGAAAGTGACAAATCATGAGACAATGCTGATGTTTGAACAAATGATAGAGGACTGGTTTACAGAAGAAGATTCTGCATATGGCAATTTTAAAGATGCTCTGCTTGCCGGAGATCTGGATTATATGAACCAGTTTATGAATCAGGTAGCACTTCAGACATTCAGCAGTTTCGACACGGGCGGAAAACCATCAGAGGAACTCGAACCAGAAAGATTTTACCATGGATTTGTCCTTGGGCTGATTGTTGATCTGGCCGGAAAATACAGAATCACATCCAACAGAGAAAGTGGATTTGGACGGTATGACGTAGTAATGGAGCCATTGAAAGAAAACCTGGATGCGATCGTGATGGAATTCAAGGTTCAGAATACATCAAAAGAAAAGTCGCTGGAAGAGACGGTGGAGCATGCACTTCGTCAGATTCAGGAAAAACAGTATGACACAGAATTGCTTGCCAGAGGAATCGCAAAGGAGCAGATCAGGCATTATGGACTTGCGTTTCGGGGGAAGAAAGTGTTGATTGGAAATTGAAATGAGAGAAAATATGAAAATCAGAAAAGCAGAACCGAAAGACCTGTCCAGAATTGCGGAAATTTTCGTATTCAACAACCGAATCAATTATTTCCCGATTTTTCACGAGGAGGCCTATTCCTTCGGTGAAATGCAGGTAGTTCCGATGATCGACCAGTACTTTAAGAAAGAAGAAATCTTAAACCGCATCTATGTCTACGATGATGGAATTATAAGAGGTTTTACAGAAATCAACGGAACCGAAATCTGTAAACTATACGTAGATCCATGTCTGCAGAACAACGGGGTCGGCCACGCGCTGATTACCTTTGTAATTGAAAAGTTTGACGCAGACCATCTATGGGCATTGGAGAAAAATACGCGTGCCATTGCGTTTTACAACCGCCACGGATTTCGGTGGACAGGAACGAAACAGCTGGAAGCAGATACGATAGAGTATCTGCTGGAATTAAGACGATGAGAGCACGACGTGTTTTCTGTCCTTCCTGCAAAAATTAAAGCAGGAGAAAACGGTCTTGTATTTTAACCGACTCAAGCAAGTAGCGAAGCGGATTGCGAATATCCGCTTTACTGAAGCAAAAATAGCCGAAAAGCCTGTTCTACCGTATCGGTCATATTTTCTGCCGCATTTTTCACATCCATAGCTTCTTCGAGTGAAACGACGCTTCGCAGAATCGGGAAAAATGCATCAATTCCGGCAGCGTTACATGCGGATGCGTCTTTTGTGACACAGCCGGAGAATGCGATGACTGGTTTGCCGTATTCTTTCGCCAGCTTTGCAACTCCGATCGGCGCTTTTCCCATCACGGTCTGCCCGTCGAGCCGTCCCTCGCCGGTGATGATAAGATCGGCATCGCGCACATCATCCCGAAGTCTGATTTCGTCCAGCACAATCTGAATCCCCGGCTCGAGAACTGCCGGCAGAAATGTCTGAAAAGCAAATCCCAGACCGCCCGCGGCCCCCGTTCCAGGCGCAGCTGGATCAGCTTTTGGAAACTGTTTCTGACAGAGGGAGGCATAAGAGGCAAGCGCCGAATCCATCCGCGCAATCATGTCTGCATCCGCCCCTTTCTGCGGCCCGAAAACTGCGCTGCAACCGTTGGAACCGCAGAGCGGATTCGTCACATCACAGGCAATACGGAAGGTGCATTCCGAAAGTTCCGGCAGAACGTGATCTGTCGTAATCGCGGTAAGAGCTTCCAGCCCGACGGCACCAAAAGGAACCTGTTTTCCTTCTGCATCGAGCAGTCCGAAACCGAGTGCCTGCAGCATACCAATACCGCCGTCATTCGTGGCACTTCCGCCGATTCCGATAATAAAATGGCGGCAGCCACGCAGAACCGCATCCTGGATTACTTCACCGACACCGTATGTCGTTGTATACAACGGATTTCGCTCCGTATCCGAAACAAGCGTAATTCCAGCTGCACCGGACATCTCAATAACAGCTGTCTGTGCCTGTTCTATTACGCCATACGTACACGAAACTGTCTTTTGTGCCGGTCCCGTCACAGGAACGGACACAAACTGTCCGCCGAGTCCTTCCGTCAGGGCCTGTACCGTCCCTTCTCCTCCGTCCGCCAGTGTCCGCACAACCGTTTTAACATCTGGATCCACCCTGTGAATCCCTTGCGCAGCAGCATTCCCGGCCTGAAGAGATGAGAGACTTCCTTTAAATGAATCAATTGCAATTGCAACCTTCAAACTTTCACTTCCGTTTCCTTATAAGATACCATGATTTTACCATCCCCATGTCCAAATAGCAACGCACACCCCCGAAAATCCCGTAAAATCGCGGAAAAGAACCGATAAAATATGCTTTCCACTCTTGACAACGCTTACAGCCCCTAGTTATAATAAGGCATGAAAAACGATGACGAAGACAGTAGTCTGCGCGTGAACGGTCTGTGGAAAGCGAGCCGGGGATGGTGGGAGTCCGGTACAAGTAGCGGCAGGTGAACATCACTTCCAAGTTGCAGTTCTGAATCTGCGTACCCGGCGCATAAAATATAGAAAACCGGAGAGCAGTGGTAAGAAGTTGCCGGTTGTTCCCCGTTACAGGAAATGCATATGATAGTATGTAACAGGTGGTTACGATAAGTACAGCTTTCGTCCTATTACAGGGCGGGAGCTTTTTCTTATTTTACGCGAGCAAATCAAACGAGAAACCTAAGTTTCAGGAGGTACAAGCATGTACAAGAAAGTTTCAACCGACATGAACTTTGTCGAGAGAGAAAAACAGGTTGAGAAGTTCTGGGAAGACAATCAGATCTTCGAAAAAAGTATGAAAGTGCGTGAAGGAAATCCGTCCTACGTGTTCTATGACGGACCGCCGACCGCAAACGGAAAACCGCACATCGGCCACGTAGAGACCCGTGTTATCAAGGATATGATCCCGAGATACCGTACCATGAAGGGTTATCAGGTACCGAGAAAAGCAGGCTGGGATACCCACGGACTGCCGGTAGAGCTGGAAGTTGAGAAAAAACTCGGTCTGGACGGAAAAGATCAGATCGAAAAATACGGCGTAGAGCCATTCATCGAGCAGTGTAAAGAGAGCGTATGGAAATACGAGGGAATGTGGGAAGACTTCTCCCATACCGTTGGCTTCTGGGCTGATATGAAAAACCCATACGTTACGTATCATAACGATTACATCGAGTCCGAGTGGTGGGCATTAAAAGAGATCTGGAAGAAAGGTCTTCTGTACGAAGGACACAAAATCGTTCCTTACTGCCCGCGCTGCGGTACCCCGCTTTCTTCCCACGAAGTAGCGCAGGGATACAAAGATGTCAAAGAACGTTCAGCCGTTGTCCGCTTTAAAGTAAAAGGCGAGGACGCTTACATCCTGGCATGGACCACCACACCGTGGACCCTTCCGTCCAACGTTGCACTCTGCGTCAACCCGGATGAGGATTACGTAAAAGTAACAAGCAAAGGATATACCTATTATATGGCAGCCGCTCTGGTAGATACCGTTCTTGGAGAAGGCGCCGAGGTTCTGGAGCATTATCAGGGCAAAGATCTCGAGTTCAAAGAGTACGAGCCGCTGTTCCCGTACGCTGAGAAGAGAATCGGAAACAAAAAAGCATACTATGTAGTCTGCGATACCTACGTAACACTGACCGATGGTACCGGTGTTGTTCATATCGCCCCTGCATTTGGTGAGGACGACTCCAAAGTTGGTCACAGATACGATCTTCCATTTGTACAGTTAGTAAACGAAAAAGGTGAGATGACAGAGGAAACTCCGTGGGCAGGCACCTTCTGCAAGAAAGCAGATATGGCCGTTCTGCAGGCACTCGAGGACAAGGATCTTCTGTTTGATGCGCCGCTGTTTGAGCACAGCTACCCACACTGCTGGAGATGTGATACTCCGCTGATCTACTACGCACGTGAGACCTGGTTCATCCGCATGACTGCAGTAAAAGAGGATCTGATCCGCAACAACAACACCATCAACTGGATTCCGGAGAGCATCGGAAAAGGACGCTTCGGCGACTGGCTGGAAAACGTTCAGGACTGGGGACTTTCCAGAAACCGTTACTGGGGAACTCCGCTTCCGGTATGGCAGTGTGAATGCGGCCATCAGGACTGCATCGGCAGCATCGAAGAGCTGAAAGAAAAAGCCGACAACTGCCCGGATGACATTGAGCTTCACCGCCCATACATCGACGCAGTGACCATTAAGTGCCCGAAATGCGGTAAAGAGATGCACCGTGTACCGGAGGTTATCGACTGCTGGTTCGATTCCGGATCCATGCCGTTCGCACAGCATCACTATCCATTCGAGAACAAAGAAACCTTCGAGAAACAGTTCCCGGCACAGTTTATTTCCGAGGCTGTAGACCAGACACGTGGATGGTTCTACTCCCTGCTTGCAATTTCCACTCTGCTGTTCAACAAAGCACCATACGAAAACGTTATCGTTCTTGGTCTGGTACAGGATGAGAACGGACAGAAGATGAGTAAATCCAAAGGAAATGCGGTAGATCCGTTTGACGCACTGCAGACCTACGGTGCCGATGCGATCCGCTGGTACTTCTACACCAGCAGCGCTCCGTGGCTGCCGAGCCGTTTCGCAGGCAAGACGGTAGTGGAAGGACAGAGAAAGTTCATGGGAACCCTGTGGAACACCTACGCGTTCTTTGTTCTGTATGCAAACATCGACAACTTCGATGCAACAAAATACAGTCTGGAGTATGACAAGCTGGCTGTTATGGATAAATGGCTGCTGTCCCGTCTGGAATCCACTGTAAAAGCTGTAGACGACAACCTGGCAAATTACCGGATTCCGGAAGCAGCAAAAGCACTGCAGTCCTTCGTGGACGATATGAGTAACTGGTATGTACGCCGTTCCCGTGAACGTTTCTGGGCAAAAGGCATGGAGCAGGATAAGATCAATGCTTACATGACTCTGTACACCGCACTGGTGACCGTTGCAAAAGCAGCAGCTCCGATGATTCCGTTCATGACAGAGGATATTTATCAGAACCTCGTAAAGAGCATCGATGCAAGTGCACCGGAAAGTATCCATCTGTGCGACTTCCCGGAGGTACATGAGAACTGGATCGATCCGAAGATGGAAGAGGATATGGCAGACCTGCTGGAGATCGTCGTTATGGGACGTGCCGCAAGAAATACTGCCAATATCAAAAACCGTCAGCCGATCGGAACCATGTACGTGAAGAGCGAGTTCCAGCTTTCCGAATTCTACAAAGAGATCATCGAGGACGAGCTGAATGTCAAAGAAGTTGTATTCAAAGATGACATCGCAGATTTCATCAGCTACAGCTTCAAACCGCAGATGCGTACCGTAGGACCAAAATACGGAAAACTCCTGAACAAGATCAAAACCGTACTGTCCGAGCTCGATGGAAACAAGGCAATGGCAGAGCTGAAGAGCACCGGCGAACTTAAACTTGACATCGATGGACAGGAAATTGTATTATTAGAGGAGGATTTGCTGATCGACATGGCACAGATGGAAGGCTATGTTTCCGAATCCGACCATACAATCACTGTTGTTCTGGATACTAACCTGACTCCGGAACTGATCGAAGAAGGCTTCGTACGTGAGCTGGTAAGCAAAATCCAGACTATGCGTAAAGAGGCAGGCTTTGAGGTTATGGACAAGATCCGTGTATACGCAAAAGACAACGATAAGATTGTAGACATCATGAAAAACCATGGTGATGAAATTAAATCTGAAGTTCTGGCAGAAGATATCGTGACTGGAGAGACAAAGGGCTATGAGAAGGAGTGGAATATCAACTCTGAAAAGGTTACCATGGCAGTAGAACGTATCTAAGATTATTTTTGGATGTGTTTTCACGACGATCATTAATATGAAATTGGCCTGCGAGCGGGGAGAAAAACAAGCTCTCCGCTCGCAGACTGCTATTAAGGAGGACGCAGATGTTAAACGCCGAGTTCAAAAAAGAAACTTTTAAGAACAGTGTGAGAGAGAATGTAAAAATGCTGTACAGAAAGAACCTGGAAGAGGCTTCCCAGCAGGAGATTTACCAGGCAGTCTGCTATGCAGTAAAAGATGTTATTATTGATAACTGGCTGAAAACCCAGAAGGCAATGGACGAACAGGATCCGAAAATTCTGTACTATATGTCCATGGAGTTCCTGATGGGCCGTGCACTTGGAAATAACCTGATCAACCTGACTGCATACAAACAGGTACAGGAAGCTCTCGAGGAAATGGGACTGAACCTGAACCTTCTGGAGGATCAGGAGAGAGATCCGGCTCTTGGAAACGGCGGTCTTGGCCGTCTGGCAGCATGCTTTCTGGATTCTCTGGCTACCCTTGGATATCCGGCGTACGGCTGCGGTATCCGTTACAAATACGGTATGTTTAAACAGCAGATCCGCGACGGTTATCAGGTAGAAGTACCGGATAACTGGCTGAAAAACGGCTATCCATTTGAGCTGAAACGCCCGGAGTATGCAAAAGAGGTAAAATTTGGCGGATATGTGGCACAGGAGTACGATGAAGCTACCGGACGCGTAAACTTTGTACAGAAGGATTACCAGTCTGTCAATGCAATTCCTTACGACATGCCGATCGTAGGATATGACAACGACGTTGTAAACACACTGACTATCTGGGATGCAGAGGCCATTCAGGACTTCTCACTGGATTCCTTCGACAAGGGTGATTACCACAAAGCTGTTGAGCAGGAAAACCTTGCAAAAACCATCGTAGAGGTTCTGTATCCGAACGATAACCATTACGAAGGAAAAGAGCTGCGTCTGAAACAGCAGTATTTCTTTATTTCTGCAAGCGTACAGAGAGCAGTTGCAAAATATAAAAAACATCACGATGATATCACGAAGCTGTATGAGAAGGTTACCTTCCAGCTGAATGATACCCACCCAACCGTAGCTGTTCCGGAGCTGATGCGAATCCTGATGGATGTGGAAGGCCTTGGATGGGATGAGGCATGGGAGATTACGACAAAGACCTGCGCATACACCAACCATACGATTATGGCAGAGGCACTTGAGAAATGGCCGGTTGACCTGTTCTCCAGACTTCTTCCGCGTATCTATCAGATCGTAGAGGAGATCAACCGCCGCTTCCTGATCCAGGTAAGAGAGCAGTACCCGGGTGATGAAGAGAAAGTCCGCCAGATGGCAGTGATCTACGACGGACAGGTTCATATGGCTCGCCTGGCTATCGTAGGCGGATATTCTGTCAACGGTGTTGCAAAGCTTCATACCGAGATCCTGAAAAAACAGACCTTAAAAGACTTCTACGAGATGACTCCGGAGAAGTTCAACAATAAGACGAACGGTATCACACAGCGTCGTTTCCTGCTTCACGGAAATCCGCTCCTGGCTGACTGGGTAACTGAGTATGCCGGAAATGGCTGGATTACCGATCTTCCGAAGATCAAAAAGATCGCTGAGCTTGCAGATGATACACAGGCACAGAAGGAATTTATGGAGATTAAATACAAAAATAAAGTTCGCCTGGCAAAATACATCAAAGAGCATAACGGCATTGATGTAGATCCGAACTCTATTTTTGACGTTCAGGTAAAGCGTCTGCATGAGTACAAACGCCAGTTTATGAACATTCTTCATATTATGTACCTGTATGACCGTCTGAAAAAGAACCCGGATATGCCGTTCTACCCAAGAACCTTCATCTTTGGAGCGAAAGCTTCCGCAGGCTATGAGCGTGCAAAAGCGATCATCAAACTGATCAATTCCGTTGGGGATGTCGTAAACAACGATCCGACCATCAAAGGAAAGATCAAAGTTGTATTTATCGAGGATTATCGTGTCAGCAACGCAGAGCTGATCTTTGCCGCTGCTGATGTTTCCGAGCAGATTTCCACCGCAAGTAAAGAGGCTTCCGGTACCGGTAACATGAAGTTCATGCTGAACGGCGCCCTGACTCTTGGAACCATGGACGGTGCAAACGTAGAGATCGTTGAGGAAGTTGGAAAGGAGAACGCCTTTATCTTCGGACTTTCCGCAGATCAGGTTATCGAATATGAGAACAACTACACCTACGATCCGATGAGCTACTTCATCCACGATCAGGACATCCACAACGTAGTGATGGATCTGATCAGCGGAAGATACTCAAACGGCGACATCATGATGTTCCGTGATCTGTATGACTCCCTGCTCACACCGAAGAATGCTCCGCGCCCGGATATGTACTTTACCCTGGCAGACTTCAAGTCCTATGCGGCAGCACAGGAGCGTGTTGAGGATAAATACAGAAATACTTCTGCATGGGCAAGAAGCGCGATCCTGAATACCGCACACAGCGGCAAATTCACATCCGACCGTACCATCCAGCAGTATGTAGATGATATCTGGCATCTGGACAAGATTACTGTCAGAAAGTAATCGGAATCAAATATAAGTAGTTAGGGGACACCTGCTTTTCCGGGAAAAACCGGAGGGGCGGGTGTTCTTTTTTTGATGCCCGCTGGAAGGATCTGCATCCCGAAAAATGCCTGCAAAACAGGCATTCTTTTGACATTCTACGGGGAGTGTGGTACACTGTTCGTGTCTATGAACTAAAACAATCTGAAATGTATTGAGGTGAAAAGATTGGATAAAGCTGAATATCAAAGCCGGCTGGAAGAGCTGAACAGTCTGGTAAAAAAAGAGGACTATGAGGGGGCACTTGCAGTTGTAGAAGCCGTTGATTGGCAGCGTGTCAAGAGTCTGCGCACGCTCGGCATGGTAGCGGATGTCTATGAGGCGAACAAACGATATCCGGAGGCGAAGAAGATTCTGCTGATGGCGTATGACCGTTCTTCCATCGGAAAGGGCATTCTGTACCGCCTGGTAGAGGTCTCCGTAAAAATGAAAGACTTTGATGAGGCGATTGACTTTTACAACGAGTTTGAAGCAGTCGCACGTCACGATAATTCCCGGTATCTGCTGAAATACAAGATTTTAAGAGGACAGAAAGCGCCGCTTGAGGAGCAGATTTCCCTTCTGGAGGAATACAAAGAGCGGGAATTTACCGAGAGATGGGCATATGAACTGGCAAACCTTTACAGCAAAGCCGGAGAGACGCAGAAATGCATCGATGCCTGTGATGAGCTGATCCTGTGGTTCAGCGAGGGCAAATATGTAACAAAGGCAATGGATCTGAAAATGAAGTACGAGCCGCTGTCACCGTCCCAGCAGATCAAATACGAGCATCGTTTTGACTACAAAAAGAATGAAGAGCCGTCCGAGGATCCGGAAGCACTTGAAGTGCGGTTAGCCGGAGAGAGCGGAGCCGGTGAAATGGCTGCGACGAAAGAGCCGGCAGAGACGCCGGAAGTAAAACCGGTAAACGGCGGTGTGATGAGCCAGTATGTGGCCGGTGAAGAAGAAAAAGAAGCCGGTTCGCCGTACGAAGCATATGAGAAAACACAGCAGGCCGAGGCAGATGCAGAGCAGGTGCAGGAGTACGAAGCACTGCAGCAGACAGAGGAGCCGATCGAGGAGATTCCGGAAGAGCAGGCGTATGCAGACAGCACGCCGACGTACCTTGGAAATACGATCGATCTTCACGCAGAGCTTGCAAAGAGCATCCGCGATGTCTTCTCCTTCCGCGGAAAGAAACAGGAAGAGACGGCAGTCGAGGAAGAGACAAGCGAAGAGCCGGTACAGTACGAAGTAAAAGATCTGGAGCCGGAGCAGCTTGATGTAAACGTAGAGGTATCCCCGGATGCCAACACGACAATCAAGACAAGACCGCAGCCAAAACCGAAGGAAAAAGCCGAGCCGGTAATGCCGAAAGCACCGAAGCCGGAGAAGAAATACGAAGAGCCGGACCTCGAAGCACTGTTCCAGGAGACCGCAGCAAACCTGTCGGAGGAAGTTGCGGAGGAAGAAGCAGAAGAGCCAGTGGAACCGGCAGCAGAAGCCGAAACCGCAGAGCAGCCGATGGATCCGGAGTCCGAGGCAGAGGCACGGGAAGCGGCTGAGGAGCCGCAGGCGGAAGCTGAGCCGGAAGAAGATGCAGAACCGGCAGATGAAGCGGAAACCGAAGAGATCACAGAACCGGCGGATGAGGCTGAAACCGAAGAAGCTACAGAGCCGATGGATGAAGCTGAGATCGAAGAGATTATAGAACCGGCAGCCGAGGCTGAAATCGAAGAAGCAGAAGTTACAGAACCAGCAGTGGAAGCTGAAACAGAAGCAGCCGAGAAGGCTCAGGCGGAAGCCGAAATTGAGGAAACCGTAGAACCGGCGGAGACACCGTCCATGGATGCAACGGTTGTCATCGCGGATCTGAAACCGGCAGAGGAGACACGGCCGACCATCGATTTTAGTGAGCTTCAGGCAGCGCTGAACGCAGAAGTGCAGGAAGCTGAAAAAGCATCGGAAATCGAACTGCCGGATGAGCCGGAAACTGCGGAAGCAGAACCTGCTGACGAGCCGGAAAGCGAAACAGAGCCGGAAACCCCGGCCGAGACTGAGCCAGCCGATCCGTTTGAGCCGGCAGGAACCCAGCCGATCGAGATTACCCCGGAGGAAATCGAAATCGAAGTTCCGACCGAGCCAAAGCGTGAGCGCGTATCCGATGCGACGATCAACATGAGCATCGAAAAAACAACGGATGCCACCGTTCAGCTGATCCGCGACAACATTCCGGAAGGAACTGTTGCGAAATCGATTGAAGAGGTGCTCCGCGAGGAGACGCCGGAGGAGGCAAGACTCCGCATCCTGAACGACACCCAGCCGGATAAGCTGAGTGATGAGCAGAAAGCGCTGTTTACTTACTTTGCGAAAGTTCCAGGCATGGATATCCAGATTCTGGATGCAATGCATGGTGTTTATCATTACGCAGGCGACCGTACTTCCCGTCATGGAAACATTGCCATTATGGGCGGATACGGTACTGGAAAAACGAAGCTGTCGGAGGATCTCGTCCGTGCAATCTGTGCTGACTTAAAACTTCCGGCAACGAAGATGGCCCGTCTGGATGCATCTGTTCTGAACAAAAAGGACTGTGCGCAGATTGTTTCAAAGCTGGCGGGAGGTTTCCTCCTGATCGAGCGTGCCGGTCTGATGTACCCGGAGACGATCGAGAAGCTGTCGCAGGCAATGGATTTCCGTACCGACAGTCTGGTTCTGATCATCGAGGATGAGAAGGTCAGCATGAGAGGTCTTCTGCGGAATAACCCTGATTTTGCGAAGAAGTTTGAGACGGTCATTTCGATTCCTGTTTTCACAAACGACGAGCTGGTTACGTTTGCCCGCACGTATGCGCGTGAGAATGGATACAAGATGGACGAGATGGGTGTGCTTGCTCTGTATACACAGATTGGCAACAATCAGAAGGAGGGCGAGCCGATGACGATTTCACAGGTCAAAGATATGGTGGATCGTGCCATCGCCCATGCAGAAAAGGGAACCCGTAAATTCGGAAGACGCATGTCCAGAAAGCATACCGATGCGGACGACCGCGTGATTCTTTACGAGAAAGACTTTGAGTTCTAAATACATGGAGAATTTATGGAGAAAGTAAAACCGTGGCTCGGGGAGCCGCAGAATACAATAGCCGTACTGCAGAAGTACGGCTTTGTATTTCAGAAAAAGTATGGTCAGAATTTTCTGATTGATCCACATGTGCTGGATAAGATTGTAGCCGCTGCAGGTATCGGACCGGACGATTTTGTTGTGGAAATCGGACCTGGTATCGGTACGCTGACGCAGTATCTTGCGTATGCTGCGCGGAGTGTGTGTGCGGTGGAAATTGACAAGAATCTGATCCCGATTCTGGAGGATACGCTGTCGGATTATGATAATGTTGAGGTTATCAACAATGATGTTTTGAAGGTGGATCTGGCGGCGCTGGCGAAGGAGAAGAACAACGGACGGCCGATCAAGGTTGTGGCGAATCTTCCGTATTATATTACGACGCCGATTATTATGGGATTATTTGAGAATCATGTGCCGGTGGATTCGATTACGGTTATGGTTCAGAAGGAGGTTGCGGACCGGATGCAGACGGGGCCGGGATCGAAGGATTACGGGGCGCTGTCGCTGGCGGTGCAGTATTATGCGGAGCCGTATATTGTGGCGAATGTGCCGCCGAACTGTTTTATGCCGCGGCCGAAGGTTGGAAGTGCGGTGATCCGGCTGACGCGTCATGAGGTGATGCCGGTGGAGACGAAGGATGAGAAGTTGATGTTCTCCATTATTCGGGCGTCGTTTAATCAGAGACGGAAGACGCTGGCGAACGGACTGAAAAATTCGGAGCTGCTGCATTTTTCGAAAGAGGAGATTGAGGCTGCAATCACAGCCTGCGGCTGGCCGCTTACGATTCGTGGGGAGGCATTGAATTTACAGGAGTTTGCGCGGTTGACGGATGAATTGTGTAAATAGAGGGGACGCCTCGCCGTCGCCCGTCCGCCCTTGCGTGATACGCATGGCAGCGGTGGAAAAGCGGGGAAAAGGGCATGAAAAAAAGCACCGTTGGCGAAACAGTGCTTTCTTTCATTTTTATTTTTAAAGGAAGGAGAGCCGATTTTCTAATCGGCAATATGAAAAAGAAAATTGTGTAAATAATGTTGGCATTCATTATTTATGCTTTTAGTATACGGGTAAATTATGTTGAAAGCGTGTTCATGTTGTAAAAAAATCATGAACAAATTGTGACTATTCAGAGCCATGCGAAATTTCAGAACAAATTGCGAATCATGCTTGCATGAATGAGCACTTTTTTCTGAAATTTCATATGGCGAGAAGCCACATCAAGATGCAGCGCAGCGGAATCGAGATGGGGCTCTGAACAGGGACTTATTTCTGAGTTACAGGTCCAGCAGCTTAAAGGTGGAAATTCCGAGGAAGTTCCGGGAGCAGAGGCTGATTCCGCCCATGAGGACGGAGACATCCTGCAGGTGAGCCGGGAGGACGTGGAGGTACCAGCGGAGGCGGTTCTGGATTCCGGAGGTGATTTCGTCGATCAGACCTGGGATGTAGTTGGTGAAGGAGCTGTTGATGACGATGACGTCCGGGTTGAAGGTGTGGAGAACCGTGTTCAGGCTGATTCCGATGTAGTGGGTGAAATCCTGCATTACTTTGCGGGCGTTGGGGTTGCCTTCCTGGTAATACTGGATGAAGCGTTCGACGGAGACGTTTTCTAAGCCTTCGGCGGCGGCAAAATCGTTCAGGACGGCGGCTTCGGAGATGTACTGTTCGAGGCAGCCGTGGTTGCCGCAGGGGCAGGGCCGGCCATCGGGGAAGAGGATGGTGTGGCCGAATTCGCCGGCGTAGCCGTTCTGGCCGGTGTAGAGTTCGCCGTCAATGAGGATTCCCATGCCGACGCCTTCGTGGATGTTCAGGAAGATCATATTTTTAAAGTGCTCTGCGCAGGCGGCTTCGCCGATGACGGAGAGGTTGGCTTCATTTTCTACGATGACAGGGACCTGAAATTCTTCTTCGAGGTAGTTTTTCAGGTTGGAGTGTTTTAGATCGTAGTAGGGTGTGAATAAAACGAGGTCGTCGCAGACGACGCCGTAGATTCCGATGGAGATTCCGACGAGGCCGCACGGGGTCTTGGGGAGGTCGGATTTGGTTTTGTGGAGGAGGGAAATCAGGTATTCCTCCAGGGAGAGGGATGGATCAATCGGGTATTCTTTTACAGTACATGATTTTCCCTTCAGATCTCCGGTGAGAATGGTGATCTTTTTTACGCCGAGATCGACGGCGATGATGGAACCGCAGCGATTATTAAAAGTAAGCAGAATCGGTTTTCGACCCATGGAAGTTTTTTCGGCGCTGCCGAGTTCTATGACGAGCTGGCGGTCGAGCAGTTCCTGGACGATGGTGGATACGGTTGCTTTTGTCAGATGCAGCATTTTCGCCAGATCTGCGCGGGAAAGCGGCGGATGGTTGGCGATTGCCTCGAGAACCAGGGCGCGGTTCATGTCTCGTATATATTCCTGATTTCCGGTACTCATAAAAAATCCTCCATTCTGCCGCATTGGCTGTACATCAATCTTAACATAAATGAGAGAGAAATGACAGGGAAAATCGGGGATGGGCAATACGAATAGAAAAATTAACGGAGAAAAACGATTTCTAGACAGAGTAGAGAGTAAGGGACAGAATTAGAAATAAAATATGTGATAAATACACAAAGAAAGTATAAAATAATTCTAAAAAATGTACATATTCACAGAAGATTCACTGCACGTTCATAATTTGTTCATAATTAATTGGTATAGTTATCTCAGTTCCAAAGGAACAGCGTGTATGCAATCACTACACAATTAAGATTTTTTCATAATAATAGCCCAGGCGCCGAGAGGTTCCTGGGCACTCCTCGTTTTTGGGAAATTTTTGATCTTGGGACAGACGGAAATCTGTGTAGACAGGGTAGTGATCTTTTTCTTGACTTTTGCGAGAAGCAGCCTTATAGTATAAATATAATAACAATTACTGTTATTGAAAGATACGAAAGGAAAAAAACTATGTCAACACTCAAGTATAGCAGACAAAGAGAAAGCATCAAAGTCTGCCTTCAGGGGCGAAAGGATCACCCGACCGCAGATATGCTCTATACCGATGTACGGAAAGAATTTCCCAATATCAGTCTTGGCACAGTATACCGGAACCTGTCTCTTCTTTCTGAATTAGGAGAGATCAAGCGTCTTACAACAGGAGATGGCCCGGACCGGTTCGATGGAGATACTTCCACGCATCACCATTTCATTTGCAGAAAATGTCACTGCGTGACAGACCTTACAATGCGTGACATCAGCGAAATCAAGAACGTAGCAGCGGAAAATTTCAGAGGTACGATCGAAGATTACTCTGTGAATTTTTACGGCATCTGCGAGAACTGCAAAAATCACCCGGGGAACGTATAGCATCCCCAGGAAGAAAGAAAAAATTAAAAATAGGCATTGACAAAAAGGGAAGCTTATGTTAAAGTAATATCAGTAACAGTTACTAATATTAAAAATAAAAAACTGTTATAAACCACAAAATTGGAAATGATAAAATTAAATACACAACAAAAAGAAAGGAAAGAAAGACTATGAAAAAATTTGTATGCAGCGTATGTGGATATGTTTATGAAGGAGCAGAAGCACCGGAAGTCTGTCCGATCTGTAAAGCACCGAAAGAGAAATTTATCGAGCAGGGCGAGGATCTGACCTGGGCAGCAGAGCACGTAGTTGGCGTAGCATCCGATGTTCCGGAAGATATCAAAAAAGACCTGAGAGCCAATTTCGAGGGCGAGTGCTCTGAGGTTGGTATGTACCTGGCAATGTCCAGAGTAGCATTCCGCGAGGGATATCCGGAAGTAGGTCTGTACTATGAAAAAGCAGCTTACGAAGAAGCAGAGCACGCAGCAAAATTCGCAGAGCTTCTCGGCGAAGTCGTAACCGACAGCACCAAGAAAAATCTGCAGATGCGTGTAGAGGCAGAGAACGGAGCAACCGCTGGCAAAACAGATCTTGCAAAACGTGCCAAAGCCCTGAATCTCGATGCAATCCATGACACCGTGCATGAGATGGCAAGAGACGAAGCTAGACACGGAAAAGCATTCGCTGGTCTGCTGGCTAGATATTTCGGTAAATAATCAGGAAACCTTTTTGGGGGGCGGAATAAAATCTGCCCTCCTTTTTCCGTTGTTTACAATTTTTACTTGGGATTGCGAACTTGTTTCGAATTACCTGTTGTTTACAAATGAACATAGAAAGAAAAAGCGAGGTTTTCACCATGGAAAAACAGACAGGCTGTGTCCACATCTACTGTGGGGATGGAAAAGGAAAGACGACTTGTGGTATGGGACTCTGTACGCGTGCGGCAGGGTATGGATACCGTGTTTTGATTTATCAGTTTATGAAAGATAACAGCACGAGCGAGCGGAAGGTGCTCTTACTGTCGCCGAATGTGACGTTTGTGCCGGGGCAGGACAAGATAAAGTTTTCGTTTCTGATGACACCGGAGGAGAAGGCAGAGCAGAAACGGTATTATGAAGAGCAGTTTCAGAAAGTGACAGAAAAAGCAGTTCAGGAAGAATACGATGTACTGTTTCTGGACGAGCTGGTTTATACGATTGGAAGCAAACTGTTTGATGAGCAGCTCCTTCTGGATTTTCTGGATCACAAGCCGGAGAAGCTGGAAGTGATTCTGACAGGGCAGGGACCATCGGAGGCGCTGATTGAGCGGGCGGACTATGTTTCGGAGCTGAAAAAAATCAAGCATCCGTTTGACAAGGGTCTTGCGGCAAGAGATGGAATCGAGCGGTAACGCTGAAAAAACAAGAAAAAAGATACTGTTTTGCGGGGAAGATGATTCCATGCAGAACAGTATCTTTTTCTTGATTTTGCGGGCAATGAACCAAAATCTGTGATGGAACAAGTTTCTGGTGATTGCCGCGATAACCTGAGAAGTATCTGGAAGCCGCTGTAAGACAGAAAATAACGTTATTATTTCGCACCGCGATCCGCAATCATCTTCGTAGATTTCTTCACGCAGTACAGACATGTCGGTGCGATATAGCAGCAGGCGGCGAGCCACGCAGCCTGATCCGAAAAGCAGATTGCGGTGAAGCCAAACGCACCGACAAATCCCAGGCAGACAATCGTTCGTGCCAGCATCTCCATTACGCCGGAGAAAACGGCTCTTCCCGAGTAGCCAAGTCCCTGCGTTACCATACGGCAGACATTCAAAATACCAAGCATCCAGTAGAAAAATCCGAGGCAGCGCAGATATTTTGCCGAAGCGTTGATTGCTTCGAAAGCAGAGCTGACAATAAAGAGCTTTGTCAGCGGCCGTCCGAACAGAATCATGATGACACCCGCAAACGCACCATAGCCGACACCGACAAGCACACCCTGGCGGAGTCCCTGACGGATTCGTTTTGCCTGGCCTGCTCCGAGATTCTGACTGCAGAAAACGGAAGCCGCGGTACTGATCGCATCAAACGGGCACATCATAAACTGTTTGATTTTCATAGCAGCTGTGAACGCCGAAACATAAACACTGCCAAGTCCATTATTCGCTGACTGCATTACCATACTGCCGATCGCCGTGATCGAAAACTGCAGTCCCGTCGGAATGCCCATTGCGAGGAGTTCCTGCGCGGCATCCTTTCGCAGAGTGCGGTTTTCTTTTGTCGGAAGCAGGAGCTTTACCCTACGGGAAATAAAAAACAGACATAAGAGTCCGCTGATCGCCTGGGCGGAAATCGTCGCAATCGCCGCTCCTGCGCATCCCAGATGCAGAATGATAATACAGAACAGATCGAGGAAAATATTCAGGATTGCCGAAAATGCCAGAAACAGAAACGGCGTGCGGCTGTCCCCGACGGCACGCAGGATGCTGGAAAGATAATTGTACAGAATCGAAAACGGAATCCCGAGGAAAATCACAAGCTGATATGCGTAGGCATCCGCGAAGATATCGGACGGAACCGACAGCAGGTGCAGAATCGGTGCACAGAGTAAACTGCAGAGTGTGGTCAGAATGGCCGCAATCAGGACAGCAAGTGCAGCACCATTAAAGATATAATCGCGCATTTTATCAAGCTTTCCGGCGCCGAAATACTTGGCAACCGGGACACTGAATCCCGTGCAGCTTCCCATACAGAAGCCGAGCACCAGAAACTGTACACTGCTGCTTGCACCGACGCTGGCGAGCGCCTCCGGGCCAAGTGCCTGGCCGACAATCGCCGCATCGATGATGTTATACGTCTGCTGCAGCAGATTTCCGATGAGAAGCGGAAAGGCAAACGAGAGCATCAGCTTTACCGGATTTCCCTTTACCATAGATGTTGCCATAAAAAACGCCTCCCCTGCTTAATATGCACGTGAATTATAAACGAGTGCCGTCTTATTCAGGTTCTGGATCATGAAATAGTCGGCAACGAGCTGGCCAATGCCGCCGGTCAGGTAGCCGAGCAGCGTCCACAGAAGAATGGCGGAACCGTTTTCCTCAATCATCACACCGTAGCGGTCGTAGGATTCGCGGTACATGCGGTTCGCCTGCTTGTAACGCCAGTAAACGCCGTAAATTCCACAGGTAACCCAGGACAGAAGCAGCACAATAATGTAGTTCGGGCTGTCTTCGCCGTCACCGTAAAAGATGGTGTTCAGGTCTTCCACATAAACATACCAGAAGTAGATCGAGTAGAGTCCGCACGTCAGAAATGTGAGCAGAAGATAGAACCAGAAACTGCGGTTGTCTTTTACATTCATTTGTAAATACCCCCTTTAATTAAGATAGAACCATTGTAGCACGCGCCCGAGAGAGGGGTCAATAGAAAGGAGCGGGTCGTGGTAATAAATGCGCCAGGCATAAACGGCGAGAAGCAGCACGACAATCACCGTGATGATCCCCTTTTTAAAACGCCGAAGTCCCGCCGTCTGTTCCGGCCCGAAGAAGAGCCATATCCCTGCGGGCAGTACGGCATAGACGAGCGGATGCATCCGAAATGCCGCCCGAAAATGACCCGAGAGCAGAAGCAGTACCGCGCGGCTCATTCCGCAGCCCGGGCAGGAAATGCCGGTGGAAAACCGGATCGGACAGCCGATGCCTGTGAGGGTGATGAAGGCGACGTAAACGCCGAGGAGCAGGCAGAAGAAAAAGAAATCACGGCAACGTTTCTTCAGAAAAGAAAGATACGCGCTGCCGCGGCCGGGATCACGTTTCATGGAGTTTGGTGACGGCGTATTCATATAAAGCCTCCTTGCGCTCGCTGTCGGTCGTGAGAAAATGCGAGTACAGAACGTCGATCATAACGAGAATCGGGAACTGCGGAGAGATTGCGCCGCCGTTTTTCAGATGCTCTTTGACCGCAAGCAGCAGGACTTCATCGCAGAAGGCATCGTAATCGCTGGAGCTGCGGGAAGTAAAGAGAATGGTAGAGGCTCCCTTTTCCTTCGCGGCTCCGAGCGCACGCAGCACCTCCGGTGTCTGTCCGCTGACGGTAATGCCGATTGCAGCGCAGCTCTCATTGAGCAGAACGGCATTCATTTTCATGATGTGAATGTCGGTAATTGCTTCAATATCCACGCCCGCAAGCATAAAACGCAGCTTCATTTCCTGGGCGGAAAGTCCGGAGCTTCCAAGACCGTAGACATACACCCGACGCTTCGAAGTGAGAATATGGCAGATGCGGTCAATCTGCGCGCGGTCGGCGAGCGAGTAGCTTTTATTCAGCAGCTCCTGATACGTATTCAGCACCTGTTTGATGTGATCGTCCGTGCCAGGCAGTGCGGCGTTTAGACCTTCCTGGTAACGGTAGACAAATTCGCGGTAGCCCGTGTAGCCGCATTTTTTCGCAAAGCGGGAGAGCGAAGCCTCCGAAACATAGAGCAGTTCCGAAACGTGGCGCGCGGACAGATCCGACTCGTCGGTATTATGAATAAAAAAATCTGCTACCGTCCGTTCCAGGGGAGTGAACGAGGGATAGACAGACTCAATGACAGGAATAATTGATTTTTCAAAGTGTTCCATGGAACGTAAGTCCTCCTGGTATCTGTAAATATCTGAAAGAAATTCAGATCAGTTCTTGCTTTATTGTATCACAGGCAGAGTGGTGAATCAACTTTCAATTGTGTGTGAATTGTACGGGAAAGCGGGCGGAAAAATGGAAAGAACTTTAATGACGTGAAAGTAATTTCTAAAATATAAAAATAGTTGAAAATAAAATCAACATAAATTATAATCAGAACAGATCAAAGAAAGAAGGCAAGACAATGATTATCAAAAACGGACGTGTATTTCAGGAAGACGGAACGTTTGCGGAAAAAGATCTTTATATAGAAGGAAAACGTTTCGTTTCCACAAAAGAAGAAGTGATCGATCAGGAAGTGATCGATGCGAAAGGCATGATGGTTCTGCCGGGACTGGTTGACGTACACAGCCACGGCGCTGCCGGACATGATTTTTCAGACGGAGACGTGGAAGGTTTAAAAGAGATCCTGCGCTACGAGAAAGCGCACGGCATTACCTCTTACTGCCCGACATCCATGACACTGCCAAAAGACGATCTGCTGAAAATCTTCGGAACCATCGAAGCAATCAAAGATGAGCCGGAAGCAGAAGTGATCGCCGGCGTCAACATGGAAGGACCGTTCATCGATCCGATCAAAAAAGGCGCACAGGCAGAGGAGAACATCGTGGCTCCGAACGCTGAGTTCTTCCGCGCATGCAATGCGGCGAGCGGCGGAAAAATCCGTCTCGTAACCCTAGCCCCGAATATGCCTGGCTCACTGGAATTTATCAAAGAGGTTTCCGATGAAGTCATGGTTTCCATCGGCCATACAACAGCAGATTATGACACCGCGCTGGCTGCCATGAAAGCAGGAGCACACCATGTCACCCATCTGTACAACGCCATGCCGCCGTTCGCACACCGTAACCCTGGTGTCATCGGCGCCGCATTCGACGATCCGGAGTGCCGCATGGAGCTGATCTGTGACGGCTATCACATTCACGGTGCGGTTGTCCGCGCGACCTTCTCCATGATGGGAAGTGAGCGCATGGTTCTCATCAGCGATTCCATGATGGCAACGGGAATGCCGAACGGAACGTATTCCCTCGGGGGACAGGCTGTCTGGATGAAAGACGGAAAAGCAACCCTGACCGACGGTGAGACCATCGCGGGCTCTGCAACGAACCTGTATGACTGCATGAGAAAAGCAGTTTCGTTTGATATTCCGCTGGCAGATGCCATTTTTGCGGCAACAAGAAATCCGGCACAGAGCATCGGTATCTACGATGAAGTAGGATCCATTGCACCGGGCAAAAAAGCGCATGTACTTCTGGTGGACGACGAACTGAACCTGAAACAGGTTATTATGTAATTTATTATATAGAAGAAATTTGGAGGAAAAACAAATGGTATTAATTGAAGCAAAAGATTACAATGATATGAGCAGAAAAGCAGCAAACATCATCTCCGCGCAGGTGATCATGAAACCACACGCAGTGCTCGGCCTTGCAACCGGATCTACCCCGGTCGGCGCTTACAAACAGCTCGTTGAGTGGTACAACAAAGGCGACCTTGATTTCGCAAATGTCACCAGCGTAAACCTGGACGAGTACAAAGGACTCTCTCCGGAGAATGATCAGAGCTATCGTTACTTCATGAACACCAACCTGTTCAATCATGTCAACATCAACAAAGAGCGCACCTTCGTTCCGAACGGACTGGAGCCGGACAGCGAAAAAGCATGTGCAGCATACAACGAAATCATCCGCAGCGTCGGCGGCATTGACCTGCAGCTTCTTGGACTTGGAAACAACGGCCACATCGGATTCAACGAGCCGGGCGCAGCATTCGAGAAAGAGACACACTGCGTTGACCTGACCGAGAGCACCATTCAGGCAAATAAACGTTTCTTTGAAAAAGTAGAGGATGTTCCGACCCAGGCATACACCATGGGAATCAAGAACATCATGCAGGCGAGAAAAGTTCTGCTGATCGTCAGCGGCGAAGGAAAAGCAGAGATCCTCGACAAAGTTCTGTACGGACCGGTTACTCCGCAGGTTCCGGCTTCCATCCTGCAGCTTCACAACGATCTGACAGTTGTAGCAGATGAAGCAGCAATGTCTGTGATCAAAGCAAACCACAGATAATTGTTACGATGAATGAAAGGTCCGCCGAATGGGGAGAATATGAAAAAATCCCCGTACGGCGGGCTTTTTTGCGGTTTACAAATTGATGTAAATGTGTTAGCATAAAACCAGTGCATAAAAACAAAACACAGTGACGAAGAGAGTACATCTGCATGTGCGAATTTACAGAGAACACCCCCGAAAACTATTCCGGTTTTGCAGGCTGAGAGGGGAGAAGGAGCGGCAGATCGAACATGGCTTCCGAGAGGCGCACCGAACCGTGAGAACAACAATCTGAAACGGTAAGGCTGCGACAGGTTCCGCCTGTTACAGCGGAGAGGTATAGCACATGTACCTGCAGAGGTTTCTGCCGTGAGGCAGGGACGAAAAGAAGTGGTATCACGGGTAAACAAACCTGTCTTCTTCCGACTACAAGAGAGCGGAATAAGGCAGTTTTTTTATTTGAAAGGAGAAATGAAAGCAATGGAAAAAATCAGACCAAAATATTATATCACCACGGCGATTGCCTACACATCCGGCAAGCCGCACATCGGAAACACCTACGAGATCGTACTCGCGGACAGCATCGCCCGCTTCAAACGTCAGCAGGGCTACGATGTATTCTTCCAGACCGGAACCGATGAGCATGGCCAGAAGATCGAGCTGAAAGCAGAAGAGGCAGGTATCACGCCAAAAGAATTCGTAGACAACGTATCCACCGAGATCAAGAGAATCTGGGATCTGATGAATACGTCCTACGACAAATTCATCCGTACCACCGACGCCGATCACGAGGCACAGGTACAGAAAATCTTCAAAAAACTGTACGATCAGGGAGATATCTACAAAGGATATTACGAAGGTCTTTACTGTACACCGTGTGAATCCTTCTTCACCGAGTCCCAGCTCGTAGACGGAAAATGCCCGGATTGCGGACGCCCGGTTACGCCGGCAAAAGAAGAAGCATATTTCTTCAAGATGAGCAAATATGCACCGAGACTGATCGATTATATCAACACTCATCCGGAATTCATCCAGCCGGTTTCCAGAAAGAACGAGATGATGAACAACTTCCTTCTTCCGGGACTGCAGGATCTCTGTGTATCCAGAACCTCCTTCACCTGGGGAATCCCGGTATCCTTCGACCCGAAGCACGTTACCTATGTATGGCTGGACGCACTGACCAACTACATCACTGGAATCGGTTATGACTGTGACGGAAACAGTTCCGAGCAGTTCAACAAGCTGTGGCCGGCAGACCTGCATCTGATCGGAAAAGACATCATCCGTTTCCATACCATTTACTGGCCGATCTTCCTGATGGCACTTGATCTGCCGCTGCCGAAACAGGTATTTGGTCATCCGTGGCTGCTGCAGGGCGACGGCAAGATGAGTAAATCCAAAGGAAACGTGATTTACGCAGACGATCTGGTAGACCTGTTCGGCGTAGACGCTGTCCGCTACTTCGTTCTGCACGAGATGCCGTTTGAGAACGACGGTGTCATTACCTGGGAGCTGCTGGTTGAGCGTATGAATTCCGACCTTGCCAATACTCTTGGAAACCTGGTAAACCGTACCATCTCCATGAGCAACAAATACTTCGGCGGCGTTGTGACAAAGACCGGCGCAGCAGAAGAGGTGGATGATGATCTGAAAGCAGTCGTTACCGCAACAAAAGCAAAAGTTGCTGCAAAGATGAAAGAGCTGCGTGTGGCAGATGCGATGACCGAAATCTTTGGTCTGTTCAAACGCTGCAACAAATACATTGACGAGACGATGCCGTGGGCACTGGCAAAAGACGAGGCAAAGAAAGATCGTCTGGAAGAGGTTCTGTACAACCTGGTAGAGAGCATCACCATCGGCGCATGCCTGCTCGAGTCTTTCATGCCGGAGACCACCGAGAAGATCCTGGCTCAGTTGAATGCAGAGAAACGCAGCTACGAAGAGCTGGATCAGTTCGGACTGTATACATCGGGCAATCAGGTAACCGATCAGCCGCAGATCCTGTTCCAGAGACTCGACGTCAAAGAAGTGATGGAAAAAGTAGAAGTGATCCAGGCAAAACAGAAAGCTGCTATGGCTGCCGCAAAAGAAGAAGAGGAAAAAGCCGAAGAAGCTGTTGTAGATGTAGAGCCAAAAGAAGAGATTACGTTCGAAGACTTTGGAAAAATGCAGTTCCAGGTAGGTGAGATCATCTCCTGCGAACCGGTGAAGAAATCGAAAAAACTCCTCTGCTTCCAGGTCAAAGTCGGAAGCCAGACAAGACAGATCGTCTCCGGAATCAAAGCATATTACAAACCGGAAGATACCATCGGAATGAAGGTTATGGTCCTGACCAACCTGAAACCGGCCAAACTGGCAGGCATGATGTCTGAAGGAATGCTCCTCTGCGCAGAAGACGCCGAAGGCAACGTATGCCTCATGACCCCGGAAAAAGCAATGCCGGCAGGGGCGGAGATCTGCTGATGGATTAAAAGAAAAATAGAGTAAATAGAGAAATCCCTTTCCATGCGTGATGTGTGGGGAGGGATTTTTTGCGTTTTAAAAAGTTAAGGAAAACGTCATATAAAGATTCTGAATCTTATGATAATATAATGATAAAGAGAGAATATTTGAACGGGTTTATCGAATATGACAACAGGAAGGAGGAGCGTTGTATGAGAAAAATGCGGACGTTATTTCTGGTTTTACTTTGTTGCGGACTGTCATTGTATGCGGGGGTATCTTATGTGAAGGCAGAGGAAAAGGTTCCTTCTGATTACGATGCTTATTTGCAGGAAACAGGGATGCCAGAGAATGAGATACAAAAGCTGGATGAGCATGTGAAGCAGTTTATCGTCGATGATTTAAAAAATGGGGATGGAAAATTTGAGTATATGAAAATCGATGTAGGAAAACAGGCGATGAATGGAAGAGAGGAAGATTTCGAATGGATTGAGTTCTATGCATCAGCCTTTCAAATTGGTTCGACGATTTATATTTATCCGACCTATGAATTTGCAGAGAACAAAAAACCCTGTGGAAACGACAGCTTTTCGTTTTTGTTGGGAGAGGCGATAAGACCGTATGAATTTGGCGGAACCTTATGGTATAAGGACAGAACAATGAGCGACTGGGAAGTCAGTGGGAATCTTATTGCAAACAATCAACAGCTAAATGGCGCCAGCTATTCCGGGAGCCAGCTGGGAACACCGAGATCTGCGATGAAATTCATGGGAACCACATACTGCCATGCGTCGGTGGGGACGGGGGATGATAACAGAATTTTGATGGGGTATTCGTATCAGCCGAAGGAAGTAAGAGTTGAGTTATTCGGATGGAGGCTTTCGAGAAAACAAATAATTTTTGTGCTGGCGGGAGGAGTTGTTGTAGGAAGCGTATGGTGGAGAAAAAATAAGGGTAAGACGCAAAAATAGCCACCCCTGTCTGCAAACTAGGCGACCATTTTTGACATAATTAGTAAACAGGCTGACCGTCTGTCGGCAGAGCTCTTTTTCGACATCATAGCATCACGCTTTTGTAAAAATGTCAAAAGTTCTTTCAAACGTATTTTCTGAATCCGAATTTTTCTATTTGTTGTTTTTATACGCCTTTAGGAGTATAATTTGAAGCAGAGGTGGTAAAATGAAAAAAACAGTTTATCATGGTTCGGATCATATTATTGAACGGCCGAAATATGGTTATGGAAAAATTTATAATGATTATGGTGTTGGATTTTACTGTACAGAAAACCAAAATATGGCCAAAGAATGGGGTGTCAGTGCGGATAAAAATGGTTACGCAAATAGATATGAGATTGAATGTGATGGATTGAAAGTTCTCAATTTGAATATGCGCGACTATACAATGCTCCATTGGCTTACGATTTTGTTGGAAAATCGAGAATTTGATGCATCCACACCGTTGGCGGCAGAAGCAAAAGAATATTTGCTACAAAATTTTCATCTTGATTATGAAAAGGCAGATATTATCATTGGATATCGTGCTGACGACAGCTATTTTTCTTTTGCAGCGGATTTTATTAATGGTGCAATTTCTTACCGTCAGTTGAGTAATGCAATGCGTCTGGGAAAACTGGGACAGCAGTTTGTTTTAAAAAGCAGAAGAGCATTTGAACGTTTGGAATTTACAGGGTATGAGATTGCAAGTGTGCAGGAATGGTATAAGAGGAAAGCATCCCGTGATCATATGGCGCGTCGGCAATATTTTGATCTGGAACGAAACCGCCGTCAGCGGGGTGATTTATATATCACCACAATTTTAGATGAGGAGATGAAACCAGATGATCCACGCTTACGATAAATTATATCTTTCTGTTGCACAAAAAAATCTTGCCTGCATGCTGGATTATATGGTCAATGATTTAAAACGGCCGTTGGAAACTGTATGGCAGTGGTTTTGTATGAGTAATACAGCGTCACGGTTTGAACGAGGTGACTGTTCTGTGGTAGCGGGAATGTCGGGAGTTGAAATTGCATATGAAGTATTACAGGAAGCAGGGGAACCAAAGCCGGAACAAGCCCCCTCTTATTCTTACGATCGCAGCCCTGAATATTGGACAGGCTGGGCGTTGGCCTATTATCAGTGGAGTACCAGTTTGTCTTTTGCGGAAATAAACCAGGCTATTCCTGTAACTGAAGTGCGAATGCTCTACACGCCATATCATGAAATGGATGTTCGTCAGTTTGTAGATAAAATGAATGAATTATATCGTGAAGCAAAACCGGAGACAAACTTGAAAGAATTGCGTACTTTTGCAAATCTAAGTCAGAGTGAACTGGCACAGCAGGCAGGTGTTTCGGTTCGGACCATTCAGCAGTATGAACAGCGAAGAAAGGATATTAACAAGGCGCAGACAGAGACCTTGTTGAAGATTGCGCGGGCATTAGTATGTACGGTAGAAGATCTGGTGGAGAAAGTTCCAACTTGATAAAATGAATAAAAAGTTTTTTGTTCAAAGTTTCAGAAAACGTCATAAACTATTTCAGGCGTTTACGCTATCATGAAAATATAAAAATGGTATCATGAAACATTCATACGAGACGGGGGTGAACAAAAAAATGGTCTTTTTTCGAATGCTGCATTCCGATTTCAGTAGAATGATAAAATCGTGGAAATTTTATCTCACAATTGCCTTTATTGCCGTACTTACCTTCCTGAGCATTTACCCTGAAGCAGCAGGATCAGGAGGAAACTGCTCGGTTTATTATCTGGTGAATGCGCGCGGCGGTGTAAGTGCGTTTCTGGTGACGAATACAATTCTTGTCGTATTGCCGTTCGCGCTCAGTTACTGGGAGGATGTGCAGAAAAATTATATCAACTGTATTTTACCGCGGGTACATAGCAGCGTTTATAGTTTTTCCCATGTGTTAATGACGGCTTTCGACGGCTTTCTGGCTGTGTTTTTGGGATATTCGCTCTGTTTTGGGCTGATGGCGCTGCGGCTTCCGCTCATAACATCTGATGAGGTCAAAGCATTGACAGAAACGATGTCGTTGATGGGATATGACAGCCTGCTGCTGCATGCACCGATGCTTTACTTTGCTATGGGTAAAGAATGGGAGGGTTCCATACTAAAGATAAATTATAATGCATGGAATTGCCTTGATTTAGGGCAATTCCATATTTTAGTTTGCGCGCCATGGGCGCGCTCTAACGGGTGAAAGTCCCGAACA